>DBNW01000016.1:10524-72133 GCA_002299425.1 Methylococcaceae bacterium UBA662 | reverse complement strand
ACTCGACTCCTGTCTCGCAGCGACCGCAACCCTCGCCCAAGGCGGCAAGCCGCGCCCGTGCGTTCAAGCAATTGTTCAGCGCAATGTTGCCGGCCAAGGCGTAAAAAATCATTTCTTGGGCCTCAAACGCTGTCACCCGCCCCCAGCCGTGCATGTGCCTAGCCCATTCGACAGTATGGACACCGATATTGGCACCACCGTCTATCGCCACCACCCCGTCGCCAAAATGCTTGCGCCGGCAACTGAGCAAACCCAATACAAAAGCGACTTCGCCGGGGTCGAAACTGGATGTGTTTAAAAGCTGATAACCGACACCGAAGCCGCTGTTGGTGCCGGTCATCCGGTAATCGTTGCGGTTAACGATGAGGCTGCCGTGGTTGCTGGATGCCAGCACGAAGGCGATGGGGCGTAGTGGCGCGGTCATTTAACGGCCTGACAAACGGGCCAGCAGCCGTGCCACCGTGGAACCCATGTCCGCCGGTGTCGGGCAGATGGCCACGCCTAAGTCTTGCAGCAGGGCCACTTTTTCCGCCGCGCTTTCGCCGGCCGAGGAAATAATCGCCCCGGCATGGCCCATGCGACGGCCCTCCGGCGCGGTCAAACCGGCAATGTAGGCGGCAACCGGCTTACTCATGTGTGCTTTGGCGAACTGACCCGCTTCCACTTCTTGCGGGCCGCCAATTTCGCCAATCATCAGCACCACTTCGGTTTCCGGGTCTTGTTCAAAATGCTCAAAAATGTCGCGGTGCGAGCTGCCGTTGATGGGGTCGCCGCCAATGCCGACCGAAGTGGACACGCCTATGCCCAGCCGTTTCAATTGGTCCGCGGCCTCGTAACCTAGCGTGCCGGAGCGGCCGACGATGCCAACAGTGCCACGCCTGTAGATATGGCCCGGCATAATGCCCAGCATGGCCCGGCCCGGGCTGATGGTACCGGCGCAGTTAGGGCCGGTCAGGATCATGCGTTCACCTATTGGGAAACGGCGCAGGAAGTTCTTCACGCCCATCATATCCTGGGTCGGAATGCCGTCGGTGATGGCGACGCAGTAGTGAATGCCGGCATCCGCCGCTTCCATGATGGAATCGGCGGCAAAAGCAGGCGGTACGAACACGATACTGGCCTCGGCACCGACCTGCCTGACCGCTTCCTTGACTGTATTGAACACGGGCCGGCCTAAATGGGTCTGGCCGCCCTTGCCCGGCGTGACCCCGCCGACCACGTTGGAGCCGTAGTTGATCATGTCTTGAGCATGGAAGCTGCCTATTTTGCCGGTGATGCCTTGGACGATAATGCGGGTGGTTTCGTTGATAAAAATAGCCATGTGGTTGGTCCTTACCCCTGTTGTGCGACAACGTGATTGCGCGCCGCCACGGCTTTTTCCGCCGCTTCTGCCAAGGTTTCGGCGGTGATGATGGGCAAACCGCTGTTTTTGATGATGCGTTGGCCTTCCTCGACGTGGGTGCCGGACAGCCTGACAATCAGCGGCACCCGCAGGTCGATTTTTTTCACCGCCTGCACTACGCCCTCGGCAATCCAGTCGCAGCGGTTAATGCCGGCGAAAATGTTGACCAGCATGGCCTTGACGTTTTTGTCGGCCAACACCAGTCGGAAAGCTTTTTCGGTGCGCTCGGCCGAAGCACCGCCGCCGACATCCAAAAAATTCGCCGGCTCGCCGCCGGCCAGTTTGATCATGTCCATGGTTGCCATCGCCAAACCGGCACCGTTAATCATGCAACCGATGTCGCCATCCAAGCCGACATAGCTTAAGCCCCGGTCGGCGGCGGCGGTTTCGCGCGGCTCCTCTTGGGTTTTGTCGCGTAGCTCGGCAATTTTTTGTTGCCGGAACAAAGCGTTTTCATCAAAACTCATTTTTGCGTCCAAAGCCAGCAATTCGCCGCTGCCGGTCAGCACCAACGGGTTGATTTCCAGCATATTGGCATCCAACTCCCGCAAGGCGCGGTAGCATCCCCTGATGGTTTTGACCGCATGGCTTAGCGTTTCGGAATCTAGGCCTAAGGCAAAAGCCATTTCCCGAGCTTGGTAATCAAGCAAACCCACAGCCGGTTCGATGTAGATTTTTTTGATGGCATCGGCTTGGTTTTCGGCCAGCTCCTCAATTTCCATGCCACCTTGAGCAGAACCCACCATAACGATGCGCTCGGTGCTACGGTCCACCAAGAAACAAAGGTACATTTCTTTGGCGATGTCCGCCCCGGCTTCGATGTAAAGCCGGTTACAGACCTTGCCCTGCGGGCCGGTCTGGTGGGTAATCAAGCGTTTACCTAGCAAGTTTTCAGCCGCCGCCTCGACGCTATCGTGGGTCTTGCACAGTTTAATACCACCGGCCTTGCCCCTGGCACCGGAATGAATTTGTGCCTTCACCGCCCAAATATGCCCGCCCAATTCACGGGCGCGTTGTACCGCATCTTCCGGGCTGTAGGCTAGGCCGCCTTCGGCGATTTTTACCCCGTAACCGCTCAGCAGTTCTTTCGCCTGGTATTCGTGGATATCCACAGCGTCTCCTTAAAAATTCAAATCGAGTGGTTGATGCAGGCCGCAACCGGAACGGGTTTAGCCGACCGGCCCAAAAGCACTGCGGGCTATTGGTTTTTTGCTGCGATTGCCCCGGCCATGTTGACGATATTGTTGGCCATGCGCTCGGAAGCCGCGTCTATCAGGCGGCCATCTAAAGCCGCTGCACCTTGGCCTTGGGCCGCTGCTGCTTGTAAGGCGGCCAAAATACGGCGGGCTTTTTCCACTTCGGCAGCGGGCGGGGTGAACACGTCATTGGCCAATGGCACTTGCGAGGGATGGATCGCCCATTTGCCTTCACAGCCTAATGCGGCCGCACGCTTAGCGGCTAGGATGTAGCCGTCGGGGTCTTTGAAATCACCGAATGGCCCGTCAATCGGGCGCAGACCGTAAGCACGGCAGGCAACCGTCATGCGGCTGATGGCGGCATGCCATTGGTCGCCCGGGTAATCGGGGTTCAGGCCGCCGATGTTGGTGGTGCGGGCGCGGTTGCTCGCAGCATAATCGGCAACACCGAAGTGCAAGGCCTCCAGACGGCCGTGCGTGCCCTGACGGGCAATGTCCTCAACATTAGCCATGCCCAATGCGGTTTCGATCAGGGCCTCAACACCAATTTTACGGTTCAGGCCTTGCTGCATTTCCAATTGGTTCAACATGGCTTCAACCATGTAAACATCACTGTAAACACCGACTTTGGGAATTAAAAGCGTGTCAATTTTGCTGCCGGCTTGCTCCACTAAATCAACCACATCCCGGACCATGTATTGGGTATCCAAACCGTTGATACGCACGGAAACCGTGATGCCGGCACCGCGCCAATCCAAGTCATTGAGGGCTTCGATAATATTTTTTCGGGCCGTCAGCTTGTCATCAGGGGCGACGGCATCTTCGAGGTCAAGAAACACAAAATCGACGCCACTGGCCAAAGCTTTCTCAAACAGGCCAGGATTCGACCCTGGGACTGCCAATTCACAACGTTGCACCCGCAACACTGATGCGGCATATAAAGTATGGCTCATGGATTCCTCGTAACCGTTACGCAACCGACCGCACGCTAGTCATTATTTAATGGAGACTGACGCGGAAGCTGAACACAAAATAAACCGGTCATTCTACTTTTAGGCCGGTTAATGTCAATTTTTAGTAAAAAACCAAATCTTGCCGATTGCCATTGGCTATGGCATTATTGCCGACTATTTTTAGCTCAGTCTTTACTAAAAATATTTTTTTGTTTTTTTATTCAACCGCTTAAAACCCAAAGAGGCAGCAGCATGGCAGGTCGCAACCACCTTTACATACCAGGCCCTACCAACGTCCCCCAGTCCGTCCTGAACGCAATGCACATCGAAATGGAAGACCACCGATCGCCGGTCTTCCCTCAGTTGCTGCTGCCCTTGCTGCACGACTTAAAAAAAATCTTCAAAACCGAAACCGGCCAAGCGTTTGTTTTTCCCGCCACGGGTACCGCAGGCTGGGAAATTGCCTTGACCAACACGCTGAACCCTGGCGATAAGATACTCATTTACCGATTCGGTCAATTCAGCCATTTGTGGGCAGAAATGGCCAAACGCCTAGGTTTTGACGTGGAAATCCATAATGAACCTTGGGGCATGGGCATTCCGCTGGACAAACTGGAAACCCGCCTAAAAGAGGACAAAAACCATGAGATTAAGGCCGTATTGGCCACCCACAACGAAACGGCTACCGGCGTCACCAGCGATATAGCCGGCACCCGCACAGCCCTGGACACCGCCGGCCACCCGGCTCTGTTGTTCGTGGACGGTGTCAGTTCCATTGCCAGCATTGATTTTCGCATGGACGAATGGGGCGTGGACGGCGCCATCAGCGGCTCGCAAAAAGGCTTTATGCTCCCTGCTGGGGGTGCTTTTGTAGCGTTCAGCCAAAAAGCCCTAGCTAGGGTAGAAACTTGCCGTTATCCGCGTTGCTTTTTGGACCTGAAAGACCAAATGAACGCCAACAAAGACGGCTACACCCCGTACACACCCAACTTGCCTTTATTGTATGGCTTGCGTAAAGCTTTGGATTTGTTGCTAGAAGAAGGTTTAGAGCAGGTATTCGCTCGTCACTACCGTTTAGCCGAAGGTACCCGCCAAGCCATTGCAGCCTGGGGCCTGCAACTGTGCGCCCAACCCGGATTCGCATCGAATACGGTATCGGCGGTGGTTGTTCCCGCAGACAAAGACGCCCGCACCGTCATCAGTACGGCGTTCAAAAAGTACCATATCTCGTTGGGTGCCGGCTTGTCCGAAGTAGCGGGAAAGGTGTTCCGTATCGGCCATGTCGGCGACATGAACGACGTCTCTATGCTAGGTGCCATCGCCGGGGTGGAAATGGCGCTTTTGGACAGCGGCATCGCCATCGAACCCGGCAGCGGCGTGGCGGCGGCGATTACATATTACCGCGCCACAGCGTAATCCGCATGTGGCGGTAAAAACCATAACCTCGTCTGTGGCTCGCTTTTTCCTAACCGCCCTGGCGTAAACTAGAGACCGGCCCATGAATAAACCTAAAGTTATCCTGACCCGCCGCTGGCCCGTCGAAGTTGAAGCCCGATTAAAAAGCGTTTACGACGTCCAGGTCAACCCATCCGACACACCCATGACCGCCGAGGCTCTAAAACAAGCCATGCAAACGGCGGACGCGCTTTTACCAACCGTGACCGATCCCATTACGGCGGACATTATCGGCGTCACCGGTCGGCGCGTGCGCATCATCGGTAATTTTGGCGTGGGTTACAACAACATAGACACCCATGCCGCCAAGGAACACGGTGTGGTCGTCACTAACACCCCAGATGTACTGACCGACTGCACTGCCGACGTGGCCATGTTGCTGTTGTTGATGTCGGCCCGGCGCGCTGCCGAGGGGGAACGAATGATCCTGAACGGACACTGGCAGGGCTGGGGTCCGACCCAATTGCTCGGGCAAAAAGTTACTAGCAAAACACTGGGGCTAATTGGCTTTGGCCGTATCGCCCAAGCTATGGCCAGAAAAGCCCATCACGGTTTCGGCATGAATATCTTGTTTTATGCTCCCTCTGCCCCTGACCCAGGCATTGTCGATAGCGTGCGGGCGGTGCGCTGTGCTTCCATTGAAGCTCTGTTGGCCGCCGCGCATTTTGTCTCGTTGCACTGCCCTGGAGGTGCCGCCACCCGGCACTTAATCAATGCACCGCGCCTCAAGCTAATGCGTCCTGACGCCCACCTTATCAACACCGCCCGGGGCGATGTGGTTGACAGCCAGGCCTTGATCAAGGCATTAAAAGAACACTGGATAGCAGGTGCCGGATTGGATGTGTTTGAAGGCGAACCCCACCTTGATCCGGAGTTTCTTAACCTGAATAACGTGACTTTGCTGCCCCATATTGGCAGTGCCAGCGAGGAAACCCGGGTGGCCATGGGCAACCGGGTGCTGGACAATATCTCGGCATTTTTTGCCGGACAGGAACCTAAAGACCGGGTAGTTTGAAAAGGCATGGCTCACTATGCCAACCTCGTTTAACTTCGCGGTTCAATCAACCAAACAGGACATGCCCCATGAACTTCACAACCGAACTTTTAGACGAATTGAACATACTGGCCCTCTTTAACCTTAGCACCCTTCAAGAGGGCATTAAGGTACACCAGCACAGCGCACCAGCGGATACGGTGGCCGCAACCGAACGTTTGTTCCACAAGGGTCTCATCACCCAACTCGATGGCGGCTATCTGACTTCCATGGGTCTTGAAGCAGCGCAGCAGGCGCAATTGTTACTGGGTTTACTCAACCCGGCACCTTAAGAGCCGGGCAAAAAAAACCTGGCGGACAGTAATTCCACCAGGTCTGGCCACAGGCTGTAAGAATCGGCTCAGGCTGCCAAAACCACAGCCGCTCGCAATTTTTTCATGGCGTTTTGTTCCAGTTGCCTGATTCTCTCGGCTGACACGTGATAACGTTCAGCCAATTCGTGCAAAGTCGCTTTTTTTTCTGCCAACCAACGGCGTGTCAAAATGTCCCGGCTACGTTCATCCAAGCTTGCCATCGCTTCAGCCAAAATCTCGTGTTCACGATCTTCCCAATCGGCATTTTCTAAGATGGCAGCGGGATCTGCCCCATGCTGGTGTAAATAAGTACACGGCGCAACGTGATTGTCATCATCTAACTCATCTCCTGACAAATCAAACGGCATGTCGCGGCTGCCTAGGCGTTTCTCCATTTCATACACGCTACGAACCCCTACGTTAAGGTCACTGGCAATTTCTCCAGCTTCATCATTGGACAACCAGCCGATGTCTTCTTTAGACTTACGCAAATTAAAAAACAATTTGCGTTGGGCTTTAGTGGTCGCCACCTTAACAATACCCCAGTTCTTAATCACGTATTCGTGAATTTCAGCCTTAATCCAATGCACTGCGAAGGTAATTAAACGCACGCCCCTATCAGGGTTGAAACGTTTGACCGCCTTCATCAAACCAATATTGCCTTCCTGAACAATGTCAGGCATCGGCAGACCGTAACCGTTGTAACCTTTGGCAACATGGACCACAAAGCGCAGGTTTCCCATAACCAATTGCCGAGCCGCTTCCAGGTCGCCGGTATCGCGGAATTTAATCGCCAGTTCGTGTTCTTGTTCCGGTGATAACGTAGGCATCTTCTTGACCATGTTCAGGTAAGCGTCAAATGTTCCCACCGACACGTTGACAGGTAATGCCAATGTCTTGCCCATGTTCACCTCATCTTGTTAGTTTATTTGGGGGCAATTTTAGCACTCCAAGGTCAGGAGTGCTAACACTTATTCCGGGACCGCATAACGCAACTGATACTGCAAAACAGCCCAAGAAGCCAGCACACCTAGGGTGGTGGATAGGCCAATCAGTTTTAGCGTATCGGCAACACTGAAAAACAGCAAATGAAAACTTCCCCCATAAAGCCTTAAGACCGATTCAATCGAATGCCATAGCAGCAGCATGAGAACAGTCACGACAAACCAGGCCAAAACACCAGAGACAAACCCTAGCCAAAGGCCCGCATATAAAAAAGGCCGTTGAATGAAACCATTGGTCGCCCCGATCAATTTCGCAATAATCACTTCCTGGCGACGGCTGTGCAATTCTTGCCGTATGGTATTGCCCGCTATAAACAAAGCGGCGACAGCCAACAAAGCGTTTACCGTGCCTAGGCTTTTTTCGATCAAGGCAATAATGGACTGCAAGCGTTCCACCCACAGCGTATCCACTTGCACCGCATCAACCGAATCAAGCTGTTGCAGGGCGTGTTGTAACGGCTCTAACTGTGCCTGTTTCTTGATGTTGTCAGCGGGCAACACGGTAATAACTACCGGCAACGGGTTAGTACCTAAAGCCTCGATGGCATCGCCAAAACCGCTATAACTTTTGAAGTCGGCTAAGGCTTGGTCTTTGCCAATAACGGTAACGTCGCTAACATCAGGGTTTTGACGAATGGTTTCGGCCAGTTTTTTAGCATCGGCATCAGAAATGTGATTTTTTAAAAACACGGATAACTGAGCACTGGTTTCCAAACTCCCGGACAGTGGTTGAAGGTTAATAACGAGTAACTGAAAACCTGCGGCGATAGCGATGGCGACAGTCAGTACCGCAAGGGTCATGAGGGTATTGAAAGGCGAACGGAGCAGTCGGCCCAAACTGAAAAAAAGAGCAAAAACATGGGCATCTCGATAAGCCAGTAATTTATCGATGAAATCGCCGCCGGCGCGCTTGGTTTGCCGAATTTCCTGTTTAACCGGCGGCACATAGTTGATTTCCCGAGTTTGCCTGCGCCGTTTCATTGTTGCCTAACCCGAAACCAATCTGCCTTGACTAAGCTTCAAGACTCTGTGATTCATTTTGTCAATTAACGAAATATCATGCGTTGCAATCAACACCGTGACGCCTAACTGCTGGAAACTGACAAACAAGTTCATTATTTCTAAAGCCAAGTCAGGATCAAGATTGCCGGTTGGCTCGTCGGCAATAATAATCGGCGGCCTGTTGACGATGGCACGGGCAATTCCCACCCGTTGTTGTTCGCCACCCGACAGAGCATAGGGGTATTTTTTTTCTTTTCCGGTCAAACTGACTTTTTCCAAAGCCGCCCTGACTTTCCGTAAAACTTCCTGATAGGAAAAGCCTGCGATGATCAACGGCAGTGCCACATTGTCAAAAATTGTTCTGTCTTGCAGGAGTTTATAATCCTGATAGATAAAGCCCATTTTTCTTCTTATAAAAGGTAACTGGCGCTGTTTGGCCTGGCACAGATTTTCCCCGTCCAACCAAATATCGCCTTGCGAACAGCGCTCCATTACCCCTATCAATTTTAGCAAGGTGCTTTTTCCGGCCCCTGAATGCCCGGTTAAAAAAGCAATTTCACCCGCTTTTAACTGAAAACTGATGTCCGTCAAAACCTCGCCGGTTTCATGGTAACGTTTGCTCACTCGCTCGAACTTCAACATAACTTGCCTAAACTCTGGCTAATAGCGCATCAACAAACGCTTCGGCGTGGAACTCTTGCAGATCATCAATGCCTTCGCCTATGCCAATAAAACGCACTGGAATCCCTAATTGTTGAGATAAAGCAAAAATTACCCCGCCTTTTGCCGTGCCATCGAGTTTGGTCAAGGCAAGGCCTGTAACACCAACCGCCTCATTAAATAACTGGGCTTGTGACAGCGCATTTTGGCCGGTTCCTGCGTCCAATACCAACAGCACCTCGTGGGGGGCGGTTGTATCAAGCTTGGCCATAATTCGCTTCACTTTTTTCAATTCATCCATAAGGTTTGCTTGAGTATGCAAACGTCCGGCCGTATCGGCAATCAAAACATCCATTTTTTTGGCTTGGGCCGATTGCAACGCATCAAATACCACGGAGGCAGAATCCGCGCCCGTGTGTTGGGCAATCACGGTAATCTGATTACGTTCGCCCCAGGTTTGCAGTTGTTCAACGGCGGCAGCCCTGAACGTATCGCCAGCAGCCAACATGACGCTATGTCCCTGCGCTTGTAATTTTTTGGCCAATTTTCCGATGGTCGTGGTTTTTCCGGCACCGTTGATGCCGACGACTAAAATAACAAAGGGTTTATCTTGTTTTGGAATATCCAGCACCTGGCTGCACGGTTCTAAAACTGCCAAAAGGGATTTCCGCAATACCGCGGCAAGGGCCTCTGGGTCATTAAGCTGTTGGCCTTCTAAACGCTCGGTCAATTGCCCGATAATTTGTTGGGTGACAGCAACCCCGATATCAGCCAGTAATAAATGAGTCTCCAACTCTTCAAGCAAATCCCGATTAATTTGCTTTTGCCCTAGGGACAACGTATTTAACAAACTCCCTAAGCCGCCTCGGGTGCGCTGCAACTGGGTCGTCAACCTGGTGTATAAAGACCCCGGCTTAGGCTCGATACGGGGTTCTGCCATAGGCTTTTCCGGCACGAACAGCGATGGTGCCGCAACAGTAATCGCACCTAACCCAGCAGGTTGGTATTCAAACCGTCCGTAACATGAAATAGCGACCAAAGGTAGCATCAGCAAGGCACTGGTTAAGGTATGTGCCACAACCAGCCACACTGAAAAACCAAACCAATAACCGTAAACTCCCAGACCTGACACGGCTAGAAGCAGCAAAATAGCCGTTAGCACCAATCCCCTGAGCCAAGGCTGTTGTTTTTTTGCATTGGCAAAAAACGCTAGACTGGCCAAAACTATAAAATTGCTTGCGACACCGCCTAAATACAACCACTGCTTTGCCGTATCGCTGTCAAAGACAAAAGCAAACTGGGCGAAATAAACGCGGGTTTGATGCCAAGCCATGCCATGGTATTCACTGCGTGCACCGTAGGCCAACCAGCCTGTGGCATAAGCAATCTGCAAAAAAACCACGAGCATGGCAAACCTGTTGAAACCCATTAGCCGTTTGTTGGCTATTTCAATTAGGCCAGACTCTGCTTGTGGCCGCCCATACAGGCATAAATCAAACAACCGCCAAAAAACCAGCATTGCTAACAGGTTCAGTGCGGTGATTGCCGCTGGGTCAGCCAGACTGGTTGTCAGCCATCGGCTACAACCCAGTTGCAAGCTAATCAACACCAGCAACAACCAAGATTTTGTCACCGCTGACAGGCGGTTTATGCGTTGCCAGCCAGACAATAAGGCTATCAAAACCAAGAAAATGGCTTGCACCAAAACCAGATACCGATAGCTTATCTCTGCTAGAGTTCTTTCCAGGTTAAACGCCCGGTCAGGGGCAATTGCCTTGGCCTTAGACGCTAAGTCAGCGAAAGAGGAAAAAACCCATTCACCGTAACAAGTCGGCCAATCGGGACAACCTAAGTCTCCTTTTGACAAATGAGTGTAGGCACCTAGACCTAAGATCAATACACTCAAAAAACAACAAAACACTGTCAAATTTTTGTACATGGTTTTAGTTCACTAGCCGATCTGGGAAATTTTTAGCAGGTGGAGCAAATCGCTTTTCACCTGATAAGGGTCAAAACCTGGCCCGTACCACAGAATCAAGTTGCCCAGCGGGTCAATTAAAAACATCATGCCGTCTTTTAAGCCACCTGCCATTATGGCGTTGATTTTTTGCATCAAGGTTGGGCTAGCTGTCAGCCTAATTAAGTCCGAACTTAGGGCAAACTGGCGGTCTTCGCCTGCCAATAACCGAGCAATCACCGCTTCATCAACCGGTTTGTCCGCCTGCAAAAACTGCTGAAACAGGGCTTTCTGTTGCCTGTCGCCCGTGGTTCTTAATCGCCACAAAAGACTGTCTTTAAGCCAAAGCTGCTCAGCCGCCTCGGTGCTTAGCCCTTCTGCGACCAGCACAACACGGCGTGTCCTCGATAAATCTTTATTCAGCATTAAGCGCAATTGCCTGGTTTTTAAAATGGCTTCCAGACACACCTCATGGCATTCGGGTTTTGGCATGACATTGACAATCAACCAACGTCCCTTTAGTTCAGCTAAATTATTGGCTGAAAACTCGTCAAAACCAGAAAAATCCTGGTTACTGACGGCAATCGGTGGGATGACTAACCGGCCATTGTTTATGCCGGTATCTAACCAGGCACCCGAATTGCGGTACAAAAAACCCGCTATTAACATGGGCACAACAGACAATCCGAAAATAGTGACTATTAACAAGCGGTTTTTATTTTGTTGATTTAGCATTCTTACCCTTTAAACTGTAGCCAATAAATAACCCTGCCAGAGTAGCGGCCAATGCCAGCCACTGCACGGCATAAGCCGTGTGTTGTTCCGGCTGCATTTCCTTAGTGAACTGCCAATCGCGTAGGTAACCATTCGGTTCATCGGCATTAAGCTCAATCTGAAAAGACGCTATTGGCCGCCCTAATTTTTCAGAAACCGCTTTTTCGTCAACAATTTGAATAAGCGATGGCCAGCCTGCTGTAGGAATTTCAACTCCTTTAAGCTTGATCCCGACACTCGGAAATTTGTTGATGCGACCACGGATCGTGGTTTTTTGAGCCGTTACCGCAAGGTTAGGCAGGCGGTAGCGGCTGCCGTTTAAAGGTATCCAACCACGGTTAACCAAAACCGTGTTATCTGAACCTTCGACTCTAAAAGGTGTTAGCACCGCAAAACCGGCTTTGCCTGACCGTATCTGGTTATCCAGCAAAAATTGCCGGGTTGAGTCATAATAACCCTGTAATTGGATTTGTTTATAGTGCCAGGTTTGCCCGTTTTTTTCGGGTAGGGTAGGCAGTTCTGTTATCTGTTCCTGTGCGTTTTTTTTGGCCAGTTCCAATACCATTGCTTTTTCCCCGGCACGCCCAAATTGCCATTTGGCCAGCATTAAGAAAATCAATATAAAACCGATAAAAGCCGTTATTTTCAGAACTTTAAAACCAAGCTTATGATTGGCCATGTAATTTTTCACTCCCATGATACCGTTGGCAACGGCACCGATATTACCTCAAAACACAATAACACTTAACGCCAGAACCTTAGCATGATCATAAAAAGCATTGTAATTTTTGCCTTTATCTTAATTGTCGGCAGCCTAGGCCATGCCTTGTACAGTTTGACTAAAAACAAAAGCCAGGAGCCTTCGGATAAAGTGCTAAAAGCACTAACCGTCAGGATTGCTGTTTCCGTGATCGTGTTTGTTTTTGTTTTTATTGCCTTAGCAAGCGGTTTGTTCAAACCAAAAGGAATTGGCCAAAATATTCATATCCAGCGGCAAATGCAGGCCCAAACAACAAAATAATTGTTTTAAGAAACGGACAAAAAAAAAGCGTTGCTTCCAAAGCAACGCTTTTCAAAGCCGTGTGTTTTTGTTTACATTAAATAAACAAATATAAAAAGACCTAACCATACCACGTCAACAAAATGCCAGTACCAAGCGGCCGCTTCAAATGCAAAATGATTTTCCGGCTTAAAGTGGCCTTTTACGCTTCTGAACAGCACGACACTGAGGAATATGGCACCGATACAAACGTGCAGACCATGAAAACCGGTCAACATGAAAAAAGTTGAGCCATAGATGCCAGACCCTAAAGTCAAGCCCATTTCCGTGTATGCCTCGTGGTATTCAAAGGCTTGAAACAAAACAAATAAAAACCCCAAGACCACTGTTGCAATCAGGCCTTTGATCAGTTGGTCACGTTTTTTCGCCAACAATCCGTGATGCGCCCAGGTGCAGGTAACGCCACTGCTCAACAAGATGAGCGTGTTGATAAAGGGCAGTCCCCATGCCCCCATCGGTTCAAATTCACCGCCGACATTGCCAGGGCCGTTAGTCGGCCAATTAGCTTCAAAAGAAGGCCACAGCAATTCTTTGGTAGCCGCACCAACGCCCTCACCACCCAGCCATTGCACCGACAAGTTGCGCGTGTACCACAACGTGCCAAAAAACACGGCAAAAAACATGATTTCTGAAAAAATAAACCACATCATGCCCATGCGATAAGAAATGCCCACTTGCGTGTTGTACATGCCAGATTCACTTTCTGTTGCTTGCAAGGTGAACCACCCAGCCAACATAACGATGAAAGCAGCAAATCCGATCACCATCATTACCGGGCCAATGGCCACGCCATTAAGATAGTTGGCAAACCCGGCTAGGGTTATCGTTAGCCCTAGCGTCGCCAAAATAGGCCAAGTGGCTCTATGGGGAATGTAATAAGCGTTATTCGTAGACATAAACTCCTACCTGTTAAATGTTTTCTATTTTTTTTCGGTTTTATCAAAAAATGTGTAAGCCAGCGTAATCCGCTTGTAGTCGGACGGCAATGCCGGATCAATCACAAAACGCACTGGCATAACTTTTGCTTCATAAGGTTTAAATCGCTGTTCGATAAAACAAAAGCACTCGGTTTTCTTAAAATAATCCGCTGTCAATCCTGGGGATAGGCTGGGTATAGCTTGCGCTACCATGTCATGATTCGTTTTGTTTTCCGCATAGAACTGCACCGTATGGTATTCGCCAGGGTGTACTTTCATTTCGTTTTTTTCCACCCTAAATACCATGGGTGCCGACTTATTCAGTGCCGTGACAAATTCAACGGTAATTTCACGGGTTAAGTCTACCGGGTAAGTCGTTTCTTTTACGGCAACGGCATCAATTTTGCCATTGATGCCGGTAATATCGCATAGCACATCATAAAGCGGCACCAGCGCGTAACCAAAACCGAACATCGCCACCGCCACAAACAGCAATTTCAGCACTAGCCGGTAATTTTTTTTGTCGGTATCTTCAGTCATTTTGAAAAAGCCTGAATGACAGCAGCTGCATAAACCGCTAGTGCGATCGCACCTAACACCAAAGCTGTCAAAACATTTTTACTTTTTAGGTTCATATTATCTACACCCGGTGCGCGTCCCGTTTTGGAGCCACAGCATACCTTAAAAAACCTTATAAATGTTCCGTAGGAATCACGGTTGGTGGCGTAGTAAAGGTATGGTATGGCGGCGGGGATGGCAGCGTCCATTCCAAGCCGTGTTTGTGTGCATCTTCCCACACTTCATCAGTAACTTTTTCACCCGTACCGCCCCGAATTGTATCAACTACAATGTACAAAAACAGCAGTTGACTAACACCAAAAATAAACCCACCAATGCTGGAAATCATATTCCAATCGGCAAATTGCACGGCATAGTCAGGTATTCTGCGTGGCATACCCGCTAAGCCCAAAAAATGCTGCGGGAAAAACAGAATATTGACCGATACCACGGACAACCAGAAGTGCAATTGGCCAATTTTTTCGTTGTACATGTTGCCAGTCCATTTTGGCAACCAATAATAACCGGCGGCCATTAAAATGAATATTGACGCTGGCACCAAGGTGTAATGGAAATGCGCGACAATAAAATAGGTGTCATGGTACTGGAAGTCGGACGGGGCGATTGCCATCATCAGGCCAGTAAAACCGCCTATCGTAAACAAGATGACGAAAGAAATTGAAAACAGCATGGGCGTCTCAAACGTCATCGCCCCTTTCCACATCGTCGCCGTCCAGTTGAACACCTTTACGCCGGTAGGGATAGCAATCAGCATGGTCGCATACATGAAGTACAACTCCCCCGCCATTGGCATACCAACGGTAAACATGTGGTGCGCCCAAACGATGAAGGACAAAAAAGCGATGGAAGCCGTTGCATAAACCATTGAATTGTAGCCAAACAACGGTTTTCTAGCAAACACAGGGATGATGGTAGAAGCCACGCCAAAAGTGGGCAAAATCATGATGTACACTTCAGGATGGCCAAAAAACCAGAAAATGTGCTGATACAAGACAGGGTCGCCACCGCCAGCGGCATCAAAAAAGGTAGTGCCAAAAAATTTGTCTGTTAACAACATGGTCACTGCACCCGCAAACACTGGCATGACTGCAATCAAAAGGAACGCGGTAATTAGCCATGTCCAAACAAACAACGGCATTTTCATTAAAGTCATGCCGGGGGCGCGCATGTTAAAAATGGTAGCGATGATATTGATGGCCCCCATAATTGACGAGATACCTAACAGATGCACCGAAAAAATGGCGAACGGCAGAGCATCACCGGTTTGCAGCACCAATGGCGGGTATAAAGTCCAGCCACCTGCCGGGGCACCGCCTTCCATAAACAGCGTGCTGGCCAATAACAACACGCCGGCCACCAACACCCAAAAACTCATGTTATTCATGCGTGGCAACGCCATATCGGGTGCCCCGATCATCATCGGGATCATCCAGTTGGCCAAACCCACGAAAGCAGGCATAACCGCACCGAACACCATCACCAAAGCGTGCATGGTAGTCATGGAGTTAAAGAACTGGGGTTGTACAAACTGCATACCCGGCTCAAACAATTCCGCACGGATCACCATAGCCATCGCACCGCCGACAAAAAACATCGCCAATGCAAAAACCAGATACAAGGTGCCAATATCTTTGTGATTCGTGGTGACAAACCACCTTAAAAGGCCTTTTTCCGGGCCATGATCGTGGTGCTCGTGATCATCATGCTCAGCTACAACAGCAGACATAATTATTTCCTCAAAAAGACTTAAATAAAGGGTGAAATGACGAAACCATCAGTGTGTTCAATCTTCGTCATTATCTTGCGCCGGCAAAGCGGCGGCCTGTGACTTTTGTATTTCAGACGGCTGGATAACATCCTGCATTGAATTACCTAAGCTATTGCGGGTGTAAGTAATGACTGCCGCTAATTCTTTAGCACTGAGCGCTTGCCCAAAAGCGGGCATCATGCTTTTTCCGTTCAGCATCAGGGTTGTTTGTGCGTTGATGTCTCCATTAACCAGCGCACTGCCTTTGATTGCCGGAAACATCGGTGGATTGCCTTGACCTTCGGCCTGATGACAGGATACGCAATTGGCCTCATAAACCGTTTTACCTAAAGCCAACAATGCTTCTTTGGACATATCGGCTTCCGGGGCTTCTTCTTTAACAGCCGTTTTTAATGATTCCTTTGGCAGCGCAGAATGGGTAGGTAGCATTTCCTGCACCGCTTTTGGCTGAATAGCGTCACCGACTGAATTTCCTAAGGCATTTCTGGTGTAAGTAATGACTTCAGCGAGCTCATCGGCCTTTAACATTTTTCCGAAAGCAGGCATGGCGTTCTTACCGTTAATAATCAGGTTTGCCTGCGCTTTGATATCGCCGTTCACAACGGCACTACCCGTAATGGCAGGAAACGCTCCAGGAACCCCTTTACCATCGGGTAAGTGGCAGGTTGCACAATGCTTAGCATAGACAGCCTCACCTTTTGCTATCAACTGCTCGCGTGTTTTATCACCCAAATCAGGGCCTTTTTGCGATTCTTCTTGAGTTTTCTTAACCCATGCTTGGTATTCAGGCTGCTCCATCGCTATTACCACAATGGGCATAAAGGCATGATCCTTACCACACAATTCGGTACATTGGCCGCGATATGTGCCAGGGTTTTCAACATAGGTCCAAGCCTCGTTAATAAATCCAGGGATGGCATCTTTCTTCCAACCTAAATCAGGAACCCACCAAGAGTGAAGCACATCCGCCGCAGTAAACACAAAGCGGATTTTCTTTTTGGTGGGTATCACCAACGGATTATCAACGTTCAACAAGTAATGAGGGACGGTACGCGGGTCAATGCCAGAGCCTACTTGACGGGCTTTATTGCTGGCTTCATCCAAGCTACTAAAAAAGTGGATGCCATTATCCAGGTACTCGTATTCCCACTTCCATTGCCAACCGGTCACTTTAATAGACATATCTGAATCTTGGACATCATCTAATTCCAGCAAAGTTTTAGTGGCAGGAATTGCCATGCCAACCAAAATCAGGGTAGGAATGATGGTCCAGATAATTTCAACGGTGGTATTTTCGTGGAACTGAGCGGCTTGGTGGCCTTTTGATTTGCGATGATGGTAAATTGAATAAAACATAGTGCCGAAAACCGCGACACCGATAAAAACGCAAATCCACAGGATGAGCATGTGCAGGTCATAGATGTCATGGCTGACTTTAGTGACCCCTTCCATTAGGTTTAGCTTGTATTCCGCCTGCACCGAACCAAAACTTGAAGCCGTTAAGGTCAGGCCTGCGAAAAATTGCCTTAGTTTGTTCACGGAGCAGCCCCTTCTTCAAATAGAATAAATGATCGCCCGCCTAGGTCATTTTATTTTTGCTTGGAACAGACCAGGTCGGGCCAGACGTTGTTTCTTTAAAATAATCACAAATAAACTGGGCTATTTTAACTCATAGCCCTCTGTTCATTCCAGTCATCCTTGCCATAACAACGTAAATTTTCTCAGTAAAATAAACAAAATCAATCTTTTAAATAGAATTTGCTGCGTCATAAAAATGATCAAAATTGTCGATCTTCTTGTTCGTGTCGACCAATCTCCGTCCCACTCCGGTTTTCCACCCACCCAACGATAGTGGCTATTAATTCCAAGTCGGTCTTAATACTGCCGTTATCAGTACCGTATGCAGTTAAAGAAAACTTCCAGAGACGAACGCTGGCTGGCTTTTTTTTAGAGGACTTCACTTTGCGCTGCCAACTAACCAGTCCGATGCACTTGCAGCACAGATTCAACGCCAGAAAAATCTTTTACTTGGAAATAGCTGCTTTCAGCAGCAAACCAATCATCCCGGTTCAGCATCACCGTGACATAACCAGAATGTTTAGCGGCATTGATCTCTTCTTTGGAATCCGATAGGAACAAGATGTTGCCAGCCGATAAATTTATGGCTTTGGCAATAGCCAGGTAAGAGGCCGGGTCTTTTTTAGCTCCCGTTTGCGTATCAAAATACCCGGAAAACAAAGGCGTCAAATCACCGTATTCGGTATGAGAAAACAGTAATTTTTGAGCATGAACAGAACCCGACGAATAGACATACAAAAACAAACCGCGTTGATGCCATTGCCGCAAGTAATCAACTGCATCGGGGTAGATGTGTCCATTAAAATCCCCTTTTTTGTAGCCTGCTTCCCAAATCAAGCCCTGCAATAATTTCAGCGGCGTGATTTTTTTGTCCTCATCCATCCATTGGAGCAGTTGGCCCACCAGCGCATCGACAGTAAGCGCTACACCCGATTGCTCGGCAACCGCCACCAGCAAGTCTTTTATGACTAAGCTAGTTTGATGCTCGAAAATAAAAGCCGCCATATTCTTGCGCGCATACGGAAACAACACATCTTTGACAAACGACAAAGAAGAAGTAGTCCCTTCAATATCCGTGACAACTGCCTTAATCATAACTCAAGGTGTTGTTTGCACAGTTCATCCAAACTAGGGAAGCGGTCGGCTATGCCACTGCCAGTAAACTTAGCTACCCACCCATCCGGCGTGGTAAACAACCGTATGGCCTTAAAAAAAGGATTTTCGCCCATATCAAACCAATGCGCGGTATTAGCCGGCACACTAATCAAACACCCCTGACTGCATAAAACGGCATAAACTTTGCCTTCAACATGCAGATAAAAAAGCCCACGGCCTTCCACAAAAAAGCGCACTTCAAAATCGTCATGGACATGCTCTGACAAAAATTTTTGCCGCAACGCTAATTTATCAGGGTGTTCGGAAGTTAAGCCAATAACATCAACTGACTGGAAGCCGTAGTCTTGTTTTAGTCGTTCAAGTGCTGGCGCATAGGCGGCGAGAACACTGAGCGAGTCAGCATCAACAGGCAACACGCAATCGGTCTGCCAGCGTTCAAACAAAACCCCAATGTTTTTTAAGCAGTTCTCGATTTCATCGAAACCGGTGTACTTTTCAAACTGCCGTGAATTTTCTTCATAAACCAACAACAGGCTCATCGTTTAGCCACTCCATGCAATAGACGCAGTTCGCATTCAAATAAAAAATCTAAGGCTTCTAGGTGGCGCAAACACACCGGTACCGATTCAGCCCAAACATAAATACCATGTCCAGCAATAAGGTAGGCACGGCACTCATCGTGAGTATCCAGATACTCATCAATAACACTGGCTAATTCTGCTATGTTCTGATTGTTGGCAAAAACAGGAATGACCAATTGACTTTCATGGGTTTCAATGCCGCTGAACGCTTTCAGCAATTCATAACCCTCTAACACGATGCGCCCCTCAAACAACTTTGAAATCAAAGTCGCATTCAACGGATGGGGGTGAAGTATTGCCTGGACGTCAAAATAGCGCCGGTAAAGTGCTGTATGCAACAAGGTTTCTGCAGAAGGGCGGCGGTTATCAAAGGAACAACCGAAGCTGTCCACCACCATAATATCTTCAATTTTCAATCGCCCTTTATGAGCACCCGACACAGTAATGGCAATACTGCCGTCTTGCAGACGGGCAGAAAAATTGCCACTGGTAGCAGGAACCCACGCTTTGCTATCAATAAACCGGCCCGTAGCAATCAATTGCTCGGCAATTTCGGTAAAATTTCCGTGATTGTCCATTTGCCTAGTTTTGAGTTACATTAGTGGGGATAGAAGCAGGCCATCTGCTCACGTTATATTCAGGTTCCTACACCGCCTGTTAATCGCGATAAAAACAGGAGCACGGTCGATCCGGCGTTGCCTTGAACACAACGAAAACAATAACCATAACACCACGGTAAAAATCTTATGCACCATTTTCGACTCTCCATTATCGTCACTATTTTTTGCTTGATGAGCGCCGCTTATTGGGGCGGGATTACCGGTTTGTTCATCGCGGCGATATTGGGCATCCTGGAAGTTAGCCTGTCGTTCGACAATGCCGTCGTCAACGCGTCCATACTAAAACGCATGGATGAACGCTGGCAACAGTATTTTTTAACCTGGGGGGTTTTAATCGCCGTTTTTGGCATGCGCCTGATTTTTCCTATCGCGATTGTAGCTACTGTCACCGGCATCGACTTTATCGGGGTAGCTGATATGGCTTTGCAAGACCCTGACAAATATGCCGATTACTTATCTGAATCACATGTAGAAATCGCTGCATTTGGCGGTATGTTTTTGCTAATGGTGTTTTTTTCCTTCATTTTTGATGAAGGCCGAGAGTTGCACTGGCTAGGCCGTATCGAAAAAAAATTGGCCAGTTTTGGCAAATTAGAATCAATAGAAGTGGTATTAGCACTCGGATTACTCTTAATTGCCCAAAACTCGCTCCCTAAAGAAATTGGCTTAGACGCTTTGATTGCAGGTGTTTGCGGAGTTATTTTGTTCGTTATTGTCGACAGTTTGTCGGCTTTGTTTGAAGACGAGGAAGCAGGCGAGCAAATAACCGATACAATTAAAAAAGGCAGTATCGCCAGCTTTCTCTATTTGGAGCTGTTAGATGCCTCTTTTTCGTTCGATGGCGTTATCGGGGCGTTTGCTATCACTAAAGATGTCGTCATCATTATGCTTGGCCTAGCCATCGGTGCCATGTTCGTCAGAAGTTTGACCGTGTTCCTAGTGCGCCAAGGCACCTTGGATAAATACGTCTTTCTTGAACACGGTGCCCATTATGCGATTGGTGTATTGGCCGCTATTATGCTGATCAGCATGACCCATGAAATACCCGAAGCCGTCACCGGATTGGTTGGGGCCGCATTGATTGGCCTGTCGGTTTATTCTTCTATCCAGTACAAAAATAGACAAACAGACTAATTGTTGCCGGCGGATTACTGTTCGGCCGCCGATTTCAAATAGCGGCCTAATGCAGCCCGGATTAGCAAAACCGTGACAGCAGTCGGATACAACAAATAATGCTCTTCCAACCCTAAACTAACCAACACAACAACCATAATAAGCCCTAGCTGAAGGCGGCTTTTGCCCACAAAAGAACGCATATGATCAAGCGTTACCCGGTCTGGTAGAGACTGCTGACTTAACAAAGCCAACTCCAACAAAGCCCCGATAAAAACAAAGTACAGGGGAAATAGAAAAAAAAACGGAGATGCTTCTTTAAACAGTTCCCGCCAGTAAGAAAACCAGATCAGCAGCGAGGCAGTGGCAAAAACATCGTGGAACAAAACCAGCCTGTGCTTGTTTAACGTGGCTGCAACCAGTGCAGCCACGCAAAGACCAATACCGAAATACAGCACCGGCGTCGCTTCTAGTAGTGGCAACCAAGGACTATCGGATTGCACTAAAAAACACAGTACCAAGCTAGAAACAATAAAAAAAAACACCGCATTAACTCCATGCCGTGTAGGCGAATAGTGGCAATTAGGTACTACCCAAACACAATGACTTTTACCCGATTCTTCTTAAAAAAACCACTATCTTCCCAAAAAGAGATATGTTTTTTTGGAACAAAACAGTCGACAAGGACAAGACATGCGTACCGTAAACTTTAGTATCCGATTTAAAACAACAGTCGTCTTAATGGGCGTTGCTTTAAATTTATCCGGCTGTGCTACCACGCCACCTGGCGACCCTTGGTACGGCTGGAATCGCAGCGTTCACACCTTTAACACTGACGCTGACAGGTTTGTCATCAAACCCGTAGCTGAAGCTTATGAATGGATTACTCCTAAATTTATTAACGACAGACTGACCAATGCCTTCGACAACATTCAGGATATTAGAGTCACTGTCAACGACTTGTTGCAATTAAAAATAGCCCAAGGTGGTATGGATTTTAGCCGCTTTTTAATCAACTCCACCCTAGGTTTAGGCGGCATGATGGATGTCGCTACTCAGTTTGACCTACCCAAACACAACGAAGATTTTGGGCAAACCCTCGGTGTTTGGGGTGTAAAACCCGGGCCTTACCTGGTACTGCCTTTTTTCGGCCCCAGTTCGCCACGCGATTTTGCTGGCCGCATTGCAGACACATTTTTTAACCCATTAACCTACATTGCTTTTATCGGTGCCGGTGCCAACATTGCCACGGGCGGCTCTAGGGTAATCGAAATAGCCGACACCCGTGCCGACGCAATCCCCAACGAAAAAATCCTAAAAGAAGCCGCTCCATCTTCAATCAACAGCCAGTACAATTTTATAAAAAGTGCCTACGAACAGCGCAGAGAGTATCTAATCAACGACGGTCATATGCCCGAATATGACTTAACTGATGAAAATGAACAAGACACTCCGTCAGGTCACCGGTTAAATTTGTCAGCACCAGAACCCGGCCAATAATCCAGCCAGAATAACGTACTATTCACTGGCAGAGCATTGGTGTTTTATTTGCGTGCGGACTCTGCTTAGAGCCTGGCCAGCGTGCTTTGTAGGCCTTGTTTTTAAACCCGTAGGAGAAAAAAATGAAATGCGCTTTATGCGGTAGCGAAGGACTGTTTGAGATAGTTTCGCACAGTGATGCAAAATCATCCGAACCTCTGCTTATAGCGATGTGCCGCCATTGCGGCCTAGTACAACAAAGCCCTACCCCGACTGCCGATACACTGCGAATTTATTACTCGCATAATTACCGCAAAGACTATAAAAAAACATACACACCCAAATCCAAACACGTCTACCGTGCAGGCAAAACGGCACTTCAGCGTTTAGACTTCCTGAACAGGTGTGGCATAGTGAACGGCACGCTGCTGGATGTTGGCGCAGGAGGCGGCGAGTTTGTCTACTTGTCTGGCAGGGCTGGTTTTCAAGCCGAAGGCATTGAACCTAATATCGGTTATTCGCAATACGCCAAGAGTGCTTACGGATGCCATGTCATAACCGGAGAATTAGACGGCGTTAGCCAGTTATACGACACCATAACTTTGTTCCATGTTCTGGAGCACTTACCCTCGCCCATCGAAGCATTTGAAAAACTGCACAGCTTACTGAAGCAAGGCGGGAAACTTCTGGTTGAAGTTCCCTGGATTGAAGCCCAGGACGCATCCCCGCATAACATCTACTTTAAAGCGCATATTTTTTATTTTAGTGCCGATACATTGAGTGCGTGTGCCAGCCAGTTTTTCAATGTTTTGCACATTGATACCTCATCCAATCTAAAAATTTTATTTAGCGCCAAAAGCAAACCATCACCCATTACCCTTCCGGAATCCCGTTCAGTGGCAAGAACAAGAAAAAGGCTGCGCAGCAAGGGTTGGCTTGAATATCTGTTTCAAGGAGGTGCTTGTATAAAACCGGTCAAAAAGTTGATTAGAGCCGTTGAAGAATCAAAAATGGACGGTGCTAAACCGAAAGACATACTCGACGGACTGGTCGAAGAAAGGCAAGGCCATTAAAAATCCCCCGCTACAGCAAAATTACAACGCCTTCATGCGGAGGATGGAATCGTTAAATTTTAAATACCAGAACCCCGGGGTAAGATAGATTTTTTTTATTTTGTGGTATTTGACTTGAGAACGGCTTACAAGAAGCCGCCTACGCTTATTTCTTTATAATTGTTTTATCATCAATTACCAGCTCAGAAATACCGCCTAAAGCAGCAGTAACGGTGCAACTAGCCAGCGTAAACCCTCCTTTTTTGGCATTTTCCCCCTGCCATTTCAACGTTATATAGGTTTCCTTATCACTTTTTGTTGCTGATGGAAAATACACCTGCTCACCCGTCTCTTTCAAAATGGCGGCGGGGCATTTGTCATTCGTCATGGCTTGCAAGGCGGCATAATTGCGGATCATTGAAGCGGCTTCTATTTTTTCTGGAGATTGGTTTTTGCTCAGCCACACCAAGATAAAACCGGAGGCAAAAAATGCGGCCACACTCAGGACTAGCTTCATCGTATTAGACATTCTGGTACTCCCTAAATTTTAGTTTCAAGTATTGTTATCTGTTGCCACTAAAATTCAACGCCCTGTTCGGCAAGCAGACCTTGATCGAAGGCGTGTTTGATTTTTGTCATTTCAGTGACGGTATCGGCCATCCTAAGAACTTCAGGGGCGGCATTACGTCCGGTTAGTATCAAATGCTGCCAAACCGGCTTGTGCTGACGGACAAAATCACTAATCTCTGTACCAGCCAGCCAATTGTACCCGCAGCAGTAATTGATTTCATCCAAAACCACCAAATCAAAATCTCCGTAACGGATTTTTTCTTGGCAAAACGTCCAAATATTTCGGCTAGTTTTCAAATCTTGCTCGGGATTTTGAGTGTCCCAAGTAAAACCATCGCCTAGGGCATGCCATTCGATGGTATCAAAGCGCAGAGCCGCCCGTTGCTCACCGGTTTGCCATTGGCCTTTGATAAACTGGATGACGCACACCTTCATACCCCAACCGGCGGCGCGGAACACCATACCGAATGCACTAGACGATTTGCCTTTGCCTTCCCCAGTATGCACTAGCACCAATCCCCGCCGTTTGTCCCTTGATTTCATTGGCTTGTCCACCCCTCTTGTCAGGCTATGTTTAAACCCTTGGCTATTTTAACGCATTAGCTGTGCTTTAATCATGATAAAGTTACGCACTTTTCGTACGCAAAAAACACACCATGACTAACCCAGCACTGTTATTTTCCGAGGCTCAGAAATTTATTCCGGGCGGTGTCAACTCGCCGGTTCGTTCTTTTAGTGGCGTGGGCGGCACACCCATTTTCATTGATCACGCCTTGGGTTCTAAAATTTTTGACTGCGCGGGCAACAGCTACATTGATTATGTAGGATCTTGGGGACCTATGATTTTAGGACATGCCCATCCAGCAGTGATCGCCGCCGTCAAAACCGCCGCTGACCGCGGCTTAAGCTTTGGCGCACCGACTGAAATAGAAACCGAAATGGCACGATTAATCTGCCAATTGCTGCCGTCGCTAGACAGTGTCAGGATGGTCAGCTCCGGCACCGAGGCAACCATGAGTGCCATACGCTTGGCGCGCGGTTATACCAGGCGTGACAAAATCGTCAAATTCACTGGCTGTTACCACGGCCATGCTGATGCTTTGTTGGTCAAAGCCGGTTCCGGCGCATTGACCTTCGGCGTACCCAGTTCACCTGGCGTACCGGTTGCAGTAGCCGAAAATACCCTCACGCTGCCGTACAATGACAGCGATGCCATCCGGCACTTGTTTGCCGAGATTGGCGAACAAATTGCGTGCATTATCGTTGAGCCGGTGGCCGGTAATATGAACTGTGTGCCGCCGGTAGCGGGCTTTTTAGAAAGCCTGCGGCACGTCTGCGATGATTACGGTAGCGTGTTGATCTTTGATGAAGTGATGACCGGTTTTCGGGTGGGTTTACAAGGGGCGCAAGGCTTGTACGGCGTGACTCCAGATATGACGACCTTAGGCAAGGTGATTGGCGGCGGCATGCCGGTTGGTGCGTTCGGTGGCCGCCGTGCCATTATGGCGCATCTTGCACCCTTAGGCCCTGTGTACCAAGCGGGCACCTTATCGGGCAATCCGGTGGCTATGGCGGCTGGGCTTAAAACGTTAACATTGGTGCAGGAACCCGGTTTTTATACCACACTGACAGAAAAAACCACGCAACTAACTCAAGGACTAGAAGACAGTGCTGCTAAAGCGGGTATTGCGTTAACCACGAATTGTGTAGGCGGCATGTTTGGATTATTTTTCAGCACCGAGAAAAAAATCACCTGTTTTGAACAGGTCATGCAGTGCGATCAGCACCTGTTCAAGCGGTTTTTCCATGCCATGCTTGATGCAGGCATTTATTTGGCCCCTTCCGCCTTTGAGGCAGGGTTTGTATCCGCCGCCCACACTGAAGCCGATTTAGCCCAGACAGTGCAAAGTGCCGAGGCTGTGTTCCAAAAATTAGCAAAGGCTTGAATTGTACGCCCTGATCTAGCCAGGATAAGGGCATCAGGCCTGCATCTTCGCAAATACTTAGCGGCTTATCCACACAACAAAAAAGACTAACTTACGCCCACCAAAACCAAACTGAGAGCATCCCCTACAAACCGGCGAAATTTTTCACCCGCTGGCTACCTGCTTTTTTTATTTTATTGAACGCAACAGGGCATCCAACCAAGCATCCGGCAGAACCCGTTTTAAAAAAGCCAGCAGATACGTTGGGAACGTCACGCAATAACGAATTTTCGGTTTCTTTGCCTCAACGGCATGAATGACTTTTTTCGCAACGGCTGTAGCTGGCAATGTAAACAGGGCGGCAGCGCCTTCTTTTTGCAAGCGGGCTTCCATGCGCTGATAGGTTTCCCGATGATAACTTTGCCCGGAGTTAATGTTACGTTGGTACAAATCAAAAGCGTTTTTTCTAAAGTCGCTCAAAATTGGCCCTGGCTCAATCAACGAGACGTAGAGACCCGTTCCATGCAATTCTAGCCGCAAGGTGTCTGCTAAGCCTTCCAATGCGAACTTGCTGGCGTTGTAAGCACCCCGATAAGTCATGGCGACAAAGCCCAAGATTGAGCTGTTATAAATGATTCTGCCATGACCTTGCCTGCGCATCACCGGGATAATGCAATTGGTCAACTCATGGGTGCCAAAAAAATTCGTTTCAAATTGTGCGCGTAAAACCTCGCGGCTTAAATCTTCCACCGCACCTGGCTGGCCAAATGCCCCGTTATTAAATAAGGCGTCTAATTTACCTCCGGTCAGTGCTAAGGTGTTATCAACAGCCTGCCGAATGCTGCCACTGTCGGCCAAATCGAGCTGGAAGCTATGAAAGCCTTCTTCCCGTAACCGTGC
Organism: Methylococcaceae bacterium UBA662; assembly: GCA_002299425.1. GTDB lineage: Bacteria > Pseudomonadota > Gammaproteobacteria > Methylococcales > Methylomonadaceae > Methylovulum. The sequence goes on along the minus strand of DBNW01000016.1, from coordinate 45,125 downwards.
AACATCGTCTAGTTTACGCGCCGTAGCTATCACCGTGTGGCCACGGTTTTGCAGTACCTTTGCCGTCACATACCCAATGCCCGTGGAACATCCTGTCATTAAAACTGTTTTTTCTTGAAATTTCGGCATTATCGCCCTCTACTCAACGGTTACCGATTTGGCGAGATTCCTAGGCTGATCCACATCCGTCCCTTTTAAGACCGCAACATGATAGGCTAATAGCTGCAAAGGGATGGTATAAACGATGGGTGAAAGCTCGTTTTCAACGCCAATTTGAGGAACTTTTATAATTTTGATGTTTAGGTCTGGCACTGGCGTCAATGATTCATCCATAAACACAATCAACTGCCCTCCCCTAGCACTGACCTCATGAATGTTCGATTTAAGCTTCTCCAGCAAACTGTTGTTAGGAGCCACGGTTATCACCGGCATTTCAGCGTCAATCAAAGCGAGGGGACCGTGCTTTAATTCACCTGCCGGATACGCCTCGGCATGAATATACGATATTTCCTTTAATTTTAATGCGCCTTCCATAGCAATAGGGTAGTGGGCTCCCCTGCCTAAAAACAAAGCATGTTGTTTTTCAGAAAAATCCTCGGACAGTTTTTTAATTTCCCCATCAAGCTCCAATACCTTTTTAATGCTTGCAGGCAACGAAAATAGCTGCGACGTTATTTTCTCCTCGGCAAGTTTCGTCAACTTAAAACGTCTGCCAATAGCTATCACCAATAGCATCAAAGTAGCCAGTTGAGACGTGAAGGCTTTCGTCGAAGCCACGCCAATTTCAGGCCCGGCACGGGTCATCAACGCCAAGTCTGATTCCCTAACCAAGGAACTTTCTGGGACATTGCAGACGGCTATCGAATACCTAGCACCTATTTTTTTTGCTTCTAAGAGTGCCGCTAACGTGTCGGCGGTTTCCCCTGATTGTGAAATACTGATAATCAGAGTATTTTCCGGCAAAATGGGCTGCCGATAACGGAATTCACTGGCCACTTCAACACGGCAAGGAATACCGGCAAGCTCTTCAAACCAATACTGAGCCACCATACCGGCATGGTAACTGGTGCCACAGGCAAGCAACTGCACCGATTTAATGGTGTCGAATATCAAGCTGGCGTTGTAGCCTAAAGCATTTTCATTCAACCGTTGCTTAATGAAGCGGCCTTCCAGCACTTGGGAAAGGGCAAGCGGTTGTTCATAAATTTCCTTGAGCATGTAATGGCGGTAATCACCCTTATCAACAGCATCGACGGTCAATTGGCTTTTTTTAATGGGCCGTTCAATTACTCTTCCCTCGGTATCGCACAGCTTTACTTGATTAATTTTTAACTCTGCAATATCGCCATCTTCCAAAAAAATAAACCGTTGCGTTACTGGCAATAAAGCGGCCACATCAGAGGCAATAAAATACTCCTCGATACCCACACCAATAACCAAAGGACTGCCCTTACGGCAAGCGATTAAGGTGTCCGGCTCACTGACACTGATAACACCTAAGGCAAATGCGCCTTCAAATTTTTTTATGGCTAGTTTCACAGCCTCTAGCAAGCAACCCGTCACTTGCAGAGCATCGTAAAATTCATGAGCGATTACTTCCGTGTCTGTTTCCGAGGTGAACACATGGCCTCGCGCCAATTGCGATATCTTTAATTGTTCGTGGTTTTCAATAATCCCATTGTGAACCACGGCAATTTGATCCCTGCTGACATGGGGATGGGCATTTTCCGTGCTAGGGGCCCCGTGGGTTGCCCAACGGGTATGAGCAATGCCTACCAATCCGCTGACTGGCTCCGCTTCCAATAAGCCTTCCAATTCCTTAACTTTTCCTAACGCCCGTTTTCGAACAATAGCGTGCCGGTCTATTACAGCCAGGCCTGCCGAATCGTACCCCCGGTATTCAAGCCTTTTTAACCCTTCCAGCAGAATAGGCAATATATTGCGCTGAGCCACACCCGCGATTATTCCACACATTAGTTTTTCTCCTGCTTAACAGGCCGTTGCCAGGTTGGGATGACTGTTTGTTTGGCCCTGCTTAAGGTTAGTTGCCCGGCTGGCGCATCTTTGGTAATAGTCGATCCCGCCCCGATCGTGGCATTTTTGCCGATTGTCACAGGCGCGACCAATTGACTATTGGAACCTATGAATGCGCCGTCCTCGACAATAGTCTTAAATTTGTTGGCGCCATCGTAGTTACAGGTAATGGTACCCGCACCCACATTGACTTTTTCGCCTATTTCCGCATCGCCAATGTAGCTTAAATGATTAACTTTGCTTGTTTGCTGGATGCTTGATTTTTTTATCTCCACAAAATTGCCAATGTGGACATCATTTGCCAGCAGGGTTTCTGGACGGATTCTAGCAAAAGGGCCAATTCGGCACGCCTTTCCGATCACAGAATCTTCTATGATGCAGTTAGCGAATATCTCCACATCATCTGCAACAACGGTATTTTTAATGAGGCTGTTCGGGCCAATTTTTACCCGGTTGCCGATGCTAACCCGGCCTTCTAAAATCACATTGACATCAATATCAACATCTTCGCCTATCGAAACAATTTCACCCCTTAAATCAAAGCGTCTAGGATCTCTTAAAGTGACACCTTCCGCCATGAGCCAATCCGCTTGGGCTTGCTGGTAAACCCGTTCCAAATAAGCCAGTTGTGAGCGATCATTGACACCTAACACTTCATCTGTGCTTTTCGGTTGGCTTGACGCTATTTTGATGCCATCAGCGACTGCCATACCAATAATATCCGTCAGATAATACTCTTTTTGAGCATTATTGTTTTTCAATTGATCTAGCCATTTTTTTAACGACGCGCCTTTAACCGCCATGATTCCGGTATTGACTTCATTAACTTGCTTTTCACGCTCAGAGGCATCTTTCTCTTCTGTTATCTTGATCACCTGTCCGTTATCATCCCTAATAATTCTTCCGTACCCTGCAGGATTATCTAAATTAACGGTCAATAGACTCAGTTGCCTGTCGTTGACTTTTTCCATTAAATTTTTTGCGGTTTCTTTCTTAAGCAAAGGGACATCGCCGAATAAAATCAACACCACATCGTTATCATCAATCCATTCCCTAGCCTGCTGCACGGCATGGCCTGTGCCTAATTGCTGGGTTTGCAACACCCAATTTATCCCCTGATCATCAAGTGCTTGCTTTACTTGCTCGGCACCGTTTCCGATAACGATAGTGACCGCATTGCCAAGCAAACTTTTTGCCATATCGTAGACGTGTACCAATAACGGTTTATTAGCAATTTTATGCAATACCTTAGGTAAATTGGAACGCATTCGAGTGCCTTTGCCAGCGGCTAAAATAACAGTAGTGGTTTTCATTTATCCTACCTTCAATAGCAAAAAAGCCCGATAGCGATAGACGCTACCGGACTTGCTAGGTTTTTTTAAAAGCCCTTTAACACATCCATAAGCCATTGCTAGGCAGCGGCCACTTTTACCCTCCGCGCTTGCGGAAACGATCCAATGTCTTTAATTCCATAATCGCTTTTGCCAATTGCGCTTGTTGATCTGCGTAATCTACTTTTTCAGATTTGTCAGACAAAGCTTCTTCAGCTCTCGCTTTAGCTTCTAACGCCTTCGCTTCGTCAATGTCTTTAGCGCGAATAGCGGTATCCGCTAAGATAGTGACCAAATGCGGCTGTACTTCCAAAATGCCGCCTGTGATAAAAAAAGGATGGCTTTCTTCATCACTAACTTTTACCCTCACTTCACCTGGATTGAGTCGCGATAAAAAAGGGGCATGACGCGGAGTTATGCCTACTTCTCCAAGCTCAGCCGGGGCCGTAATCATCTCCGCTAAACCGGAAAACACTTCTTTTTCCGCACTTACGATATCAACATGGACGGTCATCGTCATGAATTAACCTCAGTTGCTTACTTTTAAGGTTTTAGCTTTTTCTAAAACTTCGTCGATAGTACCGACCATATAGAAAGCGGCCTCTGTAATATCATCGTAATCTCCGTCAATAATGCCCTTAAATCCGGCAATAGTGTCTTTCAAGGACACATACTTGCCTGGCGAACCGGTAAATACTTCAGCGACAAAAAATGGCTGCGATAAAAAACGCTGTATCTTACGCGCTCGCGCCACGACTAATTTGTCTTCTTCCGACAACTCGTCCATACCCAAAATAGCGATGATGTCGCGCAATTCTTTATAGCTTTGCAAGGTTTTTTGTACCCGACGTGCCACATCGTAATGTTCTTGACCTATCACTAATGGGTCTAACTGGCGGCTGGTAGAATCCAACGGGTCAATCGCGGGATAAATGCCCAGTTCAGCAATTTGTCGAGACAACACCACCGTTGCATCCAAGTGGGCGAAGGTAGTGGCTGGTGACGGGTCAGTCAAATCATCGGCAGGTACATAAACCGCTTGTATCGAGGTAATCGAGCCTGTTTTTGTCGAGGTGATGCGCTCTTGCAACACACCCATTTCCTCCGCCAAAGTAGGCTGGTAGCCCACAGCTGACGGCATCCGGCCTAACAATGCAGATACTTCTGTACCCGCCAAAGTGTACCGGTAAATATTGTCAACGAAGAACAGCACATCACGCCCTTCATCACGGAAATACTCAGCCATGGTCAAACCCGTTAAAGCGACGCGCAACCTGTTTCCTGGCGGCTCGTTCATCTGCCCGTACACCAAAGAAACTTTATCGATAACGTTGGAATCGGTCATCTCATGATAAAAATCGTTTCCTTCACGGGTACGCTCGCCAACGCCAGCAAACACTGAATAACCGCTATGCTCAATTGCGATGTTACGGATCAACTCCATCATGTTAACGGTTTTGCCCACGCCAGCACCACCGAACAAACCCACTTTGCCGCCTTTCGCAAACGGGCAAATCAAGTCAATAACTTTGATGCCGGTTTCCAACAGATCGTTATTAGCCGCTTGTTCCGCGTAACTAGGTGCTTCGCGGTGGATACCCCAGCGGCAGTGTTCGCCGATCGGGCCTTTTTCGTCTATAGGCTCGCCTAGCACGTTCATGATACGCCCCAGCGTTTCTTTGCCTACCGGCACCGAGATAGGTGCATTCGTATTGACAACAACTCCACCCCTACTCAGGCCATCAGTACTGCCCATCGCTATAGTCCGTGCCACCCCGTCACCCAACTGTTGCTGCACTTCCAAAACCAAACCGTTCTTTTCAACGGTCAGCGCATCATATACTTTTGGGAGATGTTCACGCGAAAACTCGACATCTACCACGGCTCCAATAATCTGGACAATTTTACCCAAACTCATTCTGTGTCCTCTTTAAATTTTGTCATTTGCTAGGGTTTATACGGCTGCGGCACCGGCTACAATTTCTGAAATTTCTTGGGTAATGGCAGCTTGTCTGGCTTTGTTGTAAATCATTTGTAACTCTTTAATTAATTTACCCGCATTGTCAGAAGCACTTTTCATAGCCACCATTCTAGCCGCTTGCTCGCAAGCGTTGTTCTCAACCAAGCCTTGGTAAACAATGGATTCAATGTAACGGACTAGCAAATGATCAAGCACCTCTTTGGCATCCGGTTCATAAATATAATCCCAGTGACCGCCTAGGTTTTGTTCCGAACCTACGGCGCAAACCGGTAAAAGCTTTTCAATAGTGGGGCTCTGGGTCATGGTATTGACAAACTCATTGCTAACCAAATACAACTCATCAATGCTTTTTTTGCAGTAAGCGTCGAGCATGATTTTAATAATGCCGATTATGTCTTGCAAATGCGGGGTATCGTCTAATTTAGCCGCCTGCCCTAGTAGGTGTAATTTTTTTAAGCCACTAAAAAACAAACTGGCTTTACTACCAACCGTACAAACATCAACCTGAATCTCTGATTTTTCCCACTGAATTAACTGTGCAATAGCCTTACGAAACAAATTAGCATTCAACCCACCGCACAAACCGCGATCTGAACTTATTACAATTAATCCGACACGTTTAACTTCCCGCTGAACCAGGAATGGATGCTTGTATTCCGGATTTGCATGAGCCAAATGCTTTATGATTTGCATCATCTTTTTAGAGTATGGGCGGCTGGCCTGCATTTTTTCTTTGGTTCTACGCATCTTGCTTGCAGCAACCATTTCCATGGCCCGGGTAATTTTCTGGGTATTTTTGATAATACCAATTTTATTGCGTATCTCTTTGCCAACAGCCATTACCGCCCCTTACCAACTATGGGTTTTGACGAACGTTTCAACAGCAGTTTTCAAACCGGCTTTAATACCGTCATTGTAGTCGCCGGTTTGGTTAATTTTGTCCATCAATTCTGCTTGATCAGACTTCATATACGATTGCAAGGCAGCCTCAAAATGCAACACTTTATTAACTTCAATACCATCAAGAAAGCCTTCGTTGGCAGCAAACAAAGACACGGCCATCTGCGCTACCGACATGGGGGAGTACTGATTTTGTTTCATCAACTCAGTCACCCGTTGGCCGCGTTCAATTTGCCTGCGGGTACTCTCGTCTAAATCTGAAGCAAATTGGGCAAATGCCGCTAATTCTCGATACTGGGCCAAATCAAGGCGGATACCGCCACCAAGTTTTTTGATAATTTTGGTTTGTGCAGCACCGCCAACACGGGAAACCGACAAACCGGCATTCACAGCGGGACGTATACCCGCGTTAAATAAATTACTTTCCAAAAAAATCTGGCCGTCGGTAATCGAAATCACATTGGTTGGTACGAAAGCGGATACATCACCGCCTTGGGTTTCAATGATGGGCAACGCTGTCAAAGACCCGGTTTTTCCTTTTACCCGTCCATGGGTCAATTTTTCAACTTCTGCTTCATTGATACGTGCGGCCCGTTCTAGCAAACGGGAATGAAGATAAAACACATCGCCCGGATACGCTTCACGACCTGGCGGACGGCGTAACAACAAGGATACTTGACGGTAAGCCCACGCTTGTTTGGTCAAGTCGTCGTAAATAATCAGCGCATCTTCACCACGGTCACGAAAAAACTCGCCCATCGCACAGCCTGTATAGGGGGCGATAAACTGCAACGCAGCGGACTCAGAAGCGGACGCTGCAACGATGATGGTATGATCCATTGCACCGTGCTCTTCAAGCTTACGCACCACACTTGCAATAGAAGAGCGTTTCTGGCCAATTGCGACATAAATACACTTAATGCCGGTGCCTTTTTGGTTAATGATAGCATCGACTGCGATGGCGGTTTTACCCGTTTGCCGATCACCAATAATTAACTCGCGCTGCCCACGACCTACCGGAATCATGGCATCAATTGACTTCAGCCCTATTTGGATGGGCTGGTCAACTGACTGGCGAGCAATCACGCCCGGGGCAATTTTTTCTACTGGAGAACTCACACTAGACTCAATTACCCCTTTGCCATCAATGGGGTTTCCTAAAGCATCAACTACGCGACCAAGCAAAGCCTCGCCAACAGGAACTTCCAAAATCCTACCAGTACACCTAACCGTATCACCCTCGGAAATGTGCTGGTAAGCACCTAAAACTACCGCACCAACAGAATCCCTCTCCAGGTTTAAAGCCATGCCAAATGCACCACCTGGAAATTCAAGCATCTCCCCCTGCATAGCCTCGGATAAGCCGTGTATTCTGACAATGCCGTCGGTTACACTCACCACCGTCCCTTCGGTATGTGCTTGGGTACTTAGATCAAAACTCTCTATTCTTTTTTTAATCAGTTCGCTTACTTCAGATGGGTTTAATTGCATGTTTAATCTCTCGCTCTCATTTTAGAGTTTTGTGCATTTGTTGAAGCCGACCTTTGATGGTCCCGTCGAACACTTTGTCACCGACTTTTATCAAAACGCCACCAATTAATGACTTGTCCACAGAAACCTTAACGCGGGGCTTTTTACTTAGCGTACACTCTAAACCCTGAACAAACTGCAACCAGGCTTCGTCGGTGTACGCATAAGCAACAGCAACACCAACATCGATGTAACCTTCGTCTTGAGTGCGGCAATTTTCATACATAGTTTGAATAAACGGCAGCAGGTCTAAACGTCCGTTCTCGGCTAACAGCTTAAAAAAATTTTCTGCCTCTTGGTCAATTTGCCCTCGGGCAATTTCGGCCAACAAAGCAACCAGTTGCTGCTTGCTAATTTTAGGGTTATCGACAACGGCTAGCATATCTGCATGCGCCATTATGTCTTTCATAAAAACCAAGTACTCAGACCATTTGTCAACGGATGACGTCTCTTTCGCCCGCTTAAAAACGGCTGCCACATAAGGTCTTGCCAACGTTAAAAACTCGCTCATTACGCCGCCTATCCCGCAAACTGGCTAGATACGTTATTGAGTATCTCAAGGTGCTTAGCTTGGTCAACTTCAGACTGAAGAATTTGCTCTGCAACACTTAATGCCAAAACAGCCACTTCTTGCCGCAAACTTTCCCGTGCGCGTTGCTTTTCTTGTTCGATGTGAGCTTGTGCTGCAAGAATCAAGCGCTCGCTTTCTTTTTTGGCCTGTTCTTTGGACTCTTCGACTAATTCGTTGGCGCGTTTTTGAGCCAAACTAATAATATCGGACGATTTGTTTCTAGCTTCTTTCAGTACAGCCACTGCTTTTTTTTCGGCAAGGAGGATTTGCTCATGACCTCTTTCCGCAGCGGCCAACCCTTCTACTATTTTCTTTTTACGCTCTTCCAGGGAATCAAATAACGGCGGCCATATGTACTTCATGGTAAACCACACCAGAAGCGCGAAGGTTATCATCTGCCCAATCAGAGTTGCATTGATATTCACGATGCGCCTCCCTTATTGCTTGGATTAATGGGTGCTTTGGTTAATCAACCGGCGGCTACTGCTTGCACCGCAGACAAAAAGGGATTGGCAAAAGTAAAAAATAAAGCCAAACCAATACCAATCATAGTTACCGCATCCAACAGGCCAGCCACAATAAACATTTTTACTTGCAGCATGGGCACCATTTCCGGCTGACGCGCAGCACCTTCTAAAAATTTTCCGCCTAACAAACCGAAACCAATCGCCGTTCCTAACGCTCCCATACCTAAAATCAGACCTACAGCTATAGCGGTCATACCTTGTACGTCAGCGATTAATTTTGCAATTTCCATTTTAAAAACCTCGAGTTGTATCGTTAAAGTGAACTAGAACCAAGCCATTAATGATCTTCATGAGCCATGCTGAGGTAGACAATTGTCAACACCATAAATATAAAGGCCTGAAGGGTAATAATTAATATATGAAAAACTGCCCAAGGAAAACTCAATACCGGCTGTATGTACCACGGCAGCAAGGCGATAAGAATAAAAATCAACTCACCGGCATAAAGGTTGCCAAATAACCGCAGTGCCAACGATATAGGCTTGGCAAACTCCTCTACCAGCTTCAGCAGCAAATTAAATGGCAGTAACCACGGGCCAAAAGGCTGAAACGCAAGTTCTTTGGCAAATCCTGACCAGCCTTTAATTTTTACACTGTAGAAAAGTATCAAAAAAAATACTGAAATGGATATTGCGAACGTCGCATTCAAATCAGTGCTAGGCACTACACGCAGGTACTCCACGCCCATTAGAGCGGCGATCATGGGCAATAAATCTACCGGCAATAAGTCCATAGCGTTCCACAAAAACACCCAGCAAAATATAGTCAAAGCCAAAGGCGCGATCAGCTTACTGCGACCATGAAAACTATCTTTAACCTGAGCATCAACGAACTCAATTAACAGTTCTGCAAAATTTTGTGCTAAACCGGGAACACCGGCCGTAGCTTTGTCCGCAGCTGACTTAAAAAACCAAATAAAAAGTCCACCTAAAATAGCCGAAAAAAACAAAGTATCTAAGTGTAAGGTCCAAAAACCTTCACCGACGCTCAAAGGTGTTAAATGATGCACGATATAACCGGTTGCGCCTTCAGCAACATGCGCTTCAGTAGCCATTTTTCCCTCGACTTAAAACCAAAAAATTATCTCAACGAATTAGCAATGCAAACCAAAAAACCGAAAGTGCGGCAGCATAGGAACCCAACAGGGGTAAGACTTTTATGTTCGACATCTGAAAAATAACAATGAAAAACGCCAAGGTTAAAGCCAGCTTACCAGCCTCACCTACATAAAAAGCGTTTAGTATTTGCCTAGGACAGGCGTTGCGCAGCCTAGATATTTTGATTCCAAAATAAGCATTAGGGATAAGAGCAGCCATGCCACCGAGCAGGCTTGACCTTGCATAATCCTCACCCAACACAACAGCAAAACCCAAGAAAACGGTAACTATTACCAGCAATTGGCAAATCAATATTTTTTTGACTGTCAACAAAGTGCCATCCGCCGCACCCACTCTCAAAAACACAAAACGCGGCCAGTATAGCTAGAACAAAACCGCAAATCAAGAAAGCTCATCCAGCCGACACGGCAAAGCCGATTGGCTTTTACCTTGATAACAAAGGATGCAAAAACATACTCGCTCCAAGCACGAAAGCGAAACGTCGGCCACTATAAGACAAAAGCTTTGCCATTCTACTTAATTTGTAAAATAGAGTGGCAAAGCTTCTTGTTTGTTATGCTTTGCTTTGCGCTGATACGCGTTCTTATTACAAAACACATACGATTGATTAAATCGGCAGGCGAACTTTGCCACCGGATTGCCTGCTTTAGCGTGGGTATCGCCATTTATGGCTGGAATGTTACGTTTTTTCATGGTTTACCTTTAAAATGCCCATTAATCGAACCCCAACAGACTCATTTAACACCCGTGAAATTCAAAAAAAATTTTGATGTGATTGTAGTAGGCGGCGGCCATGCCGGTACAGAAGCTGCGCTGGCCGCCGCCCGTTGCGGTGCCCAAACCCTGCTGCTAACGCAAAATCTGGACACCCTAGGCCAGATGAGTTGCAACCCAGCTATTGGCGGCATAGGCAAAGGCCACTTGGTCAAGGAAATTGACGCATTAGGTGGTCTTATGGCCAAAGCGGCGGATTTAGCGGGCATCCAATTCCGTATTTTAAATGCCAGCAAAGGCGCAGCGGTCAGGGCCACCCGCGCCCAAGCCGACCGCAAACTTTACAAACAGGCGGTTCTTCATGCCCTAGAAAACCAACCCAACTTGGCTTTGTTCCAGCAAACCGCTGCCGATCTTATTGTCACGGAAGAGCGCGTAATTGGCATCAAAACCTTGATTGGCGTTGATTTTATGGCAAAGACCGTAATTTTAACTGCGGGCACTTTTTTGGCTGGAAAAATCCACATCGGCCTAGAAAACTACAGTGGCGGACGGGCCGGCGACCCTGCCTCCGTAGCCTTAGCGAGTCGCCTACGGGAACTGCCTTTGCGTGTTGACCGGCTCAAAACCGGCACTCCTCCGAGGATCAACGGACGCACGATTGATTACACAAAACTGCAAGTTCAGCACGGCGACGACCCTGTACCGGTATTTTCTTTTTTAGGCGATACCCGCCAACATCCCAGGCAAATTCCTTGCTACATTACCCGCACCACGGCAAAGACCCATGACATTATCCGCGCCGGTCTTAACCGCTCGCCATTGTACTCAGGCGTTATTGAAGGCATCGGCCCGCGCTACTGCCCTTCCATTGAAGACAAAATCGTCCGTTTTGCTGACCGTGACAGCCATCAAATTTTTATCGAACCCGAAGGCCTAGACAGCCATGAAATCTACCCCAACGGCATCTCCACCAGCCTGCCTTTTGACGTCCAGTACGACTTTGTCCGCTCCATGCCGGGTTTTGCACAAGCTGAGATTATCCGCCCAGGCTATGCCATCGAATACGACTTCTTCGACCCCCGCGATCTAAAATCATCTTTGGAAAACAAACATTTAAAAGGATTGTTTTTTGCCGGCCAAATCAATGGCACAACCGGTTACGAGGAAGCCGCCGCCCAAGGCTTAATCGCCGGTCTAAACGCAGCCCGAATGACTCAAGGACTGGAAAGCTGGTGCCCTGGTCGTGATGAAGCCTATATCGGCGTAATGATTGACGACTTGATTACCCGGGGCACCCAAGAACCCTACCGCATGTTCACCAGCCGCGCCGAATACCGCTTGCTGCTGAGGGAAGACAATGCCGATCTGCGCTTGACTGAAAAAGGTCACGAGCTCGGGCTGGTTGATGACTGCCGCTGGCAAGCTTTTTCAGCCAAGCGCACCGGCGTTACCCGGTTGCAGGAACAGCTAAAAACAACGTGGATTCGGGTTGGCAGCCCGCAGGCCGCGCTGGTCGAAGTGAATTGGCACCAGCCGTTAACAAAAGAGACCAACCTAGAAGACCTGTTGCGTAGGCCTGAGGTTGACATACAGCACCTGTTAGCCTTTTTAGAAAACCCCAGTGGCATACCCGAGGCGGTCAGTCGACAAGTAGAAATTCAAGCAAAATACGCCGGCTATCTCAGCAGGCAGCAAGCGGACATTGACAAATCCCTACGCCATGACCAGTTGCGCTTACCCGAAACCATCGACTACCAAGCCATTCCGGGGTTATCTCATGAGGTCAGCGAAAAACTCAGGCTCAATAAGCCAGAAACCCTAGGTCAGGCCTCCAGAATGCCTGGGATTACGCCGGCGGCCATCACCCTCTTGCTGGTTTACCTAAAGAAAAAATCAGCTTAACTCCCATGACAGCACTCCAAGAACAACTTGTTTCCGGTCTGGAATCCTTGAATTTACCCATGATCCCAGCACAAACGCAGCGGCTTATTGACTTCATCACGCTGCTGGCAAAATGGAACAAAACCTACAACCTGACCGCCATCCGCACCCCTGAAGGCATGGTTAACCAGCACCTTTTAGACAGTCTAGCGATTGCGCCTTATGTCCAAGGCCTACGGGTCATTGATGTGGGCACCGGTGCCGGCATCCCCGGAATTCCCTTAGCCATTGCCCTGCCAGACAAGGCATTCGTACTTTTAGACAGCAATGCCAAAAAAACCCGGTTTATTCAACAAGTGATCCTCGAATTAAAACTAACCAATGTAACGGTCTGCCACCAGCGGGTAGAAAACTACCTGCCGGATCGGCGGTTTGATACCGTCATCACCCGTGCTTTTGCCAGCCTGGCCGACATTGTTTCTTTATGTGCCCACCTTAGTACCCAAAATGGCATAATGCTGGCCATGAAAGGGCAAAACCCCGAGCAGGAACTGTCGCAACTCCAACCTGACATCAAGGCCGCCGTCATCCCCATTGCCATACCAAAAACCGATAGCCAGCGGTGCTTGGTCAAACTCACTTTATCCACAGAGAGGTAAGCCCGTGGGAAAAATTATCGCTGTCACCAACCAAAAAGGCGGTGTCGGCAAAACCACCACCAGCGTCAACCTGGCCGCCTCGCTGGCCGCGTTACACCGCCGGGTACTCTTAATTGACCTTGACCCGCAAGGCAACGCCGCAATGGGCTGCGGCGTGGACAAAGAAAACCTCCGCTATTCAGGCTACGATCTAATGATCTCTGGCCTGCCTGCTGCTGAAGCCATTGTTGCGCTGCCGGACCTAGGATTCGGCATCATCCCCGGCAACTCACACCTCACTGCAGCAGAAGTGCATCTGATAAAAGCCGAGCGCAAGGAGCAACGCCTGCGCGATGCCTTGCTGCCCATCAAGCACGACTACGATTACATTCTGATAGATTGTCCACCCTCCCTGAACATGCTCACCTTAAACGCCATGGTTGCCGCAGACAGTCTGTTGATTCCCATGCAATGTGAGTATTATTCTCTGGAAGGGCTGTCGGCGCTCATGTCTACCCTACAAGACATTCAAGATACCGTTAACGCCAAGCTGTGTCTTGAGGGCATATTGCGTACCATGTACGACGACAGAAACCGCTTGACCAAAGATGTCTCCGAACAATTACTGCGCTATTTTGGCGACAAAGTCTTCCTCACCTGCATACCAAGAAACATCCGTCTAGCAGAGGCACCCAGTCATGGCTTACCCGCGCTCAACTACGATAAATCCTCCCGGGGGGCGACGTCTTATTTGGCCCTAGCCAAAGAACTCATCGCCAACGAACCAGGCCAAGCATGAAGACCCCTAAACGCAGTTTAGGACGGGGGCTTGAAGTCTTGTTGGCCCCTGCAGACAGCCAGCCTCCCGCCTTAACGCCGGATGCAGGCCTGACCGGGGAACAGCTAAGGCTGTTGTTGGCAGAGGCCCGCGAAGTACAGGCACTGCTTGATGAACTCACCGATCGGCTTGGCAAAAGCCCGTGTTAACTGCGCTTACACGCAACCGCCTACCCCATCCACCAAACAGGCAAGAAGCATGGCGATACCAAAAAGAGGCTTAGGACGGGGGCTGGATGCCTTGTTAGGAGAGGCTGCGGTACAAGAGGACAGGCAAAAGCCGCAAAACCTGCCGATAGAGCAGTTGCAACGCGGCAAATTTCAGCCGCGCAAAGACATAGACCCGGAAAAGTTGCAGGAACTGGCCGATTCAATCAAGGCGCAAGGCATCATCCAACCGATTATTGTTCGCCCAATCGATGCGGAAAAATACGAAATCGTCGCCGGTGAACGGCGTTGGCGGGCCGCGCAACTGGTTGGCCTGTCAAATGTTCCGGTGGTCATCAAAAACATCGACGACCGCGCCACAATGGCGCAAACGCTGATTGAAAACATCCAGCGCGAGGATCTAAACCCACTAGAAGAAGCCGACGCATTGCGGCGGTTACTGGACGAATTTAGCCTAACCCACCAAGCCATCGCGGATGCGCTTGGCAAGCCGCGCGCCACCATCAGCAATTTACTGCGCCTGCAGGACTTGCAACCCGAGGTAAAAACGCTGTTGTTGGCCAGGCAATTGGAATTGGGCCATGCAAAAGTGCTGCTCGGCCTTGCAGGCTTGCCACAAATCGACACCGCCCGACGCATTGCCAGAGAGGGCCTTTCCGTCAGGGCTGCCGAACGCTTAGTGAAAGCCCTGCAAGCAGGGGGCTCAGTTAAGCCTGCCAAAATCGCCGACCCGGACACCCTACGGCTGCAAGACGATTTGACCCGCCGCTTAGGCGCTAAAGTCGCCATTGACCACAAAAATAACGGCAGTGGCCGCCTCATCATCACTTATGCCACCTTAGAAGAACTGGATGGGATCATCGAGCAAATAAAATAACCCTAAAGTCAACCGCCCATCAAAACAGACCAGCCCATGAAGCCAAACTACTGCCCTCTCCGACGCATCGCCGTCACTCCCGGCGAACCTGCCGGCATCGGCCCGGATCAACTTATCCAACTCATCCAACAGCACCTGCCGTGCGAGCTGGTGCTGATAGCCGACCCGCACTTACTGCGACAGCGGGCACAGATTTTGGGCCTGCCGATTGCTATAGAACCGTTCGATGCCAGCCAGACACCAGAAATGCAAGCCGCTGGCCGTGTTAAAGTTTTACCCGTAGCCTTAGCCGAACCGGCAGTATGCGGGATACTCAACCCCGCCAACAGCCGCTATGTGCTAGAAACCATCGCTCAAGCGGCCCAAGGTTGCTTGACAGGCTTGTTTTCCGCCATGGTCACCGCCCCCGTCCACAAAGGCATAATCAACGACGCCGGCCTGCCTTTTAGCGGCCATACTGAATTCATTGCCGAATTGACGGGCGGCCATCCGGTCATGATGTTGGCCACCGAAGGCCTTAGAGTCGCCCTAGTCACCAACCATTTACCCTTGATAGAAGTGAGTCCGGCACTTACCCGTGACCGCCTGCGTACAGTCATCAGTGTTTTGGAGCTGGACTTACGCAAGCATTTCCTCTGCGAGAAACCGAAAATCTTGGTCTGCGGACTTAATCCCCACGCGGGCGAAGGCGGCTATCTCGGCAGGGAAGAAATAGACATCATTATTCCTGTGATAGAAAACCTGCGTAACCAAGGCATGGATCTCATCGGGCCGTTGCCTGCGGACACCGTATTTACTCCAAAATACTTGGATTCGGCCGATGCCGTCTTAGCCATGTACCACGACCAAGGCTTACCCGTAATCAAATACAAAAGTTTTGGTCAAGCAGTCAACATCACCTTAGGCCTGCCCATTATCCGCACCTCGGTTGACCACGGTACCGCATTAAGCCTAGCCGGCACCGGTCAAGCTGGCATCGGCAGCCTCAGGGTAGCGTTGCAAACAGCACTCACCCTGTCGGCAAACAGGGTCGAACGCCATGATGCATAAACCCCGTAAACGTTTTGGGCAAAATTTTTTGCACGACCGGGCAGTCATAGCCGACATTATCAGCAGTGCCCAAATCCATGCCGACGACCATTGGCTGGAAATAGGCCCGGGCTTAGGTGCATTGACCGAAGCCCTGCTGAGCCGCAGCGCACACTTGGATGTGGTTGAGTTGGATCGGGATTTAGTCGCTTATTTACAGAACAAATTTGCCGGCCAGAAAAATTTGGCTATCCACAGTGGCGATGCTCTGCGTTTTGATCCGTCTACCCTACCCCGAACCGAAGGTAAAAAACTGCGCATCATCGGTAACCTGCCCTACAACATTTCCACCCCGCTCATGTTCCATCTGCTGGCCAGTACGGGCATCATTGCCGACATGCTCTTTATGTTGCAAAAGGAACTGGTCGACCGGATTTGCGCCCCGCCGGGTAACAAACAATACGGCCGTTTGAGCGTGATGCTGCAATACTACTGCGCGGCGGAATGGTTGTTTGACGTGCCGCCAGAAAGTTTCAACCCGGTCCCGAAAGTCACGTCTGCCCTTGTTAGGCTGATCCCGCACACACAACCACCGGTTCAGGTCAATGATGTCAAAAAGCTCAACCGGCTGGTCACGGAAGCGTTTTCGCAACGCCGCAAAACCCTCCGCAACGCTTTAAAAAATCTTCTCAACGAACAACAACTGACCCATTTACAAATAAACCCTGACATACGCGCGGAGTGTCTGCCCTTAAGCGATTTTGCCAACCTCAGCAATCTTTTGTAGCGCAGCACCCAAACAAGCTGCGCTTGAATTTGGCTGGGCGACAAATTTACTGATCCGGCTTGTGGACGGGTTGCTTGCGTTTGCCAATGTTTTTTTGATCGCGGTGGCGGATTTTTATTTTTGCCGTTGGCTTTTTTTTATCCGTTGCTGTTTGCTTTTTGCTGCCCGCCGCCTTACCGGATAACTTGATTTTTTTCGGCCCGTCAAACTGCCCCAGCAACCCGTTGATTTGGCGCAGTTGGAACTGTTGCCGCAAATACCGCTGTATGCTGGCAGCGAGGTTCCAGTCGGCGCGGGTGACAAAGGTAATGGCCTGGCCTTTTTTGCCGGCACGGCCGGTCCGGCCAATGCGGTGGGTATAAATCACCGCACTGCGCGGAACATCGAAGTTAACCACCAGGCCAACCCCGACAATATCCAAGCCGCGCGCCGCTAGGTCAGTTGCCAGCAACGCCTTAACAACCCCGTTTTGGAACAATGCCATGGTCCGTTTGCGCTCGGAATGATCCAGCTCGCCATGCAACAACCCTACTCTAACCCCTTGGCTCTGCAAAGATTTTTTCAGTTCTATGGCGTGTTCACGGGTATTAGCAAACACCAATGCCTTGTCTTCATTGCTGTGGCTTAAAAGCCAGGCCAAAAGTTTTAGCTTATGTGCATGGTCGTCCGCCAATACTATTTGCTGCTCTATATTGCTGTGGACTTCATACCGGTCGTTTAGGTTTATGGCCTGATAGTCTTTAAGCACCTGCTTGGCCATGTGCATAACCCCGCCGTGGTTGAGCGTGGCCGAAAACAACAGCGTTTGCCGGTTGCTGCGGCAATGACTGATGATGGTCAGCACGGCCTCGCTAAACCCCATATCCAGCATGCGGTCTGCTTCATCCAGAACCAGCACCGTCAGGTGGCCGAAATCACACGCCCCAGCACTCAACAATTCCAGCAACCGCCCCGGCGTAGCGATAATAATTTCCGCGTTGCGCCGCAGTGCCGTTTGTTGGCGTTTAAAATCCTCACCCCCAGTTACCACGGCCATGCGTAAGCCGCAGTGTTGGTGCAATGGCTGGCAGTGTCCGGCTAGTTGCTGAGCCAATTCCCGGGTGGGCGTCAGTATGAGCACCCGCGTCCCAAATACGGTGGTTGGCGAGGCTATGAGCCGTTGCAAGCAGGGTAGCAAAAAGGCTAAAGTCTTGCCGCTGCCCGTCTCAGCACTGACCAGTAGGTCTTGGCCGGCCACCGCCAGAGGAATGGCTTGACATTGCACCGGCGTAGGGGACTCAAAACCCAAGGACGGCAGCACAGCCAGTAGATTTTCATCAAGGCCCAAACCGGAAAATGTGGGGGCGTGCAGATACGGTGTGGGTGACATGTAAGATCTAAGCCATTGCAAGAGAAAAAAGAGGCTGCATTATAAGCGTTTGTGCCGTTTGACGTTAAGCTGCTAAGCTTAGCAACCCTACCCTTCCAGGACCGCCGCGCATGATCCCCATCCGTGATACCGCTCCGTGCCATAACAAGCCTTTTGTCACTTGGGGCATCATCGCCGTTTGTACGCTGGTCTATGCGACCATGATGCTGCTGCCCGACCACGTCAGTTTTCGTTTACTGCACCTGTATGGCATGGTACCCGCTAGGTATGCCGATGGCGCAGGGACGGAATGGCCTTTTGACGGCTACCTGTCTTTTGCCACCAACCTGTTCATCCATGCCACTTGGCTGCACCTGCTGATGAACGTCTGGTTTTTGTGGATATTCGCCGACAATATCGAAGACCGCATGGGCCGTTTGCCATTTTTTGTTTTTTATTTGCTGTGCGGCATTATCGCGACTTGGCTGCAGTGGCATTTCGACCCAACCCTTACCATTCCGGTGGTGGGTGCCTCTGGCAGCATTGCAGGGGTCTTAGGGGCTTATTATTTCCTGTACCCGTTGGCACGGGTAGTGGTACTGTTTCCGCCATTGGTCTTTAGCATTCCTGCCATCGCTTTTTTAGGGCTTTGGATACTCTGGCAGCTGTATAACGCGACAACCACGTTGCTGTTTGCCCAGGTTAGTGCTGATATCGCTTGGTGGGCCCATCTTGGGGGATTTTTGGCGGGCAGTTTGCTGCACCCTTTGTTCCTGAGGAAACCCTGACGTTATTGCAATAAAGCTACAGGCTAGCAGCGGCTTTTAAGGTATAATGCCGCGCTCTAAAAGCGGGGCTTTCCCTCTACCGTAACAACCACAAAAAAGGCTTTCTTACAGTTATCTGGATGAAAATTAAAATGAATAAAAAAATAAACATCGCCTTGGTAAGGCTGCTTCAGTTTGTTGTTTTTGTATTGTTCACCTTTATGGTGACCGCTTATTTTGGGACGTTGGTGCTGTTACCCCTGGATTTGATTTCTTTGTTGATAAAATTTTTTAGCTTGGTTGGCTTGCATAGTTTTATCGTCGACTTGCTGGCGATACCCGTCGTCTGTTATTTGTGCCTAGTGGTCTATAGAACGCCAGGGCTATGCGCCATGATGGTAGATACTGGTATCGACTTGGTCAAAACCGGGAAAGCTAGGGTTGAAGCTTTTAACGGCATCGTCGCCGAACTGCAAGGCTAGTCATTGGCCTGGCAACAGACTTCTTAAGTTATGTCTGTTGCCGCATCAAGTAGCAAAGGCCTGGTTGATAAATTCGCTAATATGCCGAATTTCCTCAGCGCAAACCGAATGCTCCATCAGGTAATCGTGCCAGCTTACCCTGTACCCTAGTTTTTCTAACCCATCACAAGCAGCTTTAGCCGCTTCGATAGGCACCACCGAATCTAAAATGCCATGCCCCATAAAAACCGCTGTGCGGGCATTGGCGATCGCGTACCTGCCGGCCAGTTGGTCAAGCGTCGGCAGGTAAGCCGATAACGCCAAAATACCGGCCAGTTTTTCTGGGTATGTGATGCCGGCATGCAAAGCCACTACGCCCCCCTGGGAAAAACCGGCCAGCAAAATGTTCTCGGCCGCTATTCCGCTGTTTTTTTCGTGTCCGATCAGCGCGTGTATGCTTAAGGCTGATTCATTAATAGCGACCGTGTCCGGTTGACTATCAAGCGACAATTCAACAATGTCGTACCACGCCCGCATGGCCATACCCCCGTTAACAGTGACCGGTCGCACCGGCGCATGCGGGAATACAAAACGGATATGCCCGGCCAATGTCAGTGTCAATTCACCGGTGATGCCTTCAAAATCATGACCATCCGCACCCAAGCCATGCAACCAAATAACAGAATGGCTGTGTGTTTGTTTGGCCGGGACGATTACGCTGTTCAATAAAGGGGACATAAGCATTGCCTACTCGTTCACAAGGGATGGCCTGCCACTTTAGCCCAATTCTTGGCTGAGTCAACCGGGTACGCCGCCTGTCTAGTCGGCATCAAGAAACCGTTTACATAACCCGCCGTACTCATCAATCCGGCGGTCACGCAAAAACGGCCATATTTGCCGTACCCGTTTACCTCTTGCCAAATCTAAGCGGCACGTCAACAACCTGTTATCCGTCTCATTGGCACGCTCAAGCAGCTCCCCTTGAGGGCCGGCCATAAAACTATTGCCCCAAAACAGGATGCCTCGCCCCGCATCGGGAGCGGCTTCAAAACCGATACGGTTGCACGCCACCACGGGAATGCCATTGGCCACCGCATGGGCGCGTTGGCAAATCACCCAGGCCTCTAACTGGCGCTGCCGTTCCTCTGCGCTGTCTTGCAAATCCCAGCCAATAGCGGTGGGATAAATTAACAAGTCTGCACCCGCCAAAGCCATCAGCCGGGCGGCTTCGGGAAACCACTGGTCCCAGCAAACCAGAATCCCCAACCTGCCAATGGAGGTATCAATGGGCTTAAAGCCTAAGTCGCCGGGCGTAAAATAGTATTTCTCATAAAATCCCGGGTCATCTGGGATGTGCATTTTCCGGTATTTTCCGGCGATGCTGCCGTCTTTATCAAAAACCACAGCGGTGTTGTGATAAAGCCCTGGGGCCCTTTCCTCAAAAAGAGTCGAGACCACCACCACACCTGCGGTCTTGGCGGCCGCCGATAAAATGGCCGTGCTAGGACCCGGGATGGCCTGTGCCAGTGTGAAGTGTTCAACATCCTCGTTTTGGCAAAAATAAGGTCCTAGATGCAGTTCCGGCAACACAACCAAATCGGCTTTTGCTGCCGCAGCCTCGTGTATCTTAGCAATGGAAAAATCCAAGTTAGTTTGACGGTCAGCACCGCAGGATTGTTGAACGGCTGTAACTAAAAGGTGTGGTTTCATTGGGTGTGAGTCAAAAAAATCAGAGAAAAAATGGCCAGTTTAAATCGGCTCTAAACGCTGCACTTACGGTCAAAACGCGACCATATTTAAGGCCGCCAGGTAAATTGAGAATTGCCGTAAGCAAGCGCAACCGATAGATTATCGGCTGTTATCGGGGTATTATCCAGGGTCGGTCGTCATAAGGAAACTGCCACTTTGACCACGCCCGGCACAGCCCATCAAACAGTCGCCATGGACATCATAAGACAATACCTGCCGCTGTGTTGGTTCAGCCTCAACCCGCTGGATTTACCCAGATCGTTCAGCTTCCTCAAATACAATATTTTTTTTTACTTCACCCTAGAATTTTTTTTGCAGGCCAACATGACCGACGACCCCGTCGAGTCATTCTATGAAGTCCTGTTTGAGACTGTTTTAACCCTAGTCCTTGTCGCTACTGTCTTGGCTTTAAACAAAATTTTGTACGTTTATGTGCAGGTGCTAACGGCTCTGCTATTTGTCTTAAACGCCGTTGCCACCAGCCTTATCCCGGTGTTGGTCTGGATGACCACGACCGAAGACCCACTCAGCCTTTATGTATTGGGCTTACAACTGTTCTGGGGGTTTTTCCTGGTCGCCTACATTTTAGGCCGCACCTTAGCCATCAACTGGCCTGCAAGCTTGGTGATGGCTTTGTTTTATTTTTTAGTGACTTACCTGGGTGCCTACGGATTGGGGCTAGTGCTGCTTTAGCCCGCCAAGGCAGGGCGTGTACATTCACCATGGCTTGCCCAAAACCGTCAAAAAAAACGCCGTAGTGTACGCTTAAAAAGGGCTTTTGCGGCATCCTAAGACACCCCGACGATACCCGAAACAATATAAAACCCAGCCCTTCAAATTCACGGTTATCTAGTGGTATATTGACCCGGCATAAAAATAGTGCGGCCAACGCACACCTCACATCAGGAGAGTTCACCATGACCAACGAAGGCGTCGACACTTCCAAGCGCCAGTTTTTAACTTCGGCACTCACCGTGGTAGGCGCGGTGGGCACGGGCTATCTAGCCGTCCCTTTTCTCGCCCAAATGCAGCCTAGCGTCAAGGCGATGGCGGCCGGAGCCCCGGTTGAGGTTGACATCAGCAAAATGGAGCCGGGGCAATTGCTGCGGGTGGAATGGCGCGGTAAGCCGGTGTGGATTTTGAACCGGACTCCTGCCATGCTAGCCACCTTGTCTGTGATTGAAAACCAACTGAGGGACCCAAAATCTACCGCATCGGACCAGCCTGCATCCTGTAAAAACCCTACCCGCTCCATAAAGCCTGAAATTTTCCTTGCCGTCGGTTTGTGTACCCACCTAGGTTGTTCGCCAACTTTCCGGCCTGAGGTCGCTCCTCACGACTTAGGCGCACGCTGGCAAGGGGGATTTTTCTGCCCGTGCCACGGCTCCTGGTTTGATTTTGCCGGCCGCGTTTTTCAGGGCGTACCCGCACCCACCAACCTGGAAATACCGCCTTATCGCTATGTTAGCGACACCCAGATCATTGTTGGTGAAACCAACGGGGAGAAAACGGCATGAAAATGAAACGCTTAGCCGACGCCGGCCAATGGATTTTAGAACGCTTCCCGCTCGCCAAAGTGTGGGAAGAACACATGACAAATTACTACGCACCCAAAAACTTCAATTTTTGGTATTTTTTCGGCTCTCTGGCCTTGCTGATGCTGCTCAACCAAATCGTCACTGGCATTTTGTTGACCATGAACTACAAACCGGACGCTCACCTAGCGTTTGATTCCGTCGAGTACATCATGCGCGATGTACATTGGGGTTGGTTGGTTCGGTACATGCACTCGACCGGCGCATCGGCATTTTTTATTGTCATTTACCTGCACATGTTCCGTGGCTTGATGTATGGCTCTTTCAAGCAACCGCGTGAACTGGTCTGGATTTTTGGCATGTTGCTGTTTGTTTGCTTGATGGCGGAGGCCTTCATGGGCTATTTGCTGCCTTGGGGGCAAATGTCTTACTGGGGTGCGCAGGTAATCATTTCGTTGTTCAGTGCTATTCCTGTCATCGGCGATGATTTATCGCTGTGGATACGGGGCGATTATGTCGTATCCGATGCCACCTTAAACCGTTTTTTTGCGTTCCATGTTATTGCCGTACCGTTAGTGTTAATTTTGTTAGTGTTTATGCACTTGGTGGCCTTGCACGAGGTGGGTTCCAATAACCCGGATGGGGTTGAGATTAAAAAATACAAGAACGAAAAAGGCGTACCGTTAGACGGCATCCCTTTTCACCCCTACTACACGGTCAAGGACATTTTTGGCGTGGCGGTGTTTTTGTTGTTTTTTGCCACCGTCATCTTTTATATGCCGGAAATGAACGGCTATTTTCTGGAACACGCTAATTTTATCCCCGCTGATCCGATGAAAACCCCTGAGCATATCGCTCCGGTTTGGTATTTCACGCCTTTTTACGCCATTTTGCGCGCCATTCCCGACAAGTTTGCTGGAGTCGTAGGCATGGGTGGGGCCATCGTGGTGTTGTTTCTTTTACCCTGGTTAGACCGCAACCCCGTGCGTTCCATCCGTTACCGCAGCGGTTTCTACAAAAAAGCACTGTTACTTTTCGTTATCAGTTTTATTGCTCTGGGCTATCTCGGCACACAACCGGCTACGCCGACCCTCACCGTATTTGCGCGAATTTTTACCGCCATTTATTTTGCTTTCTTCTTACTGATGCCGTTGTACACCCGCTGGGAAAAAACCAAACCGGTACCCACTCGGGTATCCCCGCATCACGAGATAGAAGACGATCTGCCGGCTTTGCTTGAAGAAATTACGATTATTAAGCCCTCCCAATCAGAAATCGGCGACCCTGCCTTTAGGGGGGCTTTTTATAACCGGCGACCCAACCCGGAGGGCATCATTAAAGTGCTTAGCCGTTTTGGCAAAAAAATTGTAGAAAGCTTGGATTGACTTATGAAAACCTACACTGCCGTTTTTCTTTTGTTCTTGGCTTTTTGCTTTTCCGCTAATGCCTCGGAAAAAGCACTGTTACAAACAGCCAACATCGACCCTTCCAACAGGGTATCGCTGTTGCGGGGAGCTAAACATTTCGTCACCTATTGTTTAGGCTGCCATTCAGTCAAGTACATGCGGTACCTGCGTATTGCTCTGGACACCGGGACCGATGAAAAAACCGTCTTGACAGAAATCGCCCCGGAAGGTGCCGGTATTTATGACCCGCTGCATACGGCTATGAACAAGCGCGACGCCGAGAAATGGTTCGGGGTGCAGCCGCCGGATTTGTCACTGATTGCCCGGTCACGGGGGGCCGACTGGCTGTACAGCTACTTAACCAGCTACTACACCGACGCACAACGTCCATTCGGTGTCAACAACCTAATTTACCCGCAGACGGCCATGCCGAACCCATTTTGGCAACTGCAGGGCGAGCAGGTGGCCAAAACCCGCAAGACCATTTGGGGGAAGCATCTGGAATTGGAACTGACCACTCCGGGAAAATTATCAGAACAAGAATTCAGTCGCTTAACCAACGACTTGGTTAACTTTCTGGTTTATGTGGGCGAACCCGAACAACAAGAACGCAAAGCTTTAGGGCGTTATGTGTTGTTTTTCCTGCTTATTTTTGCCGTAATTGCTTATCTTTTAAAAAGAGAGTATTGGAAGGACATTCATTAAAGCCCGAAAATTTACCAGGCCGCCTAGGCTGTTAACCCTGCAAAGCGTAGCGCGGCCTGTAACTCTTAGCATTATTTGCACTGAGCCACCAACAAAAACGCTTCTTTATTTTCTGGTATAATCCGTCGTTTTTTTTACCATCCAGAATGTTTTCAGAGGTTGTTATTTGTGGCAAACATTATTACCCGTAAATCCGTAATGACACTGTTTTCCTCACCGATTTGTCCTATGAGCCACTGTGCCCGATTCGTTTTGTACGAAAAGGGGATCGCCTCCGATGTTGAATTTTACAACCCAAACGACCCGCCTGAAGACTTGTTGGAACTGAACCCTACCGGTGTTTCGCCCACTTTGATAGAACGCGACTTGGTGTTGTACGACTCACGCATCATCATGGAATACCTTGATGAACGTTTCCCACACCCGCCACTGCACCAAATGGATCCCGTCTCTCGGGCCATTGCACGCATGGTCATTAAGCGCATAGACCAGGACTGGTATCAGTTGCTTGATGAAATTCTGTATTCCGGGGAGAAAAAATCGGCACGCGCCAAAAAACTGCTGCGCGAAAGCCTGTTAGCATCGGCGTCGGTATTTGCAGCCAGGCCATTTTTTATGAACGATGAGTTTTCGCTCATTGATTGTGTGATAGGTCCTTTATTGTGGCGGTTGCCCAGTTTAGGCGTTGATGTCAGCACCCCAAACGATGAAATCACCCAGTACGCACAGCGTATTTTCAAACGCACTGGCTTCAAGCGCAGCTTAAGCGAAGCAGAGAAAGATATGGCAGGAATAGCGCGATGACGCCCTTAAAACCCTACTTGATACGAGCCATTTATGAGTGGATTGTTGATAACAACTTGACTCCGTACTTGCTGGTCAATGCTGAATATCCTGGAGCGATAGTGCCGCAAAAATCCGTAGAAGATGGGAAAATTGTTCTGAATATCAGGCCACAAGCCATACAAAGTTTGGCTTTAGGCAATACAGATATTCAGTTCGATGCCCGGTTCAGTGGCAAGCCCCTGCATATTTATGTACCGGTTGCCGCAGTGCTAGCGCTTTATGCCAAAGAAAATGGCAAGGGCATGATTTTTGATCAAGATAACGAAAATGAAACCCCGCCGCCTGAAAAGAAAACACCCGCGCGTCCTGTTCTGCGGGTGGTTAAATAGCCCCTGGTTCGTTAGTCAGTACAAAATCGGTCTTGGATCTGTTATTTGGCAGCAAACCGGGGTAAGTGGGTTGGCTGCTAGCCAAACTAGCGTGGGCTTTTCTAAGGATTATTTCCAACCCTTCAACTAACCGATAATTTTTTATTTTATCCATGCCAACCCAACAGGCTTCGGTAACATCCGTACTGGCTTTAAGCCTAGTCGAGGCACCGCTAACGGGCAGGGCCAAAAAATCAGTGATGACATAATGAAAACCTTCCAGCCTTCTTTCGACCACAGCAATTAGGCTTTCGACCTCGGTTACCAACCCAGTTTCCTCTTTTATTTCCCGCACACAGGCTTCAACTAAGCTTTCGTTTGCTTGCTGTTTGCCACCTGGCACTGACCACATGCCTTGGTTCGGGGCTTGGCCACGCCTGATCAGCAATACCCGGTATTCAGAGTCAAACACAACCCCTCCTACGGCCACAGTAGGAAAGGCAATTCTTGGTAAAAGGGTGGGGGTGGCCAATATTTTGTACTCCGTTGCACGACCCGGTTTAAGCGATGCCCTCGTCAAGCACCCTGAAGCCTTGGAAGAATTGGACGGCAGAGGTCGAGCTTTTATGCCAAGCAGCGGGTCGAGCACGCGTGGCCGCCGCTGTTGATGTTCAAGGCAGCGAGTACTTTTGAGTTTGTGTTAACAATGAACGGTTAGCGAAACAAAGCCGCTAACCCCCTAAATTCTTTTGGCCGGCTCACTAAGCCGGCCAAAACGCCCTAAAGCGAGCCGGGATTATCCAAAACTGTTTCCTCTCGCTCTCGGGTTATCTATAAAACCTTTCTGTTTTCCATAATTTATACTTCTCGGGTGAGAATAAATTTTCCTGTCCTATTTCTTTAAAGAGTTCATATTCTTTTCTAAACTGTACGGCGGTTCTAAAAGCATGAAAATCTTCATCGGCCGTAACTTCATTAGCTAGGCCAACATAAAATTGTTTGGTGCATGCTTTTTTGTTTTTTCGCCAATGGCAACTGTAAAACAAAGAAAAGCTTCCTCTTCTTTTGTCGTATTTTACAATTTTTGAGACACCCATTACGCCAGTGGATTTATTGGCTAAAGGCGTTGGTTTGACATCGCCAACCAACACCAGCATTTGTTCCCGCCAACTGACAGCTGCTTTAAGCGATTTTTTTCTGCTCCCCCACAGTTTGTTGGAAAAATAACGGCTGTATTCTTTTCTATTTCTTACAATCCTGACTTGGAATCCACCTTTGTCAGGAGCGGTTATGTGGTTATATTCACTCATTTAACGTACTTGCTCCTTGAATAGCTATAGGGTCGATAGTTTCCGTATCGACAGATTAAATAGTTATAAATTGGTTTCCCCTCTCCGCAGGAAAACTGTAAATCCCGTACGGCATCCGCTTGAAAAATTGGGCTGCAAAAAGACGCAACCCAACCTACGCCAATGACCGGCGGTCCAATGCGGACACAGTTTTGGAACCCGGATGTCGGTCTGGTTGACAATTATAAATCGTCTTATTTGTTAGACAAAAACTGAAAATTTTCCCCTACAAAAATGTAGGCAATGCTTAGTGCTAACACTGCACGGTTGTAATGATCTAAAGACCCCGGACACTTCTAAAGGCAGAACTGATACTGCTGGCAGCGGTGACCCTGAGTCACGAGAAAAAAGACAGTTGGCCCAAATACAGCCTAGAGCTTAAGCAAGGTGCTACGAAGCTGGTTTTGGAAAAAGGCTACCGCCACGCTGATCATCTGGGTATATCGCAAAGCGCCGCCTGGTCTGCTGCATCACTCAGATCGTGGCTGCCCGTATGCCAGTCGGGAATAGCGGCAACTTTTTGTTGACCATTACACGCACCGTGGCCTTAAGCCTGGAAGACAAACGCCAAGGCCGTTTTGTGCGCGTGAATGCGCTGCCGCTGCAAGAAAATACCGTGCTGCCGGTTTACCTCAAGGGTTTAAGTTTCCCCGTGATGCTCGCTAGGTCAGTCTTTACAAACAAAAACGCCAGTACCGGTGTGCTCATTCTGGCGTCAAGCGACCTCCAGTACAGTTACGACCGTATTACGACACGCTTTAAAAACCCGTTAATGCTTTTGTTGGCTGTATTGGTATTTAAACTTGCGCCTTAACAAGCCTGAAGGATCATCGGGTATCCTGTTTAGCCATTGCTCATTGGCTTGTCGCTGCTCTTCACTGATCAAAGGAACGGCCGACTCGGCCGGCTGTTGCCGCTCGCCATTTCGGCTTTGTGCACCGCTTGCACCTGCTTTTGACTCAGACTGCTCTGTTTGTTGTGCTGCCGATGGTTTTGGCGGCTGATTTGCCGCTTCGGGGTGTTCGGAGTGTTCGGGTTTTTGCTCGGGTTTTTCTGTGTTGTCCGATGGTCGGTCTGCTTGCCTGTCGGGTGTTTTAGGGTTTTGATGGCCATCTTGCTGCTGTTTCTGCTCTTTGTCCGTGCTTTGATTTTGACGGTCTGGATCGGATTGCTGCTGTTTTGCCCATGCCTTTTCTACTAAGCCTTTGTTGAACTGGGCATCGGCATGTTGGGGTTCAAGCTTTAGGGCGTTGTCATAGGCTTGAATGGCTTCTGGGAAGCGGCCTAGTTTAGCCAAAGCATTGCCTTGGTTGTAGTACAAGCTACCGGTCTTAGGCTTTTGACTGGCCAAGAAACTTTCCAGGGCTTTTTGATAGTCCCCAGCTTGATAAAAGGCCGCTCCTTTCCATTCCGAGTCTGCAAACAAAGTGGCTGCTTTGTCAAAGGCTTTTTTCTCATAAGCCTGTTGTCCGCGCTGGTCTTGGTTTTGCCATAATGCTTGCCAATCAAGCGCATAGGCGTTGTCAGGCACAAACATCATGGCCAATAGAGGCACACTCAGCACACCTTTTCTGAACACTAAAGCCGCCAGCGGCAAGACCGCCAGCAAAAGCCAAGGGCCTTTATCGTCCCACCGTTCAAGCATAAAACCTGCCTCACCTTGGTTTTTCCGAACACCCGGCGAGGTGACCATGCTAGCTAAGTTATTGAGGTCATCATCCGTACCGGTGCTGGTTTGGTAGATTCCGCCTCCCGACTGCGCCAAAACGGCTAGATTAGCCGCATCCAGTTTTGGCACAACAAGAGTACCTGCGCTGTTCTTAGAAAAACCGCCCTTGGCATCAACGATGGGCGCACCGGCTTGCGTACCGACACCCAGAATGGACAAGGTGTAATGATCGGATAGAGCCAGCAAGGCTTCTTGGGCTTCAGCACTGTCCACGCCATCAGTGATCATGAGAATTTGGCCGGTCGGCATACCCGCTTGTTTGAATAAATTGGCTGCTTTTAGCAATGCCGCCGCCGCATTGTTGCCTGGATTGGGCATGATGTCGGTGGTTAAGGCCGCCAACTGGCTGTTAATGGTGGCTGTATCGTTAGTCAACGGCGTGACTACATAGGCCTCGCCAGCAAACACCAACAGAGCCGTTTGGCCGTCTTTTCGATGTTTTAATAAATCGGCAATTTTGTAACGCGCCCGACCCAAGCGACTGGGCGTAATGTCACCTGCATTCATAGAATCCGACAGGTCCAAGGCAATGACCAAAGCAGATTCATCGCGGAACACCGGCGTAGGCAAGCGCTCCCAAGTGGGACCGGCTAAGGCCAAAACGACCAACACCAGCGCAACGGCACCGATACCAAGCGGCAACCGGTTAGCCACAGATGTTTTTTGCTGCAACACAAAAGGCAACAAGGCCGGGTCACAGAAGGCCGCCCAAGCATTTAGGTGAAAACGGCTTCGGTAAAACCCAAATAAAATGAACGCCGCCGGAATCAAAGCGAACAGCCAAAAGGGCCGGATGAAATGAAACTCGGCAACATTCATAGCGGCTTCCTGACCCAGCAAACCAGGGCGGCAACTACCAGCAGGGCGGCCGCCAATGGCCAAGGGTACAGCTCTGTGCGAGGGCGGAAATACTGTTGCTCTTTGACCAGAGGTTCCAGTTCGTCTAAGCGCAAATAAATACCGTCCAGTTCAGCGGTATTTCTGGCGCGGTAGTAATGTCCGCCGGTACTTTCAGCTATCTTAATGAGGGTGTCCTCGTCCAAATCGAGCGAGGGATTTACCGTGTGGTTGCCGAACAGCCCGTGTACAACCATTTCATCGGCGCCGAGACCAATCGTGTAGATTTTTAAGCCCTTGGCTTTGGCCAGCTCTCCCGCCTTTAAAGGGGAAACTTCGCCGGCGGTATTGGCTCCGTCGGTCATGAGCACCAATACCCGATTTTGTCCGGGTTGGTCGCCTAAGCGTTTCACGGCCAGGCCAATGGCATCACCTATCGCGGTGTTTTCGCCTGCTAAACCAATCACCGCCTCGCCCAGTAACGTCTCCACGGTCTTGCGGTCGAACGTCAACGGCACTTGCAGGTACGCTTGGCTGCCAAACAAAATGAGACCGATGCGGTCGCCCAACCGGCGGGCGATAAAATCCCTCGCTACCGATTTGGCGGCGGTGAGTCTGTCAACCGGTTGGTTGTTGATAAAAAAATCTTGTGCTTCCATACTGCCCGACAAATCCACTGCCAACATTAAATCCCGCCCGCTTACCGCCTGTTCAATGGGATCGCCCAGCCACTGTGGCCGGGTGGCGGCTGTCACCAAAAGAGCCCAGGCGATAGCGGCTAGCAACAGCGGCCAATGTTGTAAACGAACACCCGGCACCGGCGGCCCGCCTAGATCAAAATCAGCCAAAAACGGTACTTTTAAGGCCGCGTGTTGCACCGCTTGGCAAGACGGCAACACACTACGCAGCAATAACGGCAGCGGCAGGGCAAGGGCTAACCAAGGCCATTGGAAATGAATCATGGGTTTTTTTCGTCCCTAGGCAATTTATGGCAAGTTTCCAGCCAGCGTTCACAGCATGCAAATAACCGATCCAGTTCCGCTGGCACAGGCGGTGATTTGCGATAGGCGAACTCAACCAACAAATAACCCACACTGTCGGTAAACGGCGTAGCGGTCATGGTTTTATCCAGATACGCCAACCAGGCCTGACCTGTCAATCCGGCCACTTTTTTGTCCGCAGCAAGGCTAATGGCGGTACGCCGGAGCAGGATGGACAACTGGGCCAATTTCTCGGTGGTGCTTAAGTGCGTGGATTGTTTTAGTTCCGCCAGTATTTTCCTGGCGGATTTCACCGCGCTGTTCGCCGTTAGTGAGCGTCGATAAAACCACCCGCCTAGCCAACCCAGTACGATAACAAGCGCAATCAGCAACCACCACCCGACCGCCGGCGGCCAGCCAGTAATGGCTTCGGGAATATGAATACCGCGTAGGGGCAGTTCGGAGGCTAGCATTAGCGTAACAGGGACTGTAAAGGGTCATCGATGGTTTGGCATTGCCTAAGGCTGATGCCGTGCTTTTTGCTGAATTGCTGCAAATCATGCACGCGCTGCTCAAACCGCAGCTGGTAGCGTTTCACACCCGCTTTGTCCCCGGTATCCAACAATAATTCCCGATTGCCGTCGACCAGCCGATACCAGCCGACCCTAGGCAGTTTACGCTCCAAGGGATCGGACAAAAATACCAACTCGACATCACAATGCTGGGACAATTTCGCCAAATGGGTTTCCGCAAGCGAATTAAACCCACGAAAGTCGCTGATAATGTAAACGGTGCTGCCAGGCCGGGCATGCTTTACTAACCGCGCCAAAACGTGATCAAGCGCAACCAAGGTATTGCCCCGTTGCCCTGATGTTGCTAGGGCTTGTAAAAACAACAGTACAGCGGCTTTTCCATGGCGCGGCTTAAATTCGCGGACCCCGCGTTCGGAAAACAATTGACCACCTATTCGGTCGCCTCGCTGCATCGCCGACCAAGCCAACAACGCCGCTAATTTGGCGGCAACCACCGATTTAAAAGCCCCCTGAGTGGCAAAATGCATGGCGGGGCGGTCATCGACGACAATAAATACCAGTCGTTCGCGCTCTTCACAGAACAATTTAGTGTGGGGCTTGCCCGTGCGTGCTGTGACGCGCCAATCCATGCTGCGGATGTCATCACCGGGTTGGTACACACGAGATTCGGCGAACGCCATGCCCCGACCTTTAAAAGGGGACACATAAGCACCGTCTGTTTTGGCGCGGGCTGCAACACGTTTTTGTTGCAGCGTTGCCGCCGGCTTGGCTAAATCAACCAGGGTTTTTAAGGAGACCGTCACCAAATCGGCGCATGTTTTTGTTTGTTTCAAGGGCTTCATGCTGTTTATTTTAAGGCACAGCAATTCTGGACAATAAGGTTTCTATGACACGGTCGGTGGTTACGCCTTCGGCTTCAGCTTCGTAGGTTAAGATCAGCCGATGGCGCAAAACGTCATAAGCGATCGCTTGAATATCCTCGGGTGCAACAAAATCACGGCCCGCTAACCAGGCTTTTGCCCTAGCGCAACGATCTAGGGCAATGCTGGCCCTAGGGCTGGCCCCGTATTGCAACCAGCCCGCTAAATCTTCGCCATAAAAAGCAGGCTTGCGGCTGGCCAACACAATTTGCAACAAGTAATCCTCCAGGGCATCGGCCATATGCAGGTCCAAAACGGCATTTCTTGCCCTGAATAACACCGCTTGGGAAACCGTTTTAAAATCAGCCGACTGAAAGGCTGAACCGTGGCGCATTTCGGCCCTGACCAAGCGCAATATGGCTTTTTCATGTTCAGCGTCGGGGTAGTCGACTTTTACATGCATCAAAAAGCGGTCTAATTGCGCCTCCGGCAACGGGTAAGTACCCTCGTGCTCAATAGGGTTTTGCGTTGCCATCACCATAAACAACGCAGGCAAAGCATACGTTTCGTGACCTACCGTAATTTGCCGTTCCGCCATAGCCTCAAGCAAGGCCGCCTGAACTTTAGCAGGCGACCGGTTAATTTCGTCAGCCAAAATTAAGTTGTGGAACAAAGGCCCTCTTTGAAATTCGAACTGGCCCGTTTGAGAGCGGAAAATTTCCGTGCCTGTCAAATCGGCCGGCAATAAATCAGGGGTGAATTGCACCCGATGGAAATCGCCCTCAATGCTTTTGCTCAACACCGTGATGGCCCGCGTTTTGGCCAGGCCAGGTGCCCCCTCCACTAAGACATGGCCATCGGCCAACAAAGCAATCAGCATCCGTTCAACTAGCAAATCTTGGCCCAAAATCTGTTGATTGAGGGCTGTTTTTAGTGCCATTAAATCCGCTTGCACGGAATCCTTGTCGACATTCTTTGCATTCATTAACGCTTCTTCCACTTAAATTCACTAGATAATTCAGGCATCTGGTCAGCCGCTTAAAGCCAGATTCGGCCCATGCCTCGCACGGCAAGCACGGGCTTTTAACCAAAAACGCGCTCACAAACGTTCAGCCGACTGGCATTCTGACTAAGGGGGCACTGGCGGGCATTAACACTACCCGTTCTTGATGGCTTTAAGCATCATGGCTCAACCAACACTTTGCGCGAACAGACCGCGATCTTAAATCCGCAAGCAAAAGGTCACTGGCCCGTCGTTCACTAGGCTGACTTGCATATCCGCGCCAAAGCGGCCAAATTGCACCGTAGAGTAACTGGCCAAAGCCAGTTGTTGCAGATAGTTGAACAATACCGAACCCTGTTCTGGCGTTGCGGCGGCGGTAAAACTGGGGCGGTTGCCCTTGTCAGTGTTAGCCGCTAGGGTGAATTGAGGGACCAACAACAGGCCGCCGCAGGTGTCGCGCAGGCTTAAGTTCATGCGCCCGGTCTCGTCAGCAAATATCCGGTAATTGAGGATACGTTCCAACAAGCGTTGGGCTACTGTTTCGGTGTCCGTTTTTTCCACCGCCAGCAACGCCATGATACCGGCACCGATGCTGCTAATCGGCTCGTTGTCGACGCTGACCGAGGCCTGAGTGACCCGCTGCAGCACCGTGATCATC
Organism: Methylococcaceae bacterium UBA662; assembly: GCA_002299425.1. Taxonomy (GTDB): domain Bacteria; phylum Pseudomonadota; class Gammaproteobacteria; order Methylococcales; family Methylomonadaceae; genus Methylovulum. The sequence goes on along the minus strand of DBNW01000016.1, from coordinate 11,125 downwards.
GGTTGCTTCTCGCTTTAACCGGTTCTGGAAGACCGGCGAATGCGAACAATAAAGCCATTTCTTCATCGTTCAATTCGTAATGGTCTCTGCTCCGCAAACCATCAGGCAAGACGATAGGCCCATAGCGCACTCGCATCAGACGGCTGACGACGATTTCTTGCGATTCCCACAAGCGTCTGACCAGGCGGTTGCGGCCTTCTTTGACCGTCACATAGTACCATTTGTTAGCATTCTCACCGCCGCCGAAATAGATGGCATCAAAATGTGCGGCACCGTCTTCCAGTGTCACGCCTTGCTTTAGTGTGGCCAACGTCGCCTCGCTAACATCGCCCAAAATACGCACAGCGTATTCGCGTTCGACTTCGCTGGAGGGGTGCATCAGCCGATTGGCCAATTCACCGTTGTTGGTCAACAACAACAGACCGGACGTATTGATGTCCAGCCGCCCGACATTAATCCAGCGGCCTATCGGCAACTTGGGTAGATTGACAAAAACCACGGGGCGGCCTTGCGGGTCGTTGCGGGTCACTACTTCACCCGTGGGCTTGTGGTAGAGCAACACCCGTGTCGGTTGTTCGGCAAATTTTTCCCAATGCACCAC
>DBNW01000016.1:534-10136 GCA_002299425.1 Methylococcaceae bacterium UBA662 | reverse complement strand
GGATTGCCGTTGATGCGTAAACGATCCTCGTTAATCCAGCGTTCTATTTCCCGGCGCGAGCCTAGGCCCCCTTGTGCCAGCACTTTTTGGACGCGCCCGCCCGCTATGCCTGAGGTATTTTGTAGGGGAACGGCAGCTTTGCCTGGTTCACGCAACGGTTTTTTGACATTCATGATGGGCATCCTCATTGGCTCAAGTCCAGATCGGCGATGTCTTGCAATGGCGGCAACTCCTGCAAGGCCGACAAATTAAAATAATCTAGGAACGCTGCGGTGGTGCCGTACAAAGCCGGTCGGCCTGGCGTTTCTTTATGGGCGACCACTTTAACCCATTCCCGTTCCAGTAAGGTATGGATAATGCCGGAACTGACGCTAACACCCCGGATGTCTTCAATGTCGCCACGGCTTACGGGTTGCCGGTAAGCGATAATGGCCAGCGTTTCCAGCAGGGCTTTGGAATACTTGGTCGGTTTTTCCTCGAACAAGCGCTCTACCCAGGGTGACAGCTCGGCTTTAACTTGAAAACGGTAGCCGCTGGCGACTTTTTGCAACTGTACGGGGCGCGTTTGGTACTCTTCGGCAATCGCCGCAAGCGCGTGGTCAATTTCAGCCAATTGCGGCCGCTCCCGCTCCGGGAAAACCCGTTGGATTTGTTCGGCCGTCATCGGTTTTCCGGCCGCAAACAAAATAGCCTCGACAATGGACTTAAGCGCATTGTCTGGGGACTGTGTCAACGCCACTTGCGTCACTTGGTTCATGCAAGGAACGGTTTCAACGTCTGATGGCAACACAGCGCTCAACTCAGCAGAGGGCGTACCTAAGGCTAGCAGCGAAGGCCGCTCTTTAGGCTTGGTTTTCGTTACTGACAATGCGGACAGCGAGCCGGTTGCTGCCGTGACAATGGAAGATGTCGATAAGCTGTTCCTTGCTGAGTTCGAGGATGGCCAAAAACGCGACCACAGCGCCGTGTCGGCCTTCTTTTCGACTAAATAATTGCGTGAAAAAGAGACTATCCGCTCTTTTAAGATTTTCCAAAATGGTTGACATGCGTTCACGGACTGACAGCGGTTCCTTGGTGATGGGGTGGTGGCTGAGTTGCTCGGCGCGCTTAAGTACCGCTTGAAAGGCTGCTAACAGCTCATTAAGTGGCACATCGGGCAAAAGCCGCGTCACCGCTAGGGCAGAAAGGTCTACGTCAGCAAGAAACAGGTCGCGTTCCAAGCGTGGCAGCCGATCGAGCAGGTCGGCTGCATTTTTAATGGCCGCGTACTCCTGAAGCCTTTGAATCAAGGTGGCGCGGGGGTCTACTTCTTCCTCTGGCTGTGTTTGGCGGGGCAGCAACATCCTGGATTTTATCTCCGCCAGCCACGCCGCCATCACCAGATACTCGGCCGCTAACTCCAGTTTTGAGGCCGCCATAAGACGGATATAGTCCATGTATTGCCGAGCAACTTGCGCCACAGAAATATCGAGGATGTCCAGATTTTGCTTTTTGAGCAAGTACAATAACAAATCCAACGGCCCCTCGAACAAGTCCAAAAACACCTCTAGGGCATCTGGGGGTATGTACAAGTCCTCGGGCAATTCATGGTACGGCGCGCCTTTGACTAGGGCCAAAGCCGCAGGCGGCACCCCTGCTTGCAAACACGCTGCGCCAAAATCAGACAACTTAGCCGCCCTCCCCTACGCGGTTTGTTATAACCCGGCGATTGAAAAAAACAGTTGTTGCGCCCTGTACATAGGGTACGCCAAGACCGCATTTAAGGCACCGCTGTACAGCAAAACCACTAAAATTACAAAACCGTAGCGTTCCAATTGATTGTATTGCCACGCCCAGCGCGGCGGCAGGAACCCGGTCAGAATGCGGCTGCCATCCAAAGGTGGAATGGGCAACAAGTTGATTAAAAACAACACCAGATTGATAGAAATACCGGCAACACCCATGTAAATCAAGGGCAATGAGAAAAACTCCAGATTAACCAAGGTGGCAATTCGCGCTAGCAAGGCCCAAAGTAATGCCATTATCAAGTTGGACAAAGGGCCTGCGGCAGCCACCCAGGCCATGTCTTGCAGCGGTTTTTTTAAGTTGCGGCCATCGACGGGTATTGGCTTCGCCCAGCCAAAAATAATCCCCGTCCCCGTCAACAGTAAAATGCCCGGCAAAATAAGAGTGCCTAGTGGGTCGATATGCTTGATCGGATTCAGTGTCAAGCGGCCTGCCTTGTAAGCGGTCAGATCGCCCTTCAGTTTCGCTACCCATCCGTGCGCCACTTCGTGTACGGTGATAGCAAAAATGACCGGCAACGCCCAAACGACAATACGTTGGACCAAGCTCAGTTCGTTCATCATAGTATTCGCATCCTTTAGTTAGGTCAGCATCTCAGCGATACCCTTGCCTTGCCTAATAATTTCCGGGCCATTGGCGGTAAAGCCGATAATAGTGGTGGCTTCTGGCGCTATCACGCCCGCATCTATCACCAGATCCAGTTCATGTTGCAAACGTTCGCGGATTTCATGAGGGTCAGACAAACTCGCCTCGTCGCCCGGCAAGTGGAGCGTGGTGCTGTACAACGGCTCGCCCATTTGTTCAACCAGCAGCCGGGCGACGGGATGGTCGGGTATACGGATGCCTATGGTTTTTTTCTTAGGGTCTTGCAAGCGCCGTGGCACCTCGCGGGTAGCCTCTAAAATAAACGTGAAGGGCCCAGGGGTTAACGATTTAATCAAGCGAAAGGCGTCATTGCCCATTTTGGTAAATGTAGAAACTTGCGCTAAGTCCTTACAAACCAATGTAAAATCGTGCTTGTCGTCGAGCTGGCGGATACCGCGGATTTTATCTAAAGCTTGTTTATCGTTGATTTGGCAAGCGATGGCATAAGCCGAATCGGTCGGATAACTGATGATCCCACCCTTGCGTAAAATCTCCACGGCGTTACGAATCAACCGTAACTGCGGATTTTTAGGATGAATGGCAAAGAATTGTGTCATAGCGGGTGCTGGTATTCCGAGCAAAAAACTCTGGCATTGTAGCCTACATCGTTGTTTTCCGGCATTGACAAATGCTCGGTGCGGCAGGTAAGCAAGGCTGGGCTAACGCCAATCATCCAACCAGACGAATTTGGCTGTCTTCAATAACAATCAAATGCTGCTTGTACAATGCACCAATGGCCTGTTTGAAGGCTTTTTTGCTGCTGCCAAATGTTTTGTAGATAGCTTCGGGCGGGCTTTTATCGCCTAAATCGAGCCTGCCGCCCGCCGCATTTAGCCGGGCTAGAATGGCCTCGGCCAAAGGATCTACTTTTGCGTAGCCCGGCGGGTTCAAGGTGAGGTCTATCCGCCCATCCGCTCGTATCTGCTTGATGTAGCCGTCTATCCTTTGACCTTTTTTAACGGGTTGATAGAGCTGGTTTTGGTATAACAACCCCCAATAGCGGTGATTGATGATGGCGTTAAACCCCAAGTCCGTGGCATCCGCTATCAACAGCGGTACTTTTTGACCGACTGCCAGTTCATCCGTATCATCGAGCTTGTCGGCTAAAAACGGGGCTATCTTAGCGGTGGCGGCGACACGCCCCTGAGCATCAAGAAATAAACGCACCAAATAGAATTTACCCACCTGAATTTCACCTAGCTGCTCGGAAAAAGGCAGCAAAAGCTCCTTAGGCAAACCCCAATCCAAAAATGCGCCGTAGTAATTGACCGCGGCCACCCGCAGCCAGGCCACTTCATCCACTTGCGCCTTAGGCATAAGCGTGGTGGCGAGTAAGTGCCCCTCGCCATCGGCATAGACGAAAACCTCTAATGCGTCGCCCGGCTGTACGTTTTTGGCAATTTTAGTGTCGGCCAGCAGCACTTTTTTACCAGCCGCCTCCAGGTAATACTCCCGGCCTGCTTGTCTGGAAAACTTCAGCGTGTTGACTTTGCCTAGTTTTATCATGATGTTGCCGTCAAACTGCGGATGTGGCGTGGATGCGGGCGGCCAGCCGCATAGGCATGGCGTGGCTTGGCCGAAGCATTAACCGGGCCACCGGCTGCACTTGATAACCCGTATCCGCTTGGAAGTGGAACCGCTTGGCCAAATTGGCCAGGCATAACACGGCTATTTGCAAACCCAATGCCTCACCTAGACACGCCCTAGGACCCACACCAAAGGGCAGGTAACTCAAAGGCGTAGGGGGTGGAGCATCGGCCATAAACCGCTCCGGCAGGAAATGGTCGGGCTTGTCCCAGTAGTGCTTATGCCTATGCAGAAGCCACGGCGCCACCAGCAAAAATGAACCGGCGGGTATCGGGCGGTTACGAATGGTGTCGTTGGCAGCCGCTTCACGCAGCAAAAACGGCAAAGGCGGATACAAGCGCAGGGTTTCTTTGATGATGGCGGTGCTGTAAGGCAGCCTGTCCAAATCGGCAAACGTGGCGGTGCTACCGCCGAGGCGGTCAAGTTCCTCATGCAGCGTTTGCTCTACCTTAGGGCATTGCGAAATTAAATACCATGCCCATGCTAGCGTGTTAGCGGTGCTTTCATGCCCGGCTAAAAACAAGCCAATCAGGCTGTTGCGGATGCGCTCGCGGCCCGGCCCTGGCTTGACCGGGCCATCAGCGGGTGCATGCAGATAACCTGACAACACGGTAGCGGTTTGTAGATCACCGGCTTTTTGCACAATTATGCCATCAACCCAGTCATGGACGCTTTTTGCCCGTTGCTCGGAAACCCCGGATTTTTTTCCAGAAAACCAGTTTGGCATGCCAAACACTGTGTTTAAGTCCAGTTGTGCGGCACTGTCGAGGTAATCCGCCACACGCTGGCACAACTCGGCCACGTTGCCTACGGCGAGAGTGCGATCGAATAAAATCCGGCTCAGAATAGTAGCCACCAACTGCTGCATTTCCGGCAGCACCTGCAGTGTTTCACCGTTTGCAAAGCGGTGCTGCGCCCATTCTGCGGCAGCTTCGGCAGCTACCGCACCGATATCCGCCAGCCCTTGGGCGGCCAGTGCCGCATCGTCAACCGCCCGCTGCCGATCCCAGGACTCGCCGTCAGTAATAAACACGCTGTCACCTATTAGAGGAGCCAACAATTTCTTAACCAAAGCGGTTTTTCTTTGGTAGTTAGCCGAGTGATCCAACAGGGCATGACGGACAATTTCTGGATGATTGGCAATAACCAAGGAGCGATTCACGATTTTAAAATGAATAAACTGCCGCTCGTACACCGATTCTGGCCAGACGGCCAACAGGTCAGTGCGGGCAATTTTCAACAATTCAACCGGCCCAGGGAGTTTTTTCAGCCGTTTTGGATAAGGTGGGACGAAGTCAGACATGATGGGGTTGGCAATGTTCGCTCAGGGGCAATAACTAAAATAAGACTCTGTTTTTGGGATTTAACCTAACACTTTGCCGGATAAATCCGCCACAGCACTGTTGGCAACCCCGCAAACATGGATACTGTTGCGTAACCGGCGGCAGTAGTTTTCATGCAGATGGCCGTGAAAAATCTGCTTCACACCCATGGTTAAGGCCAGATCACCAATCACGGAAAAGCCATGCCGGTGCGAATTCGGCGCCTCGTGGCTAACCAAAACATCAGCTTGCAACGCTTTAAGACCTTGAAACTCCTCATGCCAAATGGCCGAGCGGTATTTTAACGGCAGGCCGGCGCAGGGAGATGGCTTGACTTGTTGACTTAGATAATGGCTTTGGCTCAGCCATTTTGGCGGCTGCGGTGGATACCACACCCGGCCTAAAAAAATACCGCTAAGCCCTGCTATTCTTAAACCGGCTATTTTTGTGACTTTAAGGTGCAGGCCCTGCTCGGCCAAACCAGACGCGAACAAGTTTTTATATTTGCCGGGCGTTTCAAAATCGTGGTTGCCAGCAATCCACCAAATGTCCGTCATACCGACAATATCGGCTAGACAATGCTCTAATGGGTGCTCGAGGTCATAATCCCCTAAAAGCACCACGGCTTCCGGCCGACGGTTGTACACCGCTTGGATTAACGGCTGGAAATTGCCGTGCGGGTCACCGGCAAATAAAATTCTGTCAGATCGGCTCATTTTACGGGCGTCCTAAAGCGGCCAACTGGCCCTCTGCTTGAAGGCCTTAGGGTAAGCTTAGGAAGCATAATCGGACCGCAACCTTTGTTAGCTGCTGCAAGAATGGGCGAATTACCACCCATCAAAACCGCACTGCTTACAGTAATTTCCTAGCTTTTTCAAAAGCCTGTCTGAAATCCAAGTAGACCGGCGTAAGGCTGGTCAACATCAGGGACAACAGTTCGTTTTGCAACCGGTATTTGACGTTACCCACGGCTAAAGCGCCAATCGCCACCGCACCTTGGGCGGCAGCATGGGTTAAAGGCGCGCCCCGGTCATTGCGCTTTACTCCGGCTATGCCCAAAGGCGGTACGGCATTAACATCACCCGCCACTTGCAATCGCCTAGCTTCCTTTAACACAGCCGCACTTAACACTTCAATGCCCGCTTTTGCAGTGCAGAACACCAGGTCAACATCCGCGATCAAGGCTATTTTTTCCGCGTCATTGCGCGCTACCGCCCCGACTAACTGGCACGCAAAGCGCCGGTTAGTCGCTTTGGCAACTTCATCGGCGGTATCTTGCGACAAATGATCAACCAAGCGGACACTGACACCCGCCAAAGAAGCAATCACGCCGGTGGCTATACCCACCGGGCCGGTGCCGCCAAACACCAGAGCGGTGCAACCTGCTAGTGGTTTGCCGTGATGTTGGTACAGTGCTTGTCCAACACAGGCCACCAAGGCAGCGGCCGTGGTAAAAGCACCGCTAGGGTCTGCAAACACCGACACCTCAAACGGCGGCACCATGGCGCGTTTGCACGTATCCAACATGTCCATCGCCAACGCCAAATCGCGACCACCAATAAACAGGGCGGTGCGTTTAACACCCGCAGGACCGCGTGAAAAAATCGCATCCTGCGTCAAGCCGTGGACACTCTCCAATTTAACATTGCTGTAGGGCATCAACACATCAAAACCGGCATCCATCGCCATGTTGATGTCAAACGGGCTGTTATGCGGCATCGGGTCCAGCATGTGCAAGATACTGCGCTTTTCCATGGGCTATTCTCAAACGGTCGTGTTTAGGTGGCGTGGGCTTTAAGGTATTCCCTTGCGACCGCAAAAGCATGCTCAAAATGCAAGTACAACGGGGTGTCCGTATTCAGCATTTTTTTCAACAAACTGTTTTGCGCCTGGTATTTAACATGGCCAATCGCCAAAGCGCCAATCCCTACCGCGCCACTGATGGACGCTGCAATCGGCACGCCGTTATGAAAAGCGTCCACGCCGGCAATACCCGCAGGCGGCACGGCGTTAACATCGGCGGCCACTTTCAGGTTTAACGCGGTGGCAATCAGTCCGGCACTCAGCAATTCAATGCCGGCGGCACCGGTGGCGAACACCACATCGGCAGTTTTGATGTACTCCGTTTTATCGGCATCGGCCCCAGCAGTGACCGCAATCTGGCCATCGCCAAACTCATGGTTGCACAAATCAGCGATGGTTTGGGCTTTGTCCAATTGCCTGCCCACAATCCTGACATGAGCCCCGGCTTGGGCGGCAATGACGGCGGCAGCCTGGCCTACCGGGCCAGTTCCGCCTAGAGCGAGAATGGTTTTTCCGGCCAATCCAGTATTGAATCGGGTTTCCAGCTCGCGCTCGACTGCCGCTACCATGCCTGCGGCAGTTGTGAAGGCACCGCTGGGGTCGGCGAACACCGACACCTCAAACGGCGGCACCATAGAGTGCTTGGCAATTTTTAGCATGTCCATGGCTTGTTTGGTGTCGCGGCCACCAATAAAAATACCCGTGCGCTTTAAATTTCTAGCACTACGCGAAAAAATGGCATCCTGCACCAAGCCTTGAACTTCGCTGGGTTCAACATTGGTGTACGGCAATGCCGATACCCAGCCGGCATCCAGTGCCATGTTGACATCAAACGGGCTGAGGTTCTTAGCCGTGGTCAGCATGTGTAGAATAAATTGTTTTTCCATTGATCGCTCCTAGCGGGTGTTGTCTGGCCAGTATAAAAGAAACACCGCCCAGTTAACAATGCATAAAGCCCGGCCCGGCATTCTGCGCGTCAGCCGCCTGTGTTATTGTTAAACTTTTTTAGTCTGGACGACCGCCGCTATGGACACCGAAACATTAAAAGCCTTGGCCTTGCCCACCCCGGCCTTAATTTTGGACGCCGATAACATAATCCGCGCGCTGCATACCCTAGCCGACTTACGCCAGCAAAGTGGATGCAAGGTTTTGTATTCGGTAAAAGCGTTACCGCTCTCCACGGTATTGGCCACGGCTAAGCCTTTAGTGGACGGCTTTTCTGTCAGCTCTTTGTTCGAGGCCAGGCTGGCCCGGGAAATACTAGGGGATACCGGTAGCGTGCATTTGACCACGCCCGGCGTAAAACTGGGCGAATTGGCAGAACTCGACCAACTGTGCAGTCACATCAGTTTTAACTCCCTGACCCAATACCACCGCTTTTCCGGTTTAGCCCACGCTGAGGCGGGCCTACGCATTAATCCTAAGCTGTCTCTGGTTGCCGATGAACGCTACAACCCGTGTCGAAAACAATCTAAGCTCGGGGCGTCAATTGACGAAGTTTGGCAATCGCCGGTGCCGGCACTAGGGCTTCTACGCGGCCTGCATGTACACACCCATTTTGCCGGCAAAAATTACGACCCGTTGCTGCAAACCGTGGAAAAAATCGAGACCTATTTTAAGGACCGGCTGCCGTCTATCGACTGGCTCAATTTAGGTGGCGGCTACCTGTTCAATGAAATTCAAGATGCTCAGCCTTTTGTCTTGTTAGTCAAACACCTAGCCGACCACTACGGACTGACCGTGTACATAGAACCGGGCAAAGCTGTGGTGGGCAAAGCCGGGTATTTGTTTGCTAGCGTCATCGATTTGTTCACCAGCGACGGGAAAACCATTGCCGTGTTAGATACTTCAGTCAATCATCAACCGGAAGTGTTTGAATACCAAACGCCGCCCGAATTGCGCGAACACGACCCTGCGGGTGCTTACTCGGCTCAACTGGTCGGCAGCACTTGCCTGGCAGGCGATATTTTTGGCGATTACCGGTTTGCCAAACCACTGCGCTTAGGCGACCAAGTCGTATTTGGCAACATCGGTGCTTACAGCCTGGTTAAAGCCAACCGCTTTAATGGCTACAATTTGCCCGATATTTACCTGCACCGCGATGGGCGGGTACAACGCATCAAGCAATACAGCTACCAGGAATTTCGTCAACAATGGTGGGCGGAAGGCACCTTCTAAAGGCGGGACCTAGCGGGGCCACTGCCGGCGGCCTAGGCGCGTTACCGCTACCCGGCCTGCTGGAGCTAAGCCTACCCGTGCTGGGCTTTACACTTTGTGGTAGATGACCGCGCCTTCTTGCAAGAACTGCTTGGATTTTTCATCTAGGCCGCGTTTTAAAGCCTCGGCTTCATCCAGGATGCCTTGTTCGGCGGCATAATCACGCACGTCTTGGCTGATTTTCATCGAACAAAAATGCGGGCCGCACATGGAGCAAAAATGCGCCACCTTGGCCGAGTCCTT
>DBNW01000016.1:0-241 GCA_002299425.1 Methylococcaceae bacterium UBA662 | reverse complement strand
GAGCAAAAATGCGCCACTTTGGCTGATTCCTTAGGCAAGGTTTCATCGTGAAATTCGCGCGCTTTTTCCGGGTCTAGGCCGATGTTGAATTGGTCTTGCCAGCGGAACTCAAAACGCGCTTTGGACATAGCGTTGTCACGCGCCTGGGCACCCGGATGGCCTTTAGCCAAATCGGCGGCGTAGGCGGCAATTTTGTAGGTGACAAAGCCTTCGCGCACGTCCTGTTTGTTCGGCAGGCCTA
>DBNW01000070.1 GCA_002299425.1 Methylococcaceae bacterium UBA662 | reverse complement strand
GAATTTAAGCGCGATTGCCCTGTTAGGGTATGAGACTGTGAAAGTATTCCACCCCCGATACCTTATGATATACCTGCCCCCAGCAAAGCCACCCAGCTCTTATGCCACCGCGTCGTTACCAACCTACATTAAACCGGCAACAAGACATGTTATTGCCGCCCTGTGTCGCGATGACTACGTCAGCCAGAACACTGCCGTGAGGGCCATTGATGCGTATATCAACACCTTGGATTTGCAGGCGTTAGGCTTTCAAAACACCCAGTCTGTTATCAGTGCAGGCCAACCTGCTTACGCAAAGAACTGGCCCTGTTCGGGGGCGAAGAAGTCGCCGTTGACGGCAGTTTTTTCAAAGCCAATGCCGGTAAACAGGGGATTTATACGGAAGACAAACTTAAGCAACAACTGGCCTGCCTGGACAAGAAAATCGTAGGCTAAACAAACCCTCGCCGAACAAGACCGTGCCGATGATGCCGTAGGCAAAGGCAGTCTGGTCGACGACGACCACCTGCAACAAAAGCTCGCGTTATTGCAGGCCAGACAAGCCGAAACTTAAAGACAGTGGCGACAGCCAGGTTGCCACCGTTGGCCCGGATGCTCGGCTACTCAGCAAGCGCGGGCAAACTGTGGCCGGCTACAATGTGCAAACCGTCGTGGACGCCAAACACAAACTGATTGTCGCCGAAGCCGTCTGTCAAGACGGCAACGATACCCATCAACTGGCGCCGATGTTGGCAAAGGCTCAGGACATCTTACAATCTGAACAGCTGACCGGACTAGCCGACAGCGGCTATCCGGCAACTGCTCCTGCGTTGCCCTACCTCCTGCATCCCTGCAGTCGTACGACGGCAACCCGCTGAAAACCTGCGAAGACCAAAACCCCACTGTTTACGTCGCCATTCCTGATAAATCCAAAGCCATCGCCGCGCAAGGCTGCTTTCGAACTACACGCTGCCCCGGAAAAAAACTGAAACAGCGCACAAAACTAAAATTCACCTGGTTTGCTCGCCAGCATTCCGTGCCGAAAACCCGTAACGCAACAATCCATAAAATTCAGAACGCCTAACCGTGAAGCTCAGCGGGCGTAGCGATAGCGAAGCTCCGCTGGAGCGTTAAGTTAGGCAATTATTCAAAATAAATCGAGTCTGACCCCATCGATTTCATCGATTTCTGATTCGCCGCCTTAAAATCAAACTTTTCAAAAATCTTTTTCAAATCGTCAATTTTATCTTTCAGCGTCACAGAAATGGATTTTGTCTCCTTAACCGTAACCAGTAATTTTTCAGTGGTGACGGTTTTGTCATCGGAAACAAAGGCCGCTTCGATGGTTTCTTTAACGACCGCCTCAATGTCCGCGCCGCTAAAGCCCTCGGTTGCTTTAAGCAACTTAATCGTGTCAATCGCCTGGCTGAATTTGCCGCGTTTTTTCAGGTGGATTTCAAAGATACGGCGGCGTTCTTCGGCATTGGGCAATTCCACCAAAAACAATTCGTCAAAGCGGCCTTTACGCAAAAACTCGGGTGGTAATTGCGACACATCGTTAGACGTTGCCAGCACATAAACCGAACTTTCTTTCTCTTGTAGCCAGGTTAAAAAATTGCCGAACAAGCGCGTGGTGATGTCACTGCCGCCGCCCGTGCCGCCCACGCCCGCAAAGGCTTTTTCCAGCTCGTCAATCCACAACACGCACGGCGACACGGCTTCGGCGGTTTTAATGGCTTTGCGTAAATTGTCCTCGCTTTCACCGACATATTTGCCCATCAACTTGCCAATATCCAAACGCAATAGCGGCACGGCAAACAAATTAGCGGTGGCTTTGGCGGTCAGGCTTTTACCGCAACCAGGCATTCCGACAATCAACAAGCCTTTCGGCAAATCAATACCGAATTTTTTCGCTTCGCCTAGGTTATTAAAAATTTTCGCTTTTGCGGTCAGATAATCTTTGAGTTTTTCCAAGCCACCGACACTGCCTAAATGGGCATCAACATGGATGATTTCCAACAAACCTGATTTTTTAATGATTTGCTCTTTCTCATTCAAAATAAGCTGCTTATCCTTGCCATCTATCGTGCCACTTTCTTGATAAGCCAAATTAAGAATTTGCCGGATTTCAAAATCACTCAAACCTTTAAAAGACACTGCCAATTCGTTTAAAACAGTTTCGCCTAAGGCCAATTTAAAACCCAGCGCATAATCTTGGATAGTGGCAAGAATTTCGGCGTGGTTCGGTAGCGGAATATCAAAAACCGTAATCATGGCTTCCAATTCGGGCGGAATCACTAACGTGGTATTGACCAGAAAAACCGTGACGTAAACATCAGCCTGATAAATAGTTTTTAAGGCGATGGATTTTAAACGGGCAATAATTTCTGGATTAGTGAGTTGATGGTGGACATCTTTTAAGATAATAAAGGCTTTTTTCGCTTCGTTATCATCTAACAGGGCAAGAAAATCATTTAAGCCGTAAGGGTGTTTGGGGGCTTTGCTGACAAAATCGACGTATTTATTGGCTTCGTTATATTCATAAACGTCAAAGCCTTTGCGGGCGGAGGTGATTAAGGCATCCACCGCTTGAAAGTCAAAGCTGTGGATGTAAATGATGGGGCGCAAGGCATCGACATAACTGGCTAATTTTTGGCTGGCGTTCAGTTCCATGGTCAAATCACCATGTAAATCAAGTCATGATTGGCGTTATTGCTTTTGTAATCAATGCCATCGAGAATCAAAAACGCTTTATTAACCGCTTCGGCGTTGAGTTCTTCGCCGTTTTTACTCGCATTACGGACAAAATTTCCTGCTTCCATTTTTAGAACCAGGCATTTTGTGCCTTTGGGCTGGAGGTCTTTCCAGTAACCGTCTGTAACCCCTCCAAAGGCATGGTAATAAGCCGGTAAAGGCGAATTGCTTTTCACCCGCTCTTCAATCCATTCTTTAACAAACGGTGCGTATTCAACAGAATCTCCGGATCCATACGACAAATAATGTAATCCGTTTAGAACATTACCTTCAGCCGTTTCATCAGGATATTCCTTACCTTGATTATCTTTAAGTCTTACAGAATCTGATAAATTATTAACTTTTTTAATAACCACCCTATCATCGGTAATTTGTTTCCATTCGTCATCATAATCAACTTCACATAGTAAAACCTTACTTTCTTTTTCTATCTCTTTTTTTCTGAGTATGGTGCGGCTTGGGATGAATGAAAACAAAATGTCTTTACGTTCTTTATCAAATAACCCCGATTGTCGATAAGCCTCATTTGCCAGCATGGTAAATAGCGTGAGCGGACTTTGTTCAATAAACAGGGCGAAAAACAAATCAAAATCCACTCGGAACAATTGCTCATAATCCGCCCAAAGGGTATTAACAGCGGCTTTTAAAAACGGGTAGTCTCCGGCTTTTTCCAGCATCTCTTTACACAATTGATCATAACCTGCGTGATAGCTTTTAATGACTGCATTTCTTTGGAATTGCTGGCTAGCAAGTGCTTCAAGCCGTTGCCGTTGCTGTTCCCGAAACTCAAACGGATACACTGCCGATTGAATCTGCGCTTCGCTGATGTCGGCATGGAATAACTGGCATAAGGCGCGGGCAATGGTCAGCTCATTTTTACTCGTGATGGCCTGCAATTGGCTGAGTTCGGCACTTAACCCCCGCACTTCCAGCCAACGGTGTAGCACTTGGCTATGGTATGCGCTTAATAAATCATCCAAATTGAAATTTGCGTGTAAATCAGTCAAATCTCTGACGGGGTGTTTATCTAACAGTAAGTTGAATTTTATCGCTTTGGTCATAACGGTTGGTGTTGTCGGGTTAATGAAAGGGTGAGTTTGTAGGTCGGGTTTACCCAAAGGGCATAAAAGCGATAGCGTAATCCGGCAATTGCATCGTTTAAAATGTCGGGTTACGTTATCTCGCTACGCTCAATAAGCTAACCCGACCTACAGAACTGAATGTTTAGCTGAACAAGCCGAATGTTAATGTGTTGAACACGTTGGTTGCCATTGATTTTGCGCCTTCCAAAGCCGATTCCACCACTTTGGCGGCGATCTTGGCTATGGCTTTGGCCCCCGCATAAACCACATCACCCACCGTGCTGCCTGCTATGCCGCCCGCCACCGCTCCGACAAATGCACCGATAGGGCCGCCTAAGGCAAAGCCGACCACGCCGCCTTTTACGGAACCGGCAAGGCCGCCTACGGCGGTGCAGGTGACGTTGCCCATCGCGTCCACGGCTTCCAGCGGGTTGAGTTCGCCTTTAGCGAGTTTGTACAGGCATTTGGCGTTTTCCAGGCCGATGTAGGCGATATTGGCAATTTGCCCGGCCGGGGTGTTTTGTAGAATTTTCAGCCAGCCGCTTTTTGCCGCCACCACTAATGCGCCAGAGACGGCGACTTGCACACCGACATTGCCCGCGCTTTGCAGGGATGAACTGAAAAACTCTTGCATGTCTTCGTTGGCGCTGCGGTTTTCTTTGCCGTTCAAAGCGTTCCACACTCGCCGCCCCAAAATCCGTACACCTTGGAAGCCCGCGTTAAACGCCGCCGCAATCACGGCTTTTCTGCCGATTTCTTTGGCAATAATCATGCGGTTGGCATCGTTCCAAGTGTATTGTTTGATTTCGGCTTCTTGTTGGGCCTGGATTTGCTGCTGCTTGTAGTTAGCGTATTCGCCCACCTCCATATTGACGCCACCTTTTTCATATTCACTGACGATTTTCAGATCAGGAAACTTTTCGCGTAAGGCGGCGACGTGGTCGTTATTAACGACAAGGGTGGTTTGGGTGTCGTAATTATGGTCTTTAATATTTTGGATCAGGCTATTAAGCCCTTTTTCATTGGGTTGGTACAACTTGACTTGAACATGCTCAAGTACATTGCCCGATGCGTCTTTGATAACAATATCCGGCGAGTTAAATGTTGTGACACTGGGTACTTCCGCTGTTAAGGTTGAACCTAGGGTACGGGCGTTGACGTTGAATTGGTTGGCTAAGTCGGCTTCGGCAATGAATCCATGTAGCTGCCAATTGCCACTTACGATTGGATTACCCTCACTGTCGAGGGCTTTGTTATACACTTGGTAGCGCATGGTTTTGTTTGCTGTTTCCAGCGCCGCATCAATGCTTTGGGCATACGTTCCGACTTCCGCCACGCCCCCACTACTTGCGCCTTGTTCAATTTTTTTCGCCAACCAACTCTCGCGGCTTTTGCCGGTGTCTAAATGGGCGTAAAGATCGGCTTTGATTTGGTTGTTTTGTTCTATTTTTTCAATGATTTGTAATGCCGTAGCCCGGCGTTCTGCGGCATCCGCCCAAATATCGGGATATTCGCTAAATGTTTGCTCCAACCAAACTTCTAGCGGTAGCGTGTTTTTGTTGCGGCTGTAGGATTCGACAAAATGGGCGATCACTCCGGTGGTTTTTCGGACGTTGTCTTCACTGCCGAACAGTTCCGCCGTAGCTTGGCCGGCTTCGGCTGTGGTTTGTGCCGCTGTTTGCCCGTGCTCGTCATCCGCTAAAATTTGGCCTGTGGCGTTATCAATCACAACGGGGTGGGTGGCATTATTCATAAGCTATTCCTGGTAGTGGGTCTAATCTGCAATTTATCTTAAAACAGCAGTCTATGACATGCTATCAAGAAATTACCTGCCCGACTTGCGGCAGCAACGACATTATGAAATCAGGCCGCAGCGCGTTGGGCGTCCAACGTTACCGTTGCCGGAATCCCGAATGCGGCACTAAGACCTTGCTGGATTTTGGATACTTTCACAGCCTCGTAAGCTTAGGACCTGCGGTCGGCATCAAAAAGTCTGCATCAAGCCATCTAGCGTTAAGCCGCAACTCGGTACGAAAGCCTGCATAAAAAAAATGACTTCCGGTTGCTCTGAGGCGTGGAGTGCTGCCGCTAACACTTCGGCAGCCACCTCAAATTCCCGATTCCCGGCTTTCAGTTCGGCCTGACATTTTAGGTAGGCGGCAATTTTGTCAGCGGCCTTAAGGATGCCCTGGTGTTCCTCGGGCAGGTTTTCGTGGTGGATCAGTGCTGCAAAATCGGCTTTCAATGCCGCAGGCAAAAGGCTAAGTAGTTCTAGTTCCGCCTGTTTTTCAATTTGTTTGTAGGCACTGCTAATGGCTTTTGAGTGGTATTTGATAGGAGACGGTAGGTCACCGGTGATGACTTCGGTGATGTCATGGTACAAGGCTGCGGTGGCAATGGCCTGAGCATCGACAGTACCGTGAAAATAACGGTTTTTGATGAGTGCTAGGATGTGCGCGATCACCGCGACCTCCCAGCTGTGTTCCATGACGTTTTCAGGGTTGGCGTTGCGCTTTAAGCCCCAGCGTTTGATCCAGCGCAACCTCGACAAATAGGCGTAAAAGCGGCTTCTGACGGCGGTTTCTTGCATGATGGTGTCCAGAAAATAAGTGGGCAGTGGCGAGTGTGGCTTACAATGACCGTTTTGTTAGACAAGCGGCCCTAAAACTATGCCCGTCCAATGGTATCCCGGCCACATGCACAAGGCCAGTAAAGACATCAAAGCCCTGTTGCCGCAGGTGGATGTGGTGATTGAAGTGCTCGATGCCCGCCTGCCGTTCAGCAGCCAAAACCCGCTGTTGGCCGCGTTGCGGGGCGATAAGCCGTGCATCAAACTGCTGAACAAATACGATTTGGCCGACCCGGAGGGGGTGGCGCGGTGGCAGCTTTATTTGGAGCAGGAGCACGGCGTAAAAACCTTGGCGATGGTGGCCGGTCGGCCAGACAAATCGCAACAATTGCAGGAACTATGCCATAAACTACTGCCCGCCAAAAAAACCTCGGGGCGGTTGTTGCAGGCCTTGATCGCAGGCATTCCTAATGTCGGAAAATCAACTTTAATCAATAGCTTAGCTGGCAGAGTCATCGCTAAAACCGGTGATGAACCGGCGATTACCAAAAACCGCCAGCGCATCGACATTGGCGATGGCATGGTGTTGTTCGACACCCCCGGCTTGTTGTGGCCAAACCTTGAAAACCCAAACAGCGGCTACCGCCTAGCGGCCACCGGTGCCATCAAGGATACGGCTTTTAGCCATGAGGACATCGCTTTGTTTGTCGTCGAGTTTCTACTGGAACAGTATCCTGACCGCTTAAAACAGCGTTATTCCCTTGACACACTCCCTGCGCTGGGCATGGAAGCCTTGGCGCTAATCGGTAAGCAACGCGGTTGTTTGCGTTCCGGCGGTGTGGTGGACTTCGACAAGACCGCCAAAATTGTCTTGACGGAACTGCGCGGCGGCATCCTAGGCCGCATCACTCTGGAAAATCCGGCCATGATGGAGCAGGAACTGGCCGGTCTGGTGGTCTTGCGCGAGCAAAAGGCGGCCAAGAAACAGGCCAGGAAACAGCCGTCGCAGAACCGTTTGCCTTAGGTGGGCAAAACAGCGTTGCCCACCCTACGCGCTGGTAACAATGTGCACCCGCTGGGTGATGCCGCACACTAAGGTGTAGGGGATGGTGTCCGCATAACGGGCGATTTCTTCAACCGCAAGGCCGTCTCCCCAGAGCGTCACCGGGTCGCCCGGTTTTGCGTAGGGTTGGGCGGATAGGTCAACCGTCACCATGTCCATCGACACCCTGCCGATTAACGGCACCCGGATGCCGTTAACCAAAACGGGTGTGCCGCTGCGGGCTTGGCGGGGATAGCCGTCGCCGTAACCAATGGCTACTACGCCCATGCGGGTAGCTGTTTGACACCGCCAATGGCCGCCGTAGCCAACGGTATCGCCCGGTTTTAGGCTCTTGACGGCAATCAGGCGCGAGTACAATCCCATGACCGGCCTTAAGCCGAGTTCAGCACCGGTTTTATCGCTAAACGGGGAGATGCCGTACAAGCTGATGCCGGGCCGCACCCATTCCGCCAGCGCCTGCGGCCAGGCGAAAATGGCGGCCGAGTTGGCAATGCTGCACGCTCCGAGAAACCCTGCTACAGTGGTCTGGAAAAGCCGGATTTGCTGTTCAGTCATGGGGTCGTAGGGATCATCCGCACTGGCTAAGTGGGTCATTAGATGCAGCGGTTTTTTAACCACAGTGCAAGCCAGCAGGTGGCGGTGGGCGGCGGCCAATTCGTCAGGCCTGAAACCTAGCCGGTTCATGCCGGTGTCCAGTTTCAGCCAGACCGAAAGCTCGCCGTTACCCGGTGTTAAAGCCAGAATTTCCAACTGAACCGGGCAATGCACCACGGTTTCCAGCCGGTGCTGAAGCAGTTGCTCCAGTTCCTCAGCGCAAGTAAAGCCCTCCAGTACGGCAATGCGGCCACCGATGCCGGCGTTCCGCAGGCGCACACCCTCGTCAACCCGCGCCACGGCAAAGCCATCGGCATCGTGCAGGGCGCGGGCCACACGCAAAGCACCGTGCCCGTAACCGTTAGCCTTGATGACCGCCATGATGTTAGCGGCAGGCGCTTGCTGCCGGATTACCGCTAAATTATGGCGGACAGCGGTCACGTCGATCACCGCGTAAGCCGCAGGAGTCATGCTGCCCCCTTACGGTCAGCCGTAGTCAGAGTCGTCATAACCGGGACCGGCATAATTTTCAAAGCGGGTGTGTTGGCCTAGGAAAGTCAGCCTGACGATGCCTAACGGGCCGTTACGTTGTTTGGCGATGATAATTTCGGCAATGCCTTTGTCCGGGCTGTCTTCGTTGTAGACTTCGTCCCGGTAGACGAACACAATCAAGTCAGCATCCTGCTCAATGGCCCCGGATTCGCGTAAATCGGACATCACCGGACGCTTGTTCGGGCGTTGTTCTAGGTTTCGGTTAAGCTGCGACAAGGCGATCACCGGCACATGCAGTTCTTTGGCTAAGGCTTTCAACGACCGTGAAATATCGGAAATCTGCTGTACCCGGTTGTCGCCGCTGCTCGGCGATTGCATCAATTGCAGGTAATCCAGCACGATCAACGCCAACTGTCCGTGTTCGCGCATGAGGCGGCGCGCGCGCGAGCGCACTTCGGTAGGCGTTAAGGCGGGGGTGTCGTCGATGAACAATCGGGTTTTTTCCAGCATACTGATGGCACTGGTCATGCGCGGCCAATCGTCATCGTCCAGTTTGCCGGTCCTGACCTTGTGCTGGTCAATCCGGCCTAGAGACGACATCATGCGCATGGCCAAGGCCTCGCCGGGCATTTCCATACTAAATACCGCCACCGGCTGACCGCTCTTGATGGCGACGTTTTCGGCTATGTTCATAGCAATGCTGGTCTTGCCCATCGAGGGCCTGCCGGCGACGATAATCAAGTCAGCCGGTTGCAAGCCGGAGGTCATCTGGTCAAGGTCAGTGAAGCCGGTGGCTGCGCCGGTAATGTTGCCTTCTTGTTCAAACAAAGTTTCAATGCGCTCTACTGCCTTGGTCAATAAAGCCTTGATCGGCTCAAAGCCGCCCTGGCCGCGCCGGCGATTTTCGGCGATTTTAAATACGTTTTGTTCGGCGAGTTCTAGCAGTTCTGCCGTGTCGCGGCCTTCTGGGTTGAAGGCCGAATCGGCAATGTTGGTGCCGACATGGATTAACTGGCGCAATATCGACCGATCTCGGACGATGGCGGCATAGCTGACAATGTTAGCCGCACTGGGCGTGTCTTTGGCCAGCAGGCCTAAGTAGCTCAAGCCACCGACACGGTCCAATTCGCCAATGGCGGCTAACGCCTCGGAAATAGTGATGATGTCGAACGGTTCCTGTTTTTCCGCCAGTTGCGCGATGGCTCGGAAAATCAGGCGGTGGTCCTTGCGGTAAAAATCGTCTTCGATGATTTTATCCGCCACCGCATCCCAGGTTTGGTTGTCTAACATCAAGCCGCCTAAAACCGATTGCTCAGCCTGAATTGAACTGGGCGGAGTTTTTAAGGCATCGAGGGCGTAGTCAGGTTTAAAAGAATAAGGTTCAGACATGGGTAGAGGGAGCGAGGGGAGAAAAAACATCAGGAACACGGCTCAACCGCGCCAAAGAATTTAACGGGGGTTGCCACGCAGATTTAGCTGGGTAGGTTGCCGGTCGCTAGCAGCACCTGCAAAACACCCGCAGCCAACACCCCGGCCAGTATGTCGTCCAGCATAATGCCCAGGCCGCCGCTTACTTTTTGGTCTAGCCAAATGATGGGCCAGGGTTTGAGGATGTCAAAACAGCGAAACAGGACGAAGCCGGCCAACACGGTTGGCCAATTGAACGGCGCAAACCAAAGGGTAATCAACAGGCCCGCGATTTCGTCCCAGACAAT
>DBNW01000029.1 GCA_002299425.1 Methylococcaceae bacterium UBA662 | reverse complement strand
TTTCAGGGCAGCGAAAGTCCTAACTGTTTAAAAATGGCGACCGGAACCGGCAAAACCTGGGTGTTGCAAGCCTTATTGATTTGGCAGTTGCTCAACAAAAACGCGGCGCTGGCGGCAGGCGTGGATGATGCACGGTTCACCCGGCACTTCTTGATTGTCGCGCCTGGGCTGATTGTGTATGACCGCTTGCTGGATGCGTTTTGTGGCAAGCTAAACAATGGCCTACGCGATTTTGCCACGTCTGATGTCGCGCAATGCGCCGAGCTGTTCATTCCCGAAAATCACCGTGAAACGGTATTTAGTTTTGTACGCGGTAATGTTTGTAGCAAGGCGGAAATCGGCCTGAAAACTACCGGCAACGGCCTGATTGCGATTGCCAACTGGCACACACTGAAAGAGGCGGGTGAAGAAGAAGCTGAAGACAGCGGGTTAGAACTGCCAGGCATCGATATTGACCCGCAAACGGTGATTAACCGACTGTTACCCGTCATGCCAGGTAAGGCTGCGGGTAACAGTTTGGAGGTGTTAGACCGGCGTTTTGCGCGTGGCGGCATTCTGGATTATTTAAGCACGTTGCCTGAACTGATGGTGTTTAACGATGAAGCGCACCATATCCATGACTTCAAACGCGAGGGCGAAACCACCGAGGTGGAATGGCAAAAAAGCCTGTCGCGCATTGCGGCAACGAAAGGCCGCCGCTTTGTGCAAATGGATTTTTCCGCGACGCCTTATAACGATGTCGGTTCAGGAAAGAAAAAACACACCGTTTATTTTCCGCATATCATCACCGATTTTGATCTGAAAACGGCGATGAAAGCGGGGCTGGTCAAGTCTCTGGTGTTGGACAGGCGCAAGGAAATCGGCGCGTTGTCGCTGGAATTTAAGGCGGAACGGGACGAGGATGGCAACCCTGTTTTAAGCGAAGGCCAGCGCGTGATGCTTCGCGCCGGTTTGCAAAAGCTGCGTAAGTTGGAAGCCGATTTTGCGCGTGTTGATCCCTGTCGCCACCCGAAAATGCTGGTGGTCTGTGAAGACACTAGCGTATCGCCTTTAGTCGTCGCGTTTTGCCGTGATGAAGGCCTGCACGATGAGGACGTGATGGCGATTGATTCCGGCAAAAAAGCCGAGCTGGGCGAAAAAGACTGGGCGGCGGTGCGCGAAAAACTGTTCAATGTGGATCAACACCCTGCGCCACGGGTGATTGTCAGTGTGTTGATGCTGCGTGAAGGGTTTGATGTCAACAATATCTGCGTGATCGTGCCGTTACGTTCCTCGCAAGCGCAGATTTTGCTGGAACAAACCATCGGGCGGGGCTTGCGGCTGATGTGGCGGGATGCCGAATTTGCCGACAGTAAAAATGAGAACAGGGAGCGTATTACCAAAGGGCAAGAACCAAACAGCCTGATTGATATTCTGACCATTGTTGAACATCCGGCGTTTCAGTCGTTTTACGATGAACTGATGCGGGAGGGCTTGGCAGGCACGATCACTGAAACCACTGACACGGGCAGCAGCATCGGCGATTTGATCCCCGTAGGTTTGCGCAAAGACTATGAAGCTTTTGATTTTGCCATCCCGTTCATTTTGCGCGAGGCGGAACAATGGCTGGAACACCAAACGCTGGATATTAACGCATTGCCGCCGTTTTCGGCGTTGACGCTGGCGGAGCTGAAGAAACTGCTCGGCAAAGGCGACGCGTTCATCTCGCAGGATTTGCAAAGCAACACCTTGTTTGGCGATTACCGCATTGAGGGCGCGGTGATGAAAGTTGAAGGTTATAACGACTTTCTGTCACGCATGACGCGGCGTATCAGCCAGGCCTTAAGCCAACCATTGCCGAAAGGCAACAAGATTGCCGCGCATCTGGCAAACCCCTATCTGCAAACGAACACCGCTGAATTGACGGGCTGGCTGGACAGTTATATCCGTGGGCGGCTGTTCAATGGCGAATTTGAACCGCTGCACGATGAAAACTGGCGGGTATTGTTGTTGCAATCGGTGCTTGACCATATCAGCAAAGTGA
Organism: Methylococcaceae bacterium UBA662; assembly: GCA_002299425.1. Taxonomy (GTDB): domain Bacteria; phylum Pseudomonadota; class Gammaproteobacteria; order Methylococcales; family Methylomonadaceae; genus Methylovulum. The sequence continues at coordinate 3,252 of DBNW01000029.1, read as the reverse complement.
TTGCTTTAGCGTTAGTTGAAGCCGAAGACAGGCCGCTGGTCGGCGAAAACGAGACACGTTATCGGTATTTGTCCGAAGCCTGCAAGTTGACTATGCGTGAGAGCGGCTCGCTGGAGGTGAACAAATGTATCTATGAACGCCTGGCTTATCCTGCGCGTAACGGCGGCTTGGAAAAAGCATTGATCGAATGGGCGAATGCCGACAGCAGTGTACTGGCGTTTTGCAAAATCAGCGAAAACCGCCATGACTTTGTCAGGCTGCGCTATGTAAAAGAAGATGGCCTGCCTGCGTTCTACTCGACGGATTTTTTGCTACGCACCGATAAAGCGGTTTATCTGGTCGAAACCAAGGCGCAAGGTCAGTTGTCGTCGCCGAATGTACAAAGGAAGCTGAAAGCGGCTGCGGCTTGGTGCGACCGGATCAACACGTTGCCAGAAAAGGATCGGTCAAATCTGCCTTGGCATTACGTGCTGCTGGGCGAAAAAGTATTTTGGGAATGGCGGGATAAAGGCGAGCGGCTGGCGGCGTTGTGTGATTTTTCCAAAATACGGAACACGACTTTGTCTGCATCACAACATCGGTTAACTTGAAAACAGCCAAAGCCAGCTTTGGACTCCAAAAAGTTCAAAGCTGGCTTTGAACAATAACCCAAACCATCAGGGCATTCGAGGGCATGACAGGAATGCCCAAGCTGGCCGTTATGGCGGCCACGAACCGGTCTGAATCATAGCCTTTGTCCGCATGGGCAAAAACCCGGGCTATCGGTCATCGCCAGTGGCTAGCAAATTGCTGGCGTGCAGGCCACATTCTTTTTTGGTCTCATCCTCCCACCACCACCGTCCGCGACGTTCGTGCTGGTTTGGCAAAATGGGCCGGGTGCACGGCTCGCAGCCAATGCTGATGTAGCCACGCCCGTGCAGTTCGTTGTACGGGGTTTGATACGCTTCGATATAGTCCCAAACTTGCGTCGAACACCAACGGGTCAACGGGTTAAACTTAACCAAACCTTGGTTATTGCTGGAAAACTTGGTGTCGATTTGCACTTCGGGGACATGCTGCCGGGTATCTAGGCTTTGGTCTTTGCGCTGGCCGGTTATCCAGGCGTCCAAACCTTGCAATTTACGCGCTAACGGCTCTACTTTGCGGATGCCGCAGCATTCCTTGTGACCTTCTTCATAAAAACTGAACAAGCCTTTGTTTTTGACCAAGGCATCGAGCAGTTCACGGTTAGGCGTCAGAACTTCAATATCTAGCCGGTAATGCTGCCTGACTTTTTCGATAAATCGGTAAGTTTCAGGATGGAGGCGGCCGGTATCCAAGCAAAAAACCGCTATGTCCTGACGCAGGGCGACCGCCATGTCGATCAACACCACATCCTCGGCACCGCTGAAGGAAATGGCGATGTTGTCAAACAGGGACAAGGCTTTTTTTAAAATAACTCTGGGGGATTTGCCCACTAATTCTGCTTGGAGGGATGCAATGTCGAAATCAGCCATGGTCTAGGCACACGTTTGGGTTAAAAAGCCGCGCAAAAATTCATCGAAAGGCGGTTGTTCTTGCTGTTCCAGATCGTATTGTTTTTTGTGTGAAATCGCCGCCAACCGGGTAAATTCCGCCCAATCTTTGGCCGCCAAGGGGTGACCGCGAAAATAGTCCGCATGGCTTTGGGACTGTTCTAAGGCAAAGGCAGCAAAGGTTTTAGAGGATGCGCTCATGTGAGCGAGCATGCGTGCCGAGGGCGTCAAATCCGGGTTATCTAAACAAGCTTGCTGTTTGTCTAAAGAGTGTTGATAAGGTTGGTCCGGGTTCTTCTCATCCAAAATGGCACAAATGGGCCGCATAAAATCAAGCACCTGCTGTGCCCATTCGGGCAACGGGATGGTTTGGTCGAATTGGGTCAACAACAATCCTGGTTTTCGCCCCTTGTGGGCAACGGCCAATTGATTTTGGTTATTGATTTGCTGTTCTGCAACCGATTGTATTGGGCTGTCCGCTAACAGGCAGGACAACAACAAAGCCTCAATGAAGCACGCGCAATCCCGGTCGATGCCGATAGGATGGACTAGGTTCAAATCCAACGCCCGCATTTCCACATAACGGACACCGCGCCGTTTTAACGCCAGAGTGGGTTTTTCGCAAGAACGGGCGATTTGTTTTGGCCGCATGGTGCTGTAGAACTCGTTCTCTATCTGCAAGATATTGCTGTTGAGCTGGCGGTATTGCCCATCCACCAAAACGCCTATTTTTTGGTAATCCGGGTGCGGGGTATTGATGGCCTTGCAGAGGCTGTCAACGTAGCCGTTCAAGGAATTGTAATCCACGTTCAAACGTGCTTGATTTTGGCTTTTGTAGCCAATGTCGCTCATACGCAGCGAGGTTGCATAAGGGTGGTACAAAGTGTGGCTGTCAAAAGCGTCAAATTGTGCCTTAAGCTCTGGGCGGCTGTTGAAAAAACTGCTGCAGATGGCCGGCGAAGCACCGAACAAATACAACACCAGCCAACTGACGCGCTGAAAATTGCGGATCAGACCAAAATAACCGTCAGCAGTGAATTTTTCCAGTGATAACGGGCTGCGGGCTTGCTGGTGCAGCATCGGCCACAGGCCTTCCGGCACCGAATAATTAAAATGAATACCGGCTATTGACTGCATGGTGCGGCCATAACGGTGCCACAGGCCATGCCGGTAGATGTGCTTTAACCGGCCAACATTGGAACTGCCGTATTCGGCGATGCGGACATCTTCATCCCGGCTGATGCCACAGGGCATGCTGGTTCCTAACAGCAACTCATCGCCTAAATGCGGGTAAACGTACTGATGCAACTTCCGCAAATACGCCAATGTGTCGACAACATCGGCAAAAGGCGGCGTGATCAGTTCAATTAAGGCCTCAGAATAATCGGTGGTGATGTACGGATGGGTCAACGCCGAACCCAGTGCGCAGGGATGATCCGTTTGTGCGATAAGGCCCGCGCTGGTGATACGCAGGCTCTCTTTTTCTATACCCTTAAGCCCACCGCAAAGAAGATGTTGCCGGTCTAGCTCTTGGAGCCTGGCAAGGGCTTTAGATTGTGAAGTCATAACGTTGGTATGGCCTGTGGCAAAGTCAACTGGGCATTATAGAAGGTAACGCCTCCTTAAAGAACACTACTGGCCAACAGTTTTCGCCTGACCGGGCTGGTAGCTAAAGAAAGGCTAGAGCACCCTCCTACCGCTTTAAGGTAGGGTGTTTGAAATGGTCTAATAAAACCGG
>DBNW01000074.1:27907-28213 GCA_002299425.1 Methylococcaceae bacterium UBA662 | reverse complement strand
TGGGTCTTTATCAGCAACCGAACCAGGCATAACATAACTAGCAACAGGCTAAAAACCGCTATAGAACGGAGCAATGGCCTTGCAGATGAAAAGGCAAAAAAATGAAGGGATGGAATGCAATCATTTCACTTTCCATGATCTGAAACGTGAAGGGATTAGTGATAGCGAGGGCGATAAAACGAAAGCATCGGGGCACAAAAGCCCGGAGCTGTAGAACCTACTGTTAAGCCGTTAGTTGCTACCAAAATTTATTTAGCAGTTACTTTTTTTATTGATTGATAATTGGGGTGAACGACGGGGCTCGAA
>DBNW01000074.1:0-27583 GCA_002299425.1 Methylococcaceae bacterium UBA662 | reverse complement strand
TGGGGTGAACGACGGGGCTCGAACCCGCGACAACAGGAATCACAATCCTGTACTCTACCAACTGAGCTACGCTCACCATATATTTAGGAGGGGGATAGACCAAATGGCGCGCTTGGCAGGAATCGAACCTGCAACCCCCAGCTTAGAAGGCTGGTGCTCTATCCGGTTGAGCTACAAGCGCGAATTGGTCGGGGTAGAGGGATTCGAACCCCCGACATTCTGCTCCCAAAGCAGACGCGCTACCAGACTGCGCTATACCCCGACAAGTTTCAATTGGGCTTGCCTTTTTCTCAACCACTCTTGAAGAGCAGCCAATCGTACTGGCAAAAACAAACTCAGTCAATGTTAATTTAACAAGGCTTTGGTATACAATCCTGGATATTTGGGTAAAGTGTTTGGTGGCTATGGAAAATTAGGTAGTGTTGTCTTGATTGAGGTCGTAGATTTCAGCGTATTGCCCAGCTTTTTGGCGGTTTTTGCCCGCACCGGTTGGCGTAGGGTTAAAGATTGCCTTGGGGCTAATTTTAATCAGGTTGGCACAGCATGCTTTAGAATACGGCCGGAGCTTGTATAATGGCCGGCCAAACTCAGACGGGAAGATTTTTCCGTCTGCTTCACGTTACCACTGTTGATTTACTATGGCCCTTTATTGTGGAATCGTTGGCTTGCCCAATGTCGGCAAGTCGACTTTGTTTAATGCTTTGACAAAAGCAAAAATCGCTGCCGAGAACTACCCGTTTTGTACTATCGACCCTAACGTGGGTGTGGTGCCCGTACCGGATGTACGGCTTGACAAGCTGGCCGAGTTGGTCAAGCCCGAGCGGGTGTTGCCTGCAACCATTGAGTTTGTCGACATAGCCGGCTTGGTGGCGGGGGCTTCTAAAGGCGAGGGCTTAGGCAACAAATTTTTAGCCAACATCCGGGAGACCGATGCTATCGCCCATGTCGTGCGTTGTTTCCAGGATGATAACGTCGTCCATGTGGCCGGAAAAATTGACCCTGTCCACGATATTGAAGTCATCAATACCGAGCTGGCCCTAGCGGATTTGGCGACTGTTGAAAAAGCCTTGGCGCGCTCGTCAAAAGTTGCAAAAACTGGGAACAAGGAGGAGCTGGCCAAAAAATCGGTACTGGAAAAAGTTTTGCAGCAATTGGATGCAGGCGGCCTCATCCGCACTTTGCCGTTAAGCGAGGATGAAAAATTGTTGCTAAGGGATTTGTTTTTGCTGACCATCAAGCCCACGATGTACATCGCTAATGTTCAAGACGACGGTTTTGAAGGCAATCCGCTGTTAGATAAAGTAAAAAACTTGGCCGAAAAAGAGGGTGCTACGGTAGTGCCTATTTGTGCGGCTATCGAGGCGGATATTGCAATGCTGGACGATCACGAAAAAGAAGAGTTTTTGCAGGACTTGGGCATGGCAGAGCCGGGCTTAGACCGGGTAATCAGGGCAGGTTACGCGCTACTCAATCTTTCCACTTATTTTACTGCGGGCCCTAAAGAAGTTCGGGCCTGGACAATTCCGACTGGGGTTACGGCCCCGAAGGCTGCGGGAGTCATCCATACCGATTTTGAAAAAGGTTTTATCCGTGCGGAAGTAATTTCCTATCTGGACTTTGTTAGCTGCAACGGTGAGCAAGGGGCTAAAGATGCTGGAAAATGGCGCTTGGAAGGCAAAGAGTATACGGTTAAGGATGGGGATGTTATGCACTTTCGGTTTAATGTTTGACAGTTAAAACAAATCTATTTAAGATGGCTGGATTTTCTGACAGGTTCTGTATGCGGTGATATAGCTCAGTTGGTTAGAGCGGAGGATTCATAACCCTCAGGTCGCAGGTTCAAATCCCGCTATCACCACCAATCAAGTCGGTCATTGATTAGATTTAATAGAGCTGCATTAAGCGGAACCGCTTCTGTTTTTCAAAGATGACCTGGGTTTTGCGTAAGGCGTTGGTACTGTGGGCGGCAGTTGGAAGCGCAATGGATTTCCTGTCATTTTGCCCTGCACGCTCTAAGCTAACGGCATGGCCGGGTGTTCCAATAGCCGGGTCGCCGGTCTCATTAAAACAGCGCGCTTCAATTCTAGCTTGGCGCGATCACAAAGTGCCATCGTCGCAACATAAGTCGTTTCACTCTCCCTAAGCCCTTATTACGGGGTGCCGAAAAGCGATGATGCGTTTTTATTTTTTATGCGATGGGTTGTTTTGGCAAAAATAACCAGCGGACTAGACGATGAAAGCCGGACTTTTTCAAAGATGAGGTGGGTTTTGCGTAAAGAGTGGGTGCTGTAAGCGGCAGGAGATCGAGGATTTGTGCGGCGAAAAAGCGCACACCCGAAACGGGTGTGCGCCAGTCTGGGGTTTAATCAGGGTTTACGTTTTCTGCTTGGGGGCCTTTTTGGCCTTGGGTCACCTGCATGGTCACTCTTTGGCCTTCACGCAAGGTTTTACGACCGCTACCGTTGATTGCGCTAAAGTGGACAAACACGTCTTTACCGCCTTCCTGGGCTATAAAGCCGAAACCTTTTTCATCATTGAACCATTTAACGGTTCCTACAACTTGTTCTGACATATCGTACTCTTTTAAAAAAAAACGCCACTTATGGCTTTATAAGCCCAACCTAAAAGATTGGGTGGAACAGTTACTGCGACCGGCATACTAGCACTAAAAACTAAAAAATGGAAAAACATTTTTGTTAGGGTGGGTGCTGATTTGCAGACCTAGCCTGCCGACAACTGCCCTTGGCTTAGTGTAGAATGGCCGGGCTCTAAGGCGAGTAAGTGAGTCCGTCTATTTAATTTTCAAGGAAGTGCATGAGTAATCAAGAAAAAACACTAACCATGACGGTGCTAATGACTCCCGATATGGCCAATTTTGCCGGCAATGTACACGGTGGGGCATTGTTGAAATTGCTGGATCAAGTCGCCTATGCGTGCGCTGCTAAATACTGTAAGAACTATGTGGTAACAGCAGCACTGGACCAAGTATTTTTCAAGCAGAACATCAACGTCGGTGAATTGGTGACTTTTCACGCCCGGGTCAATTACGTTGGACGCTCTTCAATGGAAGTCGGCGTTAAAGTGGTTGCGGAGCATTTGCGCACTTACGAAAAACGGTATACGACATCTTGCCACTTTACCATGGTAGCAATCGATGAGCAGGGCAAGCCCATGCAAGTGCCTCGCTTGCAATTGGACAGCGCAGCCGACCATCGGCGTTATGCGGCTGCCGAGCTGCGTAAACAATTGCGTCAAGACAGCTTGGAGAAAAGCCGCGCCCTGCAGATGGATTTAGAGGAAGACGTTTAGTGGCCCTCGCAGCAAACTACGAACAACTGCCGTTAAAGGATTTTGCCGAAAAAGCCTACTTGGACTATTCCATGTATGTGATTTTGGACCGCGCCCTGCCGCATATCGCCGATGGCCTTAAGCCGGTGCAACGGCGCATTGTCTATGCCATGTCCGAATTGGGGTTAAGTGCCGCAGCTAAGTATAAAAAATCTGCCCGCACCGTAGGTGACGTGCTGGGCAAATACCATCCGCACGGCGACACCGCCTGTTACGAAGCGATGGTGCTGATGGCGCAAAATTTTTCCTACCGTTATCCGCTGATTGATGGGCAGGGCAACTGGGGTTCGCCGGACGACCCAAAATCTTTTGCCGCCATGCGCTACACCGAATCGCGACTGACCGGCTACGCACAAAGTTTGCTGGGTGAATTGGAGCAGGGAACAGTACCCTGGGTGAAAAATTTTGACGGCACTTTGGACGAGCCCTCGCTGTTGCCTGCCCGCTTGCCCAATGTGTTGTTGAATGGAACGATGGGCATTGCTGTGGGCATGGCCACGGACATTCCGCCGCACAATTTAAGGGAAGTGGTACAAGCGTGTGTGCAATTGCTGGACAACCCAGAAAGCCCGTTGCAAACGCTAATGACCTTCGTCAAAGGTCCAGACTACCCGACTTCGGCGGAGATAGTCACCCCGGCCGAAGACTTGGAGAAACTGTACCGCTGCGGGCTTGGCTCGATAAAAATGCGCGCCGTCTACGAACAGGAAGACGGCAACATCGTTATCACGGCTTTGCCCTATCAAGTGTCCGGCAGCAAATTGCAAGAACAGATAGCCGCTTTGATGTTGGCAAAAAAACTGCCCATGATCGAAGACCTGCGCGATGAATCCGACCATGAGAACCCCACCCGTATTGTGCTGATGCCCAAATCCAAACGCATCGACGCCGATGCGGTGATGTTGCATTTGTTTGCCACCACGGATCTTGAAAAAAGCTATCGGGTTAACCTGAACACGATCGGCCTAGACGGCAGGCCGCAAGTCAAGGGCTTGCGGGCTATTTTGATCGAATGGTTGGCGTTTCGAACGCAAACCGTGCGTTACCGTTTGCAGCATCGTTTAGATAAGGTTTTAGCGCGCCTGCATGTGCTGGCGGGGTTGTTGATAGCGTACCTGAATGTTGACGAAGTGATTGCGATCATCCGAAACGAAGAACACCCTAAGCCGGTGCTAAGGCAACGGTTCGGCTTGACGGACACTCAGGCGGAAGCCATTTTGGAATTGAAGCTGCGCCATCTGGCTAAACTGGAGGAGATAAAAATCCGTAGCGAGCAAAATGACTTGGAAACTGAGCGGGTACGTTTGGTGCAGACGCTAGCGTCTAAGGAAATTCTCAATCAATTGATAAAAAAAGAATTGCTGGCAGATGCCGATAAATACGGCGACCACAGAAGATCGCCCTTGGTGGCGCGTGAACCCGCTCAAGCACTGCAGGCTACGGCCTTGATTGTCAATGAGCCGATGACCGTCATTTTGTCGCAAAAGGGCTGGATACGCGCTGCTAAAGGCCACGACATCGCTGTTGAAAGCTTAAATTACCGTGCCGGTGATGGTTTTTTAGACGCCGTCAAATGCCGCTCTACGCAGCCGTTGCTAATTTTTGATTCAACCGGCCGGGTTTACAACACCACGGTGCATGATCTGCCGTCCGCTAGAAGCCAAGGCGAACCGTTAACCGGCAGACTGAATCCGCCCGCCGGGGCGATGTTCATGTACATGCAGGCTAGCCACTCAGACGATTGGGTGCTGTTGGCAAGTGACCGGGGTTACGGCTTTCGCATTAAGACTGCTGACTTATCGACTAAGAGCAGGGCGGGCAAGTCCGTGATCAGTCTGGAGGCAAAAGCCGCCTTGTTGCAGCCCTTGCTGTTGCAGGCTGAGAATGATTGCTTGGCGGTGGCTACGTTACAAGGCCGTTTGCTGATTTTTTCGGCTCATGAATTGCCGGCCTTAAGCAAAGGCAAGGGCAGTAAAATGATCCAGCTTGACAGCCAAGATTGGCTTTCAGGCAAAGACAGGGTGGTTGCCTGGACGCGAATGCCACCCTCTGGGAAATTAACCGTCGTCTCAGGCAAGCGCACAGTGACGCTCAAGCCGGGCGATCGGGTCGCGTATTGCGCTGCCTGTGGCAAAAGAGGTCTGGCTTTGCCCAAAGGATTTCAGCGCGTCGATAATTTGTTGGCCGAACCCCCCGTCGCTGTTTAGCGAATGGGTTTTGGCTGCGCCTAAGTAGCCGAGTTGCGTCAGTTCGCCGCCCTACTAGCAAGAATTCCGGCACCCCATCACCGGGAGGTGACAGCCTGAATTGGCAGGGTGCTTAAGGAGTACGAAGCCGTTTGCTAATCGGTAGGTCGCTTGAGGGGGCCTGCCCTTAAAGCCAATCCTCGTTCGCTTCCTCTGCTTACCGCCCATCTTTAAAGAGCATGGGCGATCGTTATTATTTACTTTAAATTATTGAATTATGTCTTTAAAAAGCTATGGGCAGAGCGTGCTTGCCGGGTGGGGAGAGTGGAGCCTTAAGCACCCTTTTATCGTATTGATGGGGACGCTCCTGTGTGCTTATTTGGCGTGGGAATACACCGCGTCCACGCTAAGGGTGAATACCGATACGGCAGAATTGGTGGCCCCGGAGGCGCCATTTCAGCAAAATCGCAGACGGTTTGAGCAGCAATTCCCCCATGATTTCAGAACGTTGCTGCTGGTGGTGAAATCAGCTACGCCGGAGTTAACCCAAGCGGCCAGCCAACGCCTAGAACGTATGCTTAAGGCCGACAAGACCAATTTTGAAGCGGTGTACTTGCCGGAGAACAACGCTTTTTTTAGAAAAAATGGCCTGCTGTATCTTGAAGCCGACGCATTGCAGGCGGTGTCCGACACCTTTTCCCAAGCCCAGCCGTTTTTAGGCAGGATTTACCAAGAGCCGAATTTAGCCGGTTTTTTTTCCATACTGCAAGACACCCTAAGCCATGCCGGAGAGGGTCAGGAGGTGCTGGCCGATTGGTTTGCTCTGGTAAAAACACTTTCATCGGTTGTACACGACAGGCTTAAAGGCGAACAGACCATGCTGTCTTGGCAGGGTTCGATCGCCGGCGAAAACGCCGATTTCGGCAGTGTTGGCTGGGTTTTAGCGAAGCCGGTGTTTGATTACACGAAGGTGCGGCCGGCGCAAGCCGCTATCACGGCCGTCCGTAGCATGGAAAAACAAATTCAAGTCCCTAATATGCCGCCCGTCCAAATTTTAATCACCGGCGAGGTAGGCCTTGAAGATGATGAAATAGCCGGCATGGGTACGGGTACTTTTGTTGCCAGTCTGTTTTCGTTGGTGGTCGTGGTGGGTATTTTGTCGTTGGCCTACCGTTCCTGGTCCCTGACCCTATCAACCGGCATAACACTGGTTTTGGGTTTGGTTTTTTGTGGCGCGTTTGCTGCGGTTGCGGTGCGCGATTTAAATTTAATTTCAGTCGCCTTTGCCGTGTCCAACATAGGCTTAGGGGTTGAATACGCCATTCATTTTTGTTTGCGTTACCGTGATGGCCTACTGAAAGGCTACGGCAAGACCACAGCCTTAAAAGAAACTTTGGCGGCGACCAGTCCCTCTTTGTTGCTGTGTGCTGCGACTACGGCCATAGGTTTGTACGCATTTATCCCGACCGACTACAAGGGGGTGTCAGAATTGGGCTTGTTGGCGGGTACCAGTTTGTTCATCTGCTTAGGTGTCACCTTGACGGTGCTGCCCGTGCTGCTAAGGATTCTGCCCGCCCCTAAAGTGAGCGGAGCGGTTGACCCGACTCAGCCGGGCTTGTTTGACGGGATACCTAAGCAGTTGGCCGCATTTACTTTGCATTTTGCCAAGCCCATTGCCGTAGCCACGCTTGTTTTGGCGCTGGTTGCCTGCGCTTTGCTGCCCTGGGTAAAGACCGATTTTAACCCGATTAACTTGCGCGATCCCCATTCCGAATCGGTCATTGCTTTCAAGGAATTGGTTAAAGACAAAAATGCCACGCCCATGACGTTAGCCGTCATTACCCAAGACAGCGACCGGGCAAAGGCCTTGCAGCGGCAGCTAGAACAGCTTCCCTCGGTTGACCGGACTGTCAGTTTGTACGATCTTGTCCCCGGCGACCAAGCAGAAAAATTGCCCATCATCCAAGAAATGCGCATGCTTTTAGGTTTTCATGGTGAGCGTTTTCCAGCATTGGAGCTGAACCCACGGCCCGATGCAGGCATGGTCAAAATGCTCGATACCATCGACCGGGTTTTGCCGGGTAAAACCGATGCACATGAAAAAAATACTCTAAACCTATTAAAAACAGGGCTGGAGGGCGTGCTGTTAGAGCTTGACAATCGCATGGAGCCGGACCGTGGGCAATTTGCCGCCAGTTTGCAAACCAGCCTGTTAGGAACCTTGCCGATTGTCATGAACCGAATTTTTGCCGGTTTAGAGGCCGATGCCGTCACCCTAGAGAATTTGCCGCAAGAGCTAAAACAGCGCTGGTTGAGCGCAGACGGTTGGTATCGTATCCAGGTGTTTCCAAAAAACAACCTGAACGATTTAAAAAATCTGGAAAATTTTATTACCGAAGTGCAAGCAGTCGCCCCGGATGCCACAGACTTGCCGGTTATGTATTGGGAGTCCATGAGGGAGGTGCTGGCCGCTTTCCGGCAGGCTATTTACACGGCCCTCATTACCATAGCCGTGGTTTTGCTGGTAATCCGGCGTAGCCTTACGGACACCGTGTTGATTATGGTGCCGTTGCTATTAGCCGGCCTGTTTACCATGGCTAGCACCGTCTTAACCCAGACCCCCATTAATTTCGCCAATGTCATCGCCTTGCCCTTGTTGCTGGGTTTCGGCGTCGACAACGGCATCCACATGGTCGAAAAATTGCGGCACTCTTTGTCAGAGCAACAAAATATCTACCAGTCCAGCACCGCACGGGCGATGTTTTACGGTGCCCTGACCACCAGCTCTAGCTTTGCCGGCTTGGCTTTTTCAAGCCACCAGGGTGTTGCCAGCATGGGTTTGGTGATTACCATTGGTATTTTTTGGGTAGTCACCTGCACTTTTGTGGTTTTGCCGTCTTTGGGCAAGCTGGTGTTAAAAAACCGCCATTAGCCGGGCACACAGGGTGAAGCTTCCCCCGGTTTGCGTTAAAAACGGGCTGATGGTATCAGGCTTCAGTCAGCAAAAAACCGTCGGGCTTGAGGTTTTGCCAGAACGGTGTAACCGGTTACAATGCCGGTCGGTTTTTACTGGAAAAAACAAGTCTCCCGCCGTATTTGCTTTCAGGTTTGCGACTGGCGGCCGTGTCGAGGTTTGTTTTAACGGCTTGAATTAGCCGCTCTGCCCGTGCCGAACCGGGCTCTCTTAGGAGAAAAACACAATGAACCGTTGCCCCCTAACTCTTTCTTTGGCTTTCGTTGTACTGGCGTTTTTAAACGGCTGTGGCGGCAATGCGCCGGTCAATAAAGATGAGCACGAGAAGCACACGCAACAAAATACTGGCGGTGTTAGCGAACACTCCCACTACCCTGTCCAGGTCATTAAGGGATACCCGCCAGGGTCCTACGCGGGCCTATTCCCAAAACCGCCCGGATTGGAACCGGCAGTGGCGTTTTGGCGCAATACCTACGCCGTGTGGCGACGGTCGCAGGTGGTTTTTCATGACAACCGCCATATGGATGTTATTTACGAGGTGTTAACTTTGCCCGGTTATGTCGCTGAGGGCTTGACCAGTGAACAAAAATCCGTCATGAACGCAAGACGGGATTATTGGAAGGTGAGACTTATCGATCTGGAAAACAAGTTGCGTTACCAGGTGCCGTTAGGCCCGTCTGACCAACAATTGGTCGCTAAACTTGAAAGCACAGGGAAACCCATTGGCAGTATTGTGTCGGGTGCCAGCGAGCGCGTTAGGGGTCAACGCGGCACCCGCGAGCGCTTTAAACGCGGCCTGGAGATCAGCAGCGGCTATGACCTGCGCTTTCGGGAAATTTTCCGTAACGCCGGTTTGCCGGAAGATCTGGTCTATTTGCCGCACGTAGAGTCTTCGTTCCAACCCGCCGCCCGCTCTTCCGCGGGTGCTGTCGGCATGTGGCAGTTCACCGAGGGGGCCGCGAAGACATTTATGCCGGATGGCAACACGCTTGACCGGCGCATGGATCCCTTCGCCTCTGCCATCGGTGCCAGCCATTACCTAAGTCACGCCTACAAAAAACTGGGCAACTGGCCGTCGGCCCTGACTGCCTACAACCACGGCATTGGTGGCATGAAGCGGGCACAACGTTATATGGGCGCTGATTTTATGCGTATCGTTGATTATTACCAAGGACCGGCGTTTGGGTTTGCCTCCCGCAATTATTACGCCCAGTTTTTGGCGGCGCGTGAAATTGTCAATAACCCCACTGTATTTTTTGCAGAAGGTGTCGCTTTTCAGCCCCAGGGTGCATCCAATGAATACTTTGCTAGGGAACATGCACGGTAAAGAAAATACCCGTACATCCGGCTTATCGTTTGCAAAAAAAAACAGCCGCCCCGAATAAAATCAGGGACGGCGTTTTAACGGTCAACAATTGGTGGTTTGAGTTTATGCCTAACAACGGTGTGTTCCGCTACAGCGAAATGTTTTTCGCTGCTGTCAGTGAATTAAACGAATGGGTCGGCCACAGGGCGATAAGGCGCTTTCAATGGGCATCTTGCATGGGCGCAAAAATGGTTATCTACTGCCCTGTTTCAGGTGCCAGGATGGCCAGTTACGAATTGTTTTTGGACGTTAACTTAACGGTTTACCTGAAATTTTCTGGTCCTTGTGGCGATGCGGTGCTGTTCAGCAAGGCCCTAGGTCAAGGCTTTCCTGTGGATCATTTTCTGTGGCTGGAAAATGGCGAGTGCAAAGAGTTTGCGCTGAAAGCGCAGGGAAAAAATTCTTTTTGTTTAGAGGAAATTTGTCATAAAACACATGCTTATGAGTTAGGTTGTGCACTCATCGGCGGCCTGATCAGCGCAGAATGCAGCCGGGGAGTTATCGCATTTGACTCCCTTAATTTTGCCCATGTTTATTGGAACCTGTTGCCCGCTTTGTACCAATTACCCCTGTTGACGGGTTCGATTAAAAGGGAATTTTACCTAGTCAGCCCCTGTTTTCCGTTAGGGGATTTGAGTCATGTTTTTTCAACAGACGCGGTGTCCATACAGAGTTTTCCACAAACACAGGTGTTTGCCGAAGGGGAGCGGTGGATAAAAATTCGCTACGGTGCCAATTTGGGAAGCACTTATATTCCGCTGAGCTTGACCCGTGTCTTGTTGCAACACTTTAAGCCTACGGCGGGAGGTACCGACAACTACAAGCAGGCTAAAAGCAGCAGCGACAACAAACAGCCTGTTTTTTGGGTCTCCGTGCAACGGCTGAGACGGCGCCTTTTGAATCAACGGGAATTTGTCGGTGCCGTTTTAAACAGCTTCTTTGAAGCCTTCCCTAACGGTACAGTAATAGTCGATGGCTTCTCAATGCCCTCGGACACTGTTATCAATCCGTGGGCGGCAGGGGTGGCGGGGCTTGACCTTGAAATACAAGCCATTGTTAATGATTTACAGAGAAATCTTGCGGGTATTGATTTTGCTCGGCAAATTATCAATATCAACGGTTTGCCGATAACCGAGGTGATAGCAATGGCCGCTGTTGCCGACTTTTATTTATGCCATTCAGGCACACAGCAACATAAAATTGCTTGGTTTTATAACGTGAACGGCATTATCCATTCACCCCTACCAGAAAACGTCACGCTCAGCACCGTCAAATGGCATGGCGATCAAGCCCAAATCGCAACTCAGCCAAAACACATTCCCACCCAGTGGATTTTGCTTTCCGAGCAAAATCCCCAGGCCGTTAAGAACAGGAACCGGGACTATTCAATCAGCCATCCTAAAATGGCAGCAAAATGGGTCGTGGCGCAACTGAAAGCGTTTTTAAACGACGCCGCTTAAAAATGCCTATTTTTCACAAAGAAGGTAAGACCATTTTATTCATACACATCCCAAAAACAGGGGGTACGTTTGTCGAGGCGTTGTTCAAGCGCAACGGTTATGCTATTGAATTTCTGGCACACGGCAACAACAGTGGCTTTTTAAACAACGTTATGCGCATATCGCCTCAACACCTCCACCTGGATGTGTTAGGCAGCCTGTTTGATTTTTCAAAATTTGATTTTATTTTTACCGTGGTCAGAAATCCCCTTCACCGTTTCGAGTCCGAATACCGCATGCGTAACCCCGAGGGCAAGGTGCCGATTGATAGTTGGGGGGAAAAGATCATAAAACGCTATAAAAAAAAGCCCGGTTGCTTGGATAACCACTTGAGACCGCAGGTAGAATTCATCAATTCGCAAGTGACATGGTACAAGCTGGAAAACAAATTGGACGATGCGTGGGTAACGCATATCAACGATCGGTTTGGCTTAAACCTTGTCAACGCCCATTCATATCCCATTAACAAAAGTCCTGTAATAGACGGCCCACCGAAGCACAAAACAATATCCGAAACGTTAAGGGCTTCAATTGTTGAATGTTATCAACAAGACTTTCAGGCATTAAACTATTCAAGCAGTCTGTAATAAAGCTGTTCTAAGCTGACGCGAGTGTTTTGTGTTAGGTACAGTGACCCAGCCAGTCTGCCCGCCAATCCCTATTTTTACAAAACAGTCAGGTCATGATCCAAATTGACACCCTTATCCACGCCGGCTGGATTATACCCGTAGAGCCGGAAGCGGTAAGCTACCCGGAGTACAGCCTGGCTATTCACGCAGGCCGCATCATCGACCTGCTGCCCACGCGGCAGGCTAGGCAAGCCTATCAAGCGCTTGAAACCGTGCATCTGCCCCGCCACGCCTTGTTGCCCGGTTTTGTCAATTGCCATACCCATGCCGCCATGACCTTGCTACGCGGCATTGCCGACGACGTGCCGTTGATGGCTTGGTTAGACCGCCATATCTGGCCACGGGAGCGGCAATGGATGGGCGCGGAATTTGTCCGCGATGGCGTGGACTTGGCGATTGCCGAAATGCTGCGCGGCGGTACTACCTGTTTCAACGACATGTATTTTTTCCCCAACATTACCGCCGAGCGGGCGGCGTTATTTGGCATTCGCGCCTGTGTCGGGCTGATTGTGGTCGATTTTCCAACGGCTTGGGCGCAGCACGCCGAGGCTTATTTAGAAAAAGGCCAGGCACTGTACGCACACCTGCAAGGACAACCGTTGCTGTCGGCGGCGTTCGCCCCGCACGCGCCGTACACCGTTTCCGACCTGTCGCTGGCGAAAGTTGGCCAACTGGCCAAACAAGCCGGGCTGCCGGTGCATATCCATGTTCACGAGACCGCTTTTGAAGTTGAGCAAGCGGTTCAAGCAACCGGTAAGCGGCCCTTGCAACGGCTTCAGGAACTGGGTTTGGTGAATGCGTCATTGCTAGCGGTGCACATGACCCAGCTTACCCGCGAAGACATTGCTCTGATGGCCGAGGCGGGTGGACACATTGTGCATTGCCCGGAATCCAACCTAAAACTGGCCAGCGGCTTCTGCCCGGTCGCCCAATGCCTAGCGGCCGGGATTAACGTCGCACTGGGTACCGACGGTGCGGCCAGCAACAACGATTTAGACATGCTCGGCGAAATGCGCACGGCAGCACTGTTAGCCAAGGCAGTCGCTCAGGACGCCAGTGTGGTGTCGGCGGCGAGTGCTTTGCGCATGGCTACCTTGAATGGCGCGAAAGCCTTGGGTTTGGCTGAAGAAATCGGCTCGTTGACTAGCGGCAAGGCTGCCGACGTCATCGCCATCGACTTAGGCGAACTGGAGAGCCAACCGCTGTACCACCCGGTGTCGCAAATTGTTTACGCAGCAAACCGCCAGCAAGTGACCGATGTTTGGGTGGCAGGCCGCCGAGTGCTGGAAAATCGGCGCTTGATGGGCTTTGACCTGGACGGGTTAACCGACAGAGTTGCCATTTGGCAACGGCGGCTATCCGAGTCGGAGCACGGTGGTCGGTGATTAAGGTTGATTTTTTGCTGGTTGGGCAAGGCTTGGCCGGCAGTCTACTGGCTTTTGAGCTAATTCGACGGGGCTTTAGGGTGATGGTGGTGGATGACGGGGCGGACAATGCCTCTAAGGTGGCGGCCGGGCTGGTCAATCCGCTCACGGGTCCGCGCTTGGTCAAATCTGCCGGGGTTGATGCCTGCTTGCCGACCGCTAAACGGCTTTACCAGGAATTGGCCGGGCAGTTTGGACAGGTGTTTTATGTAGAAAAGCCGATGCTGCGCTTGCTGCGCGACCTAGCCGACATCAAACAGGCCGAACAGCGGTTGCAAACGGCGGGGTACTCGGCGTATTTGTCGGGCATCCAGCCGGGTGAGCAAACGGGTCGTTTTTATGCGCCGTTCGGTTGCTTGGAGCAACGGCAAACCGGTTACTTGTTGATCAAGCCGTTGCTGGCTTGCCTGAAAATTTTTTTTATCGCCACCCACAGTTACCGGCACGCGCCGTTTGACCACGCGGATTTGACCGTGGCCGCTACCCTGCGCTGGCGGGACATTGAAGCCCTAAAAGTGGTTTTTTGCGAAGGCCATCACGCCCGCTACAACCCGTGGTTTTCATGGCTGCCATTCCGACCGGTAAAAGGTGAAATCCTGGACTTGCGGCTGGAATCAGGACACCGGCCCTGGCCGATGCTGAATTACGGTCATTGGTTAATCCCGTTGTCTGAAACCGAATTCCGCACCGGTGCAAGCTTTGACTTTAGGCGTCTGGATACACAGCCTACGGAAACCGCACAAAACCAGCTCATGGTTGCGTTGGCTTTAGTTTCTAAGGTCTGGGCGCACGCCAGTGTCATTGGCCAACAGGCCGGGGTACGCCCCTGCACCTTAGACAGACAGCCGTTTATCGGCGTTAACCCCACGCATCCGAACCTGGCTATTTTTAATGGCTTTGGCACTAAGGGCAGTCTGCAAATTCCTTGGTACAGCCAACGCTTCGCCGATTTTTTAGTCGGGGGTGCGCCACCGCCATCAAACATCAGCCGTTACCGTATTGCGCCCAGCAATGCCTGAACGCTAAGCGGCATCCGGGCGAATGGGGTCAGTTTTCAGACGCGTCCCTGACAATCGGCCATTGCCAGTTTTTTATTTCCGGCATGTCTTCGCCGTGTTTGTAAATGTATTGCTTGTGGTCAATCAGTTTGTCGCGGATGTGCTGTTTTAGATAAACCGCCTGATTACGCAACCGAGGTACCCGGTCGATCACATCGGCGACGAGGTGGTAACGGTCGATGCCGTTCATGACCGCCCGATCAAACGCGGTGGAGACAGCCCCTGCTTCTTGATAGCCGCGAACATGCAGATTGCAGTGGTTGGTGCGCCGGTAGGTTAATCGGTGGATTAGCCAGGGGTAGCCGTGGTAGGCAAAAACGATGGGCTTGTTTTTGGTGAACAGATCGTCAAAATCTTTATCGAACAGGCCGTTAGGGTGTTCGCTGCTAGGTTGCAATTTCATTAGGTTGACCACGTTGACTAGGCGGATTTTTAAATCCGGTAGCGTGCTTCGCAAAATATCGATCGCCGCTAAGGTTTCTAGCGTGGGCACATCGCCTGCGCAAGCCATCACTACGTCCGGCTCGTCGCCGTAATCGTTGCAAGCCCACTCCCAGACACCGATGCCGGCCTGGCAATGTTTCACGGCGGCGTCCATAGTCAACCATTGGGGTGCGGGTTGTTCACTGGCAACGATGACATTGATGTAATTGCGGCTACGCAACACATGGTCAGTGATCGCCAGCAAAGTGTTGGCATCCGGCGGCAGGTAAACGCGCACGACCTCGGCTTTTTTGTTGATGACATGGTCGATAAAGCCTGGGTCTTCGTAGGAAAAACTGTTGTTGCCCTGATGCCACAGGTGCGAGATGAGCAGGTAGTTTAGCGACGCAACGGGACGCCGCCAAGTTATGCGGTTGCAAGCTTTTAGCCATTGCGCGTGTTGATTGAGCATGGAGCCTACAATAGGAGCGAATGCCTCGTGGCAGGGGAAAAAGCCGTGCCGACCGGTCAATAAGTAACCTTCTAGCCATCCTTGGCAGGTGTGTTCGCTGAGAATTTCCATAATCCGGCCGTCCTGTGCCAAATGCGTGTCTTCCGGCAGGCTGGTTTCCATCCAGACCCGGCTCGTGGCTGCAAAAATACCGTCTCGACGGTTTAAAGCGGTTTCATCAGAGCCAAAAATCCGAAAATTGGCTTGTTCTTGGTTTTGCTTGAGTACCTCACGCAAAAACTGCCCCAGCACCCCAGTGGCTTCGGCGTTGATACAGCCAGGGTAGGCTACGGCAACGGCATGGTCTTGGTATTCAGGAAGCCGTAAATCGCGCATCAGAATGCCGCCGTTGGTGTGCGGGTTGTCAGTCAGGCGGCGCAGGCCCTGTGGCGGCAAGTCCAGCAATTCTGGCACGGGGCGGCCGTTTTCATCGAACAGTGTTTCCGGCCGGTAGCTTTTTAGCCAGCGTTCCAACACGGTCGCGGGTACCGGGTTGTGCCGGGTTGGGTGGGCGTGCCCAGCCCCTTCGGTTTTGTTGCCATCGGCACTGGTAGGACCACTCCAGCCTTTGGGTGTACGCAACACAACCAACGGCCAAACCGGACGCGCTGCCGGTTGTTCGCGCGGAATCCTAGCTTGGGCTTGAATTGTACGGATTTCATCCAGGCATTGGTCAAGAATGCTGGCCATGCGCGTGTGTACAATTTCCGGGTCGCTGCCTTCCACCCAATAAGGACGGTAGCCCAGCCCAGTGAAATAATGCACCAGCTCTTCCTCGTCAATGCGCGCCAATACCGCAGGGCTGGCGGTTTTGTAGCCGTTTACATGCAGAATGGGCAACACCGCGCCATCCCGTTTCGGGTTAAGGAATTTGTTTGACTGCCAAGCGGCCGCTAACGGCCCCGTTTCCGCCTCGCCATCACCGATGATGCAACAGGCGATCAGATCCGGGTTGTCAAACACGGCACCAAAGGCATGGGACAGTGCGTAGCCAAGTTCCCCGCCTTCATGGAGGGAACCCGGGGTTTCCGGTCCGGCATGGCCGGGTATGCCGCCCGGAAAAGAAAACTGCCTGAACAGCGCTTTCATGCCTTCTAGGTCGTGCGAAATGTTGGGGTAATAGGCACTGTATGTGCCATCTAGCCAACTGTTGGCCACCATCGCCGGGCCACCGTGGCCGGGGCCGCAGATGAGCAGCATGTCCAAGTCGTAAGCCCTGATCAAGCGGTTCAGGTGTACGGTGATCAAATTCAAGCCGGGTACCGTACCCCAGTGGCCGACGGGGTTCGGCTTAAGGTGCTCGGGTCTTAACGGTTCTTTCAGCAAGGGGTTGTCCAGCAGGTAAATTTGCCCGACGGATAGGTAATTGGCGGCCCGCCAATAAGCGTCCATGCGTTCCAGTAGGCCGGCAGAAAGGTTAAATTCGTGATGCTTAGGTTGCACGCGCTCAAGCCTCCTTTAGGTTTAGATCGGTAGGAAATGGCGTGTTGTTTTGACGGCACGCCCTAGCCAAATGTCGAGCCGTGCCGGGCTGCGCGTGTCTGGGTTTTATAAGCAGGGGGGTTGGCTGTGTGTTGATGCCCGTTTCTGGTACAGCGGCGCAGCGGTCGCAGAAACTCATTTTTCTGTTTTGATCAGTTTGTACAACCCTTCTAAAACCAATGTATTCGGGCTGACCATGCCAACGACGGTTTTGTTTTCCAGCACCGGTGCCCTGACTAGGCCGTAGTGGGAAAAGAGCCTTGAGCAATAGCGGATATTCATGTCCGGGTGTACGGAAATGACCGGTTTGGTCATGATTTCGTAGACGTTCACCCGTTCCGGAGGCTTGTCTTTGGCCAGTACATGGCGGGCGATGTCGCCGGAGGTGATCATGCCGTATTCGTCGTCGTCATGGCGCTTGTTGACCACCAGCACCGAGGTTTTAAAAGTTTTCATAGCCATGAGCGCCTCAGCCACGGTGGCGATGCCTTCAATGATGCCGAAATCGGTTTTCATGACATCCCGGACACGGATAATTTTTTCTTTTTCTATCATAGTTTGTCCTCAATTTCGTAGGTTAGTTTTTCAACTTGGTGGCTGACGCCGATGGCATCCTCGACATCGACTTGGAAAGCGATGCCGGTACCCGGTTTGCTGTCAAATTCGGCGACGCTGGCGATTTTTTCCAAGATATGTCGGCTTAAGTGTTCTTCAACCAGCATGAGCAGCGCATCGCGCTGGCTTTCCAGGTTCAAGCCAAAAAAAGTCC
The DNA here is from genome assembly GCA_002299425.1 of Methylococcaceae bacterium UBA662. Taxonomy (GTDB): domain Bacteria; phylum Pseudomonadota; class Gammaproteobacteria; order Methylococcales; family Methylomonadaceae; genus Methylovulum. Next base: position 9,914 of record DBNW01000074.1, on the reverse strand, counting down.
GCTGCTGTTTGAGGCCTTCGCCACGGGCATTGCTGATGACGGTTGCACCCTTGGCACCGTTTTCCCGCGCGGTAGCCAGCACCAGGTCGGTTTTCTCGTCTTCGACGAAGGCAATGATGAGTTTAAAGTGCATAAAGGCCTCAAGGTTTAGTATTGCGGTTGTCCCGCCAGTACGCTAACTGCGCGTAGCCGAGCAAGGCAATGATGGGAAATAGACAGGCGAAGGCAATGAGACCGAAGCCATCCAGCAGCGGGCTGCGTCCGGGTATTGCCGCAGCCAGGCCCAGCCCTAAGGCTGTCACCAGCGGTACGGTGACGGTGGAGGTGGTGACACTGCCGGAATCGTAGGCTAAGGCAATGATGGCTTTGGGTGCAAACAGTGTTTGCAGAATGACCACGGCGTAGGCTGTAGCGATATAAAGATGCAGGCTGCCGCCGGTGACGATGCGGAAACTACCCAGCGCCAGTCCCACCGCCACGCCTAGGGCTACAGTCAGCCTTAAGCTAAGGGCGCGTATGCCACCGCCGGAGATTTGCTCGGCCTTAAGTGCCACCGCCAGCAGTGACGGTTCTGCCAAGGCTGCGGCGAAGCCTAGGCTGGCGGCAAACACATAAACCCAGCCATAGGCGTACCAGGCCAGGGGTTCGGTGCCAGTGACACCTAGAAATTCGGGCGAGGTGAGTTGCGCTGCCATCAGCTTGCCTAAGGGAAACAAGGCCATTTCCAGGCCTTCTAAAAAAAAGGCGATGCCCAGTAACACATAGACAAAACCGATGGCGATTTTACCGGGGTGGAGCATCGGTTTGCGTAGCACGCAGAGTTGAAAGCCAATAATGATCACAGCGATAGGCAGGACATCCAGGCAGGTAGCGAGTAGCACTTGGGCGAAATGGCTCAGCCAGGCAATCATGACAGCATCCCGTAGATCAACACGAAAATAATGGGCATCAAAGAGGCAAAGGCAATCAGGCCGAAGCCATCGATCATGGGGTTGCGACCCTTGATGGACGAGGCTAAGCCGACGCCTAGAGCCGTTACTAAAGGCACGGTGATGGTGGAGGTGGCGACACCGCCGAAATCGTAGGCAACCCCGACGATGCTGGCGGGGGCGAACGGGGTTAGGACAATGACCAGGCAATAGCCGCCGATGATCAGACGGTGCAACGGCCAGCCCCGGAGGATGCGCAGCACCCCTAAGACAATCGCTGTACCGACGGACAGGGCCACGGTCAGGCGCAAACCGAAGGCGTAGCTTTTTTGCGCCGCAGCAGCCTCTGCGCTTTGCTCGGGTGCAGCGACTCGGGCCGCCTCATCGCTGATGGCAATTAAGGCCGGCTCGGCCACGGTGGTGCCAAAGCCTAGGCAAAAGGAAAACAGCAACAGCCAGAAGACGCTGCCTTTGCGCGCAAAGGCATAGGCCATGCCCTCGCCAAGCGGGAACAGGCTTTGTTCCAGACCCAGCACAAACAAAGTCAAACCGATGACAACCAAGACGCTGCCGAAGATCAAGTGCAGGGCATCGGGTATCGGTTGCCTGACTACCAGCACCTGGAAAACGAGTACCACCGCGACCATCGGCATTAGGTCAAATGCGCTGCTAATCAGTTGCTTGCTGAAGCGGTTTTTTAGCATAGCCAAATCCTAGGTAGCCGTTTGTGCGGCGATTATACAACAACACAGGGGATGTACCAGCCGCATGGTCAGGGTGGTGCGGGTGCTGCTGAATCCTGCAAAAATTGTACGCGGCTGCAGAATTCACTATGATTGCCGCTTCTAATCTAGATTTTCAACCGTGAAGAGGCCGCATGAAATTAATTACCGCTATTATCAAGCCATTCAAAATGGACGATGTTAGGGAAGCACTCTCGGATATTGGCGTCACCGGTGTGACCGCGACGGAAGTTAAAGGTTTTGGCCGCCAGAAGGGTCACACCGAATTGTATCGGGGTGCGGAGTATGTGGTTGACTTTTTGCCGAAAGTGAAATTGGAAATTGCTGTCACCAACGCAATTTTGGATAAGGCTGTGGAAGCCATCGTTAAATCGGCTAACACCGGAAAAATTGGCGATGGCAAAATTTTTGTCTCCAATTTGGAGCAAGTGATCCGCATCAGGACGGGGGAAACCGGCGAAGACGCCGTTTGATGACAGGGACGCAACCTGTTTTTTTATGTCAAAAGCCTGTTCGTGGCAGGCTTGTTGCTGGCACCTAGCGGGGTGCTGGCAGGCTCGTTTAATGCAGGCAATACGGCCTGGGTGCTAACGGCAACGGCGCTGGTGCTGTTTATGACCATTCCCGGTTTGTCGTTGTTTTATGCGGGGTTGGTCAGAAGTAAGAACGTACTGTCGGTGCTGATGCAGTGTTTCGCCATTACCTGCTTAGTGTCCATTTTGTGGTTGGTGGGTGGCTACAGTTTGGTTTTTGCCGACGGCGGATCGTGGCAGGCACTGATCGGCGGTCTTGCCAAGGCGTTTTTGCCCGGCATGGGCACAGACACAGTGATCGGGGATATTCCTGAAACCGTCTTTTTCATGTTCGAGATGACGTTTGCTATCATCACGCCGGCCTTGATAGTCGGTGCCTTCGCCGAACGCATGAAGTTTTCTGCCATGCTGTGGTTCAGTGGTTTGTGGTTGGTGTTGGTTTATTTGCCCATTTGCCACTGGCTGTGGGGCGGCGGTTGGCTGGCGCAGTTGGGCGCGATGGATTTTGCCGGGGGTATTGTCATCCATGTCAACGCCGGAATCGCCGCCTTGGTGTCGGCTTTGGTACTGGGCAAGCGCAAAGGTTTTCCGGTTACGCCGATGCCGCCGCATAACATGACCATGGTGGTCACCGGTGCCGGTATGTTGTGGGTGGGTTGGTTCGGTTTTAACGCCGGCAGCACCTTGACCGCCGATGGCCGCGCCGGCATGGCGATGCTCGTTACGCATGTCGCCGCCGCTTCCGGCGCACTGACTTGGATGGTCATCGAATGGTGGCGCTTTGGCAAGCCTAGCGTACTGGGCATTGTCACCGGCATGGTAGCGGGGTTGGGGACGATCACCCCGGCTTGTGGCTTTGTAGGGCCTTTCGGTGCCTTGGTAATAGGTGTGACCGCAGGCATCGTGTGCTTTTACGCTACCCAGTATGTCAAGCGCACCCTAAAAATTGACGATTCCTTAGATGTATTTCCCGTCCACGGTATCGGCGGTATCACCGGTTCCCTGCTGACGGGTGTTTTTGCCGACCGCAGCCTAGGCGGTCTGGGCTTGCCGGAAGGTGTGTCCATTCTTGATCAGGTGGGCATTCAGGCTTTGGCTGTTGCAGTGACCCTAGCCTGGAGTGCCCTGTTCAGCTTTTTGATCTTGAAAGTGCTCGATGTCGGGTTGGGTCTGCGGGTTACGCCTGACGAAGAAGTACAAGGCTTGGATACGGTGCTGCACGAGGAGACCGGTTATTTGGATTTGTAGCGTATTGGAATCCGGGTCGGCACGCTTAAAAAAAGCGCGACGCTTCTTGCAGTGAGCTAACAACGGGGCATTGGGATCGGATTGCAAGGCGTGCTGCAATAAGGCCCGGTGTTGGATTTTGGCGGCGTGCTGTGCCGATGAGCACATAAGGTTGGAATATGAATGGCCCAAAAATAAAAAACGATGTAGTAGCGCGCATTACCGAATACCAAATACCGCCGTTCCGTGACGCCCTGGTGCTGGGGCGTGAGGCCTCCATAGGCTGCCACGCCGTCCGCCGTGCCCTGTCGTTGTTGGTGAAAATACCCTTCAGCCATATCGAACTCGACGATGACATCATCGGCGACATCCTGATCCGGGAAAACCTGTTACGGCGCATGCCGAAAGAGCAGGTCGTGGCCTTCGTGCTGACACACGTCAAGCCGATGATGGGCGCGGAAGAGGTGCTGCAAATCGACCTCGACATAGCCGTGACCCTCACCGCCCAGACGATCACATGAAACGCCTGACCGCTGTCGATTGCCTGTGGCCACGGGTAAAGCGTGTGCTGGAGGAGGAGCGCCCTGGGCATGAGCCGGAAGGCACTTTGTTTGCGGTATTCACGGATGCGGCGGACGGGGCCGAGGTTTTCTGTGGTTTGGCCAGCGAACGTGATAGTGCCGCCCACCCCCATTGGATTTTTGCCGACTTGGTGGAGCATCGGCCGTTGTTCAGTATTGGCCCTAAGACAGCCCTTTCAGCGTGTCTTGGACTAATCAAGAAAAGCCAGTTGGAAGGCTTGCCGGTGCTCGACGAAACCGGCCAGTTTATCGGTGTCGTGACCCAAAGCAGCCTGCTGCGCGGGTTGCTGCAACAACAGCGGTTTTTGCTTCGGCAAGCCCGCCATTATTGCCGTCTGGCCGAGACCGAACGGGACCAGTTGGCGCGTTGGTCGGCGCGCCTCACCGAACTGCACGAAGCGTCGCGGGCGTTGCTCGCCGTTTTGGCCCACTCCAATTTAGAGAAGGATTTGTTGCAGCGCGCCATTGATGCCTTGACCAAGCTCTTAGAAGCCCGTTACGGGGCCATCGGCCTACTCGATCAGGAAGGGGTTCTAACCGAGTTTGTTAGCGTCGGCATCAGTGACGAAATAGCCCGGCTGATCGACCAGAAGCCGGCCGGCAGCGGCCTGCTGGGTCTGGTGATCCGGGAAGACACCGCCATCCGCCTGGAAGACCTGTCCACGCACCCGCAAGCGGCCGGGTTCCCCCCGCACCATCCGCCGATGAAATCCTTATTGGCGGTACCCGTGTCCCACAACCGCCGCGTCTACGGGCGCATTTACCTGTGCGACAAATGGGATGGCGAACCCTTTACCGCAGAAGACGAGTTGCTGGCTATGAGTTTCGCCCATTCGCTTTCGCTGATTCTGGACAACGCCCGAGAAAGGGAAGAGATTCTCAAAGCGCAGGCCAGCCTCAACCGGTTGGCGCACTATGACCCGCTCACCGGACTGCCCAACCGGCAATTGGCCAATGACCGGCTGCAACAGGTTTTAGCCCATACCCACCGCCAAGGCGGTAGGGCCGCCTTATTTTTTATTGATCTGGACAATTTCAAGCAAACCAACGATTCGTTCGGGCATTCGGTAGGGGATGGCTTGTTGCAGGCGGTGGCCGTGCGTTTGTTAGGCCGCCTGCGTGAAAGCGATGGCTTGGCCCGGCTGTCTGGCGATGAGTTCCTCCTGCTGTTGCCCGATATCACCGACATCCCGGATGCGGCGGCCGTGGCCGAAAAAATTTTGGCGGCCTTAGCGGCACCGTTCCGCATTGGCCGTTACGAGGTGTTCGTCACCGCCAGCATCGGCATCAGCATTTTTCCCGATGACGCCGAAGACCGGGAAGACTTGCTGCGTTTTGCCGACACCGCCATGTTCCATGCCAAACAAGGCGGGCGTAACGGCTACCGGTTTTTCACCGAGGCCATGAACGGACGCATCCGCCATTATTCCCAGATAGAAAACGCCCTGCGCCATGCGCTGACGAGCAATGAACTGGAGCTTCATTACCAGCCGCAGGTGGTGGCCCGTAGTGGCCGCATTGTCGGCATGGAAGCATTGCTGCGCTGGCACAGCCCCGCCTTAGGGGGCATCCCGCCGGCCGAATTCATCCCCATCGCCGAAAGTTCCGGGTTGATTGGGGCAGTCGGGGAATGGGCACTGCTGACGGCCTGCGTCCAAGGAAAACGCTGGGCTGACATGAATTTGGGCGATTTGCGTTTGGCGGTGAATGTTTCCGCCCTCCAGCTTAAGAAAAAAGGTTTTGTTGCGCGTGTCAGTGAGATTTTGGCGGCCAGCGGCCTGCCACCCGGCCGCTTGGAATTGGAAATCACCGAAAGCGCCATGATAGATGGGACTGATGAAGCCGTTGCTGTTTTAGAGGAGCTGCACGCTCTGGGCATCCGCATAGCGATTGACGATTTTGGCACCGGCTATTCCTCGCTCAGCCGCTTGAAAAAACTCCCCATCGGCATGCTCAAAATAGACAAGTCTTTTGTGGCCGGGGTGACGGTCAATGCGGATGACGCCGCCATCGCCGTCGCCATTATCACGCTCGGCCATAGCCTGCACTTGCAGGTGATCGCCGAAGGCGTGGAAACCAAGGCGCAGTTGGATTTTATGATTGAGCACGGTTGTGATGAAGTTCAAGGCTACCTGTTGAGTAAGCCCTTGCCTGTGGACGACTGCACGCGGCTGTTGTACGAGAACAGGTGGCAGGCCAGTTTAGCGGAGGCAGCGTGCGATTTTTAGGGTTTATCAAGGCCTGATTTGGGCGGTTTTTTCTGCGCTGGACAACGCAGGTCTGCGTTGACCGCGTATGCCAAGTAAGCCCGCTGCAAGGCCATGAAAGCGAAAAAATCATACAGTCCGTGAATAATCATCGGGGTTAATAAATTTCTTTCGCCGCCGTAATCCAACGCCAAACCTAAATAGCAACCGACCAGCCAGGTTAGCAACAGGTATAACGGCGTGACGGCATGGGCTAGGGCAAACAGCACATTGCTGCCAATTAAGGCCGCTGTTTTGTCCCAATGCGTTTCCAGCCACGGTTGCAATACACCCCGGAATAGCAATTCTTCGGAAAAACCGGTGATAGCCGCTAATACCAGCAAATCGGTCCAATGGCAGCGACTCATCCAGGATGCCAAGCCAGTCAGCAGCAGCTGCCTTATTTCGGTGATGGCAGGGTGGCGCAGCCGCGTTAAGACCCAGAACAGCAAACACAACGGCAACGTGCCAAGCATGCCAAAGAACACGGCAGGTTCTGAAAAATGCAGTATTTGCAACGGGTTAAGATTGACTAGCCAGCCCATAAACAGGGCGATAAAGGCCAGCGAGGCCTCAAAAAAACAGGCGAACTGGAAAAAATAATCGTGTTTAGAGACAAGTTTGTGCATGGATGTTTTTTTTAAGAAACAATGGCAGTAACCAGGTCAAGCGGTAGAATGGCGGCCATTATGCGGTGTTTTAGCGACAACAGTCTAAAAACCGAACCGGTCTGCAAAGGCTAGGTAAAACGCCGGTTGCGCCGCTGCCGCTAGGTTTTTTATGGCTGCCAGAGGCAATGGCCGGCTTCTTTGAGGATGGCCTGCAAGCGTTGTTCGTGTTCGTCCTGTTCCTGCGCGGTGCAGGTGATGATTTTCAGGGGAGGACGGTTTTTGGTGTTCGCTTGGGCGGGTTCGGTGGCGGTTTTAGCTTGCCAGAGACCGTGGTTGTCCAACCAGGAAAACTGGCCGCCGGTCATCAGCAGATACACCTCGGCTAAAATTTGTGCGTCTAATAGCGCCCCGTGCACATCGCGGCGGCTGTTGTCTACGCCGTAGCGTTTGCACAGTGCATCGAGGCTGTTGCGTTGCCCGGGATGTTTTTGCAAGGCGAAAATCAGAGTATCGAACACGCGGCAACAGTCGGCGATGCGTTGCCTGGAACCGGCTAACAGGGACAGCTCGTGATCTAGGAAGCCGACATCAAACGGGGCATTGTGGATGACCAGCTCGGACCCTGTGACAAACGCTAGGAAATCCTCGGCGATAGCCTGGAACGACGGTTTGTCCTGCAAAAATTCATTGCTGATGCCGTGTACGGCGATAGCACCCGGGTCGATTTTACGTCCGGGGTTAAGGTAAACGTGGAAGGTTTCGCCGGTAAGTCTGCGGTTGAGCATTTCCACGCAACCGATTTCAATGATGCGGTGGCCGTCTTGGGGCTTAAGCCCGGTGGTTTCGGTGTCGAGAATGATTTGGCGGTTTTTGGGCGGATGTTGCATGAGTGCGGTGAGATGGAAGGAAGTACGGTGAGTGTGTTTGCAATTACCGGGTATAAAGCTTCGGGTACGCGTAGTGCGTGCCCTGCAAAACACTTTATTTAACAGTGACCATGACAAAAAATCGCCCCATTATACTGGTATTTTCTGGCCATGACCCTAGCGGCGGGGCCGGCGTACAGGCCGACATCGAAACGTTGGTTAGCCACCAATGCCATGCCGCCAGCGTGATCACCGCATTGACCGAGCAGGATAGCCGCAATGTAAAAAAACTGTTGCCGCAGCAACCGGAGCACATCATCAGTCAAGCGAAAACGTTGATGGATGATTTTACCATCAGTGCCATCAAGATCGGCCTGATAGGTCATCACGAAACGGCCTTAGCGATTTACGCGGTGTTAAAGCAATATCCCGATATTCCGGTAGTACTCGATCCTGTCTTAGCGGCGGGCGGTGGCGCGGAATTGGCCAATACCCGCTTGCTAGATGCGCTAACGGAGTTGTTGCTGCCGTGTGTTACGGTATTGACGCCAAACAGCCTGGAGGCGCGGCAATTGGCTGGGCATGAGGAATTGGACGGCAGCGGCTTGGATTTGCTGGTAAAAGGCTGTCGGTATGTGTTGATTACCGGCGGCCACGAACACACGCCAGCGGTCAGTAACCGGCTTTATCATGATGGCAAACTCTGGGAAACCTATACCTGGGATCGTCTGCCGCACAGCTACCACGGCTCTGGCTGCACGTTAGCGGCCAGCATCGCCGCCTTAATCGCGCAGGGCCTAGAGCCGGTGCAAGCGGTCATGGAGGCGCAGGAATACACTTGGAACGCCCTGAACAGCGCCTACCGTCCAGGCAAGGGCCAGTATAATCCCAATCGTTTTTTCTGGATGGAAGACGAACTATGAACTGCCCGCGCCGGGGGCTTTATGCCATTACCCAAACTGAAAACAAAACACTGTCGGCGCTGTTAGCAGAAGTGGCTGGGGTGATTCAAGGCGGGGCGGTGCTGGTGCAATACCGCAACAAGCACCCGCACGACGCGCTGGCCTGGGCGACGGCGTTGGTTGCACTGTGCAATAGCTACGAGGTGCCGTTGATTGTCAATGACAACATAAACCTCGCCGCCCAAGTGGGTGCCGCCGGGGTGCATTTAGGCCAGGACGATGGCAGTATTCGGCAGGCTCGAGCGTGTTTAGGAGCGGCGGCTATTGTTGGCGTGTCCTGCTACAACAGCCTTGAACGGGCCCGTGAAGCCGCCCGACAGGGGGCCGATTATGTCGCGTTTGGCCGCTTTTTCACCTCCCGTTCCAAGCCCTTAGCGGCTCCGGCTGAGTTGGCCACTTTGCAACTGGCTAAACGGGAATTGACCCTGCCGCTAGCCGCCATCGGCGGCATTTTGCCAGATAATGGCGGCGGCTTGTTGGCGGCCGGAGCGGATTTGCTGGCGGTAATTGGCGGCTTGTATGACGGGGCTAACCCGCAGCAAGCCGCCCGCGCTTATCGGGCTTTATTCTAAGACCCTGTTCACACTCTTTTTAAACAAAGCTAGGGGTTGCTCTCAATTAAGCCCTATTACCGTGGAAACCAAACAGAGCATAGCCAGATAATTTCTTGTAATTGAGGACACGCCCTAGTGTTGTTTGCCGCTGCCGGAATGGCCATTTTTTATTAAATCGGTACTTTCACAGGCATCGCAGTGGTAGAGGGTGGTTTCTTTTATCATGGGATGAACTATCTACCATCACTATAAATTTAACCACTACCGGTTTTTTTAATGCCTGCTCCAGCAGGCCTTTGACCTGTTCGCATTGCTCACGGCTTATGTCACTGGGGTAAGTTTTTCTCATCCCGCTGTTTTAAACGATCGTAGAAGATATTGAACAGGTTCTAAAAACTTGCTACGAAACGGCAATAAGCACAGCTAAAACTGAACAAAAGCTGTTGAAGCAGGAGGTTATTGATGACTGCTTATGTATTCCGTGACAGCGTGAGCCAACAATCCAGACCTGGTTTCACCGTGCTTCTTTGCATACTTGTCAACGGTTTTTAATAGATGTTCGGGTAGCGTAATATTGACGCGCTTCGACTTTGAAGACAATTGGCTCATATCTATTTCAACGATTCCCCAAATGCCGTTAGCATAATTTGGGTTTGCTTGGT
>DBNW01000004.1 GCA_002299425.1 Methylococcaceae bacterium UBA662 | reverse complement strand
ACGAAGAGTATTTGTTAAAACACGCTGTGTAATACCATGAAAAAATACAAACAATTAGGCTCAGTACAGTAGCCGCTACCGTGCTCATCAGCTTGACCTAACGTGGTGCGATATTGCCATTGGCATCGGAAAGAATAATTTCCACGCGGCGGTTCAATTGGCGGCTGCTTGCATCATCGTTGCTGGCGATAGGGGAACCCTCGCCATAGCCTTCTGTGGCGATGCGGTTACTGCTTATGCCGTCGTTGATTAATGCCGATTTTACAGAATGGGCGCGGCGTTCGGACAAGCCTTGATTATGCTCTTCACCGCCGGTGCTGTCGGTATGGCCTTCGATTGATACCCTGTATTCAGGGTATTGCGTCAGAAAATTCGCCAGTTTTTGCACATTGTGAACCCCTGCTGATTTCAACTGGGCTTGGTCGACATTGAATAAGACATCGCTTAAGGTGATGACCATGCCCCGGTCAGTTTTCTTGGCGTTCAACTCATCAAGCTGGCGTTGTTGTTCGGCAATCACGTCACGGTTACGTCCAACTTCCGCCGTCCTCGCGTCTAAGCGGACTTCGTTGCGGCTGGCGCTGGCGTTGGCAACCACTAATTCGGCGGTTTTGCGTTTGGCGACTTGCTGGGCGATACTCACTTGTTGCGTGGCCAAATAAGCCAGTTGGTTAATGTTGCCTTCGTCTTCATTGTTGCTTAAAGCCTTGTCCGCCTTGTTCAGCAAAACGCTAGCTTCTTGCAATTCCAGCGCCGCCAGATTGGTGATATCGGGGTTGGAGCGTGCTGTGTTGTAATGGCTATGGGCAGCCGCCAGGGAAGCGTTTTGTGGCAGGGAACTACAGCCGGACACTGCCGCAATCGCGATCAGGGTCATAGAGAAATATAAGATTTTTTGCATGATAAGCTCGATGGTTAGTTATTGGGTGCTACGGTCAATCTCTTGACGTAACACGCGGTTGCCTTCCTGTAACGCGGCCGCCGCTTTTTGGGCTTTGGTGGAACGGGCGGTGGCGGCGGCAAGTTGCGCATCAACTTGTGCCTGCTCAGCCAGTTGCCGGGCTTGCACATAATTTTCTTCTGTCATCGCACGTTCTGCCGCATCCATTTTGTCCATCGCGGATTTGAGCATAACCGGCGCAAACTCGTTGCCGCCCGCGCTACTGGCGTAGTTGACCGCCGCTTTGGAAACCGCCATTTGTTCAATAGGCGGCGCGACACTGGCACAACCAGCAATGGTTAAGGCAATAGCCACACTGATTAGCGGAGGGCTTGCTTTGGGATGGGTTAATTTTTTCATAAGGTTTTATCCATTGAGTTAAACGTCGGACGCAATCATTGGAACCTAAAGATTGCAACGGTTACGGCACTCTAATCCACAATCAAGAGCGATTATTGGAAATCAGATGGTTTCAAGAACCATTGAGGATGATTGGACGCTTTTTTGATGACAATGACTGTACGGTAGCGTACACCAGCGGTTTTGATGCTTAAATGGATCAGGAAAGATAGGCAAGTGCACAGGAAGCTTGCCACCTTTTTATCGCCCTTGAGATGCCATCGGCTACCTGCGCCTGTGTGCGCTGGCGTACTGAAATGCCCGAGGTTCCCGCCTATGCTACCTAGACATCAGGGCGACATTGCCGATCGGCCTGGTTTGTCCGCGAAAGTCTTTTTAAGGCTTCGCACCCCGTTTTTCGATTCTAAAGGATTCCCTAATGAACCGTCCGATAATGATAGTTACGCTGTTTGCAATGCTAGTTCTTGCTGCTTGTGACCAACAACCCACCGTGGTTAACGCTCCTGCCGGGCCTGCAGGCCCGGCGGGTGCTAAAGGTGCAACGGGTGCCGAAGGTGTCCAGGGGGAAACGGGAGCCCAAGGTGATGCTGGTAAAAAGGGCGAGGCTGGCAAGACCGGCGACAGCACCACGGTGATCGTCACCCCGCCCGCCGAGCCAGCCAACTAAACTACGGGGCTTGCGTAAAAGCATTCAGATTTTTTTAAAAATCAAAAAAAATCAAATAGGAGTACAAACCCTGATTTGTACTCCAGGACAAGCGCATATTTGGTTTTGATTGGTCGATGCGGGACGGGGGTTTAGGCGCATTACGACTGCATGGATGCGAGGTAGAGCAATGCAGGAGCAGCGTAGCGGTGTGCCGAGGCGACCTCGTCATTAAGGTTTCAAAATCGCTATAGGTATTGAAACCGTTACGGAGGGGGTTTTAACCCCCATCCGGCGCCAGGCCAAGCCGGATGTTTTTACTTGGTTCCGGTTCGCGGGGCAGCCACTTGCTCATTTCGGTAACGCCCCAGAGCCCAGAGCGGAAAAAATTTATCGTAACCGTGGTATTTCAGATAAAACACTTTAGGGAAGCCGGGCGCGTTAAAACCCTTATCTTTCCAGAAGCCGTCGGTTTGTTGGGTTCTCAGCAAATAATTCACCCCCGCTTCAATTTCCGCACAGCCCGCTTCGCCTGCCGACAGTAATGCCAAGACCGCAAGCGCGGTCTGGAATGCCGAGCTGGTATCGGCTTCGCCACGGATAGTAACATCGTGGTAGCTGGCATTATCCTCGCCCCAACCGCCATCAACGCGTTGCTTGTCCTTTAGCCAGGCCACGGCTTTGCGGATACTGGGGTCATTCTTGCGTACCCCCACATTTTCAAAACCGGCCAGCACCGACCAGGTGCCATAAATGTAATTGCTGCCCCAACGACCAAACCAGCAACCAGCGGTTTCCTGTTCGTTGCGCAGGAAGGTTATGCAGTTGTCGATGACAGCCCTGTATTCCGGGTGCCGGTTGACCAGCTTACCTAGGAACATGATGCAACGGGCACTGACATCGGCGGTCGGCGGGTCCAGCAACGCACCGTGGTCGGCAAACGGAATGTGGTTGAGATAACCGCAAGTGTTGTCGGCGTCAAATGCACCATAACCGCCATTGCCGGATTGCATGCCCGCGATCCAGTTCGCCGCCCGCCTGATAGGCTCGGCAAGGGCTTGGTCATCGGCCTGGACAAAAGCCAACGCCACCACGGCGGTGTCGTCGACATCAGGGTAATAGCTATTGCCGAATTGGAAGGCCCAGCCGCCGCCCGGCAAATGGGGACGCTGGATTTGCCAATCGCCAGGTTCGTCCTTTAATTGCTTGCTGGCCAACCAATGCAAAGCGGTTTGCAGGGCTTGCCGAGTTTGTGGGTCGTGGTCGTGGCGGTCTATTTCCTGTAAGGCCAAGGCTGCCAGGCCGGTATCCCATACCGGGGATACGCAAGGTTGGCAGTAAGCCATATCATCTTTAACCACTAGCAAACGGTCAATCGCCGCCCTGGCGATACGCCGCCGTTCATCATCAGCAGGGATTCCCAAACAATCCATGGCTTCATAAGCATTAACCATCGCCGTGAAAATCGCCCCCAAGCCATCGTAACCGTTTAATCTTGCCATAAACCAACCATAGGCTTTAGCGGTGGCGTTGCGGCGGATGAAACCGGGAATCAGCGGCTCCAGCAAACGCCCCACGCGCTCTATGGCCAGAATGGCTTTACCTAGCGGCGTTTTGACGTGGGCAAAGTAATTTTTTTCTTGATCCGGCGGGGTGACGAACAGTTCGACGATACCGGTTTGTTGTGGGTTGCGGGCTTTAACTTTGTAAGAGCAAAGAATAAACAGAGGCACCATCACGGTTCGCGACCAGTAAGAGACTTTGTCCAGATGGAACGGAAACCACTTGGGCAATAACATGATTTCCACGGGCATGAAAGGTACGGCCCGCCAAGGGATTTGCTCGAACATCGCCAGCATGATGCGTGTGAAAACATTGGCCTTGGCGGCACCGCCACGGGTCAGTATCCATTCGCGGGCTTTGCGCAAATGTTCGGCTTGGACGGCATCGCCAGCCATTTTTAGGGCGTAATACGCTTTGATGGTGCAACTGATGTCGCCCGACCCACCTTTATAGAGCGGATAGCTGCCGTCCGCGCCTTGTTGTGTGCGCAGGAAATTGGCAATTTTGGCTTGGAGCGTGGTGTCGATTTCATCCATGTAATGCATCATCAGGATGTACTCGGCGGGAATGGTGCAATCCGCTTCGAGTTCGAATACCCAATAGCCTTGTTCGTTTTGTAGGGCCAGAAGCTGCGACCGAGCCAGGGTAATCGCCCTATCTAATGTTGATGGGGCGTAGGGACGGGCGGTATAGGCGGAATCCAAGCCGAAAAGTGAACAGGTCTCGCTAAGCATGGTTTGTTGTTCTCTGATTTCGCTTTGCTATTTGGGTCTTAGCCGCCGCACAAAGGAGCTGTTTGGGGACATGCCGTTGACCCGTTGTTTAAGCTACTGGTTGCCATCCTAGTGGCAACGGCAAATACGTTCTGTTCGGCAGCGAACAGAACGTATTTGCCGGCAACCACAAGGGTAAAAATTTTCCAGATGCCTACTAAACTGCAGTAGCTCAAACCTAAGCTGGTTATGAGTATAGTTTGAATTAAGGTTGTAAGGTCGTTATGTGCGGTATCGAACATAATGGAGTCCAATGATTTTGTATCCTGCGGCCATTGCGATAGGATCCGTTTTTTCGTCCAGGCTTTTTACGGGCAAGCCCTCCGATATAGACCGACAATTTTAAGAGCTACTTATGATTGACTTAGACACCCCCCAAAACCACCTCCTTAGCGCCTTGCCAGCAGAAGTGTACGGGCGGCTTTCCCCTTATCTGGAGCAGGTGCCGATGCCCTTAGGCAAAGTCCTTTACGAATCTGGCGACGAATTGCGTCATGCCTATTTCCCTACGACCTGCATCGTATCCTTGCTTTATGTGATGGAAAATGGTTCCTCGGCGGAGATCGCTGTGGTCGGTCACGAGGGCGTCGTAGGTATCGCATTGTTCATGGGTGGCAGCACTATGCCAAACCGGGCGGTTGTACAAAGCGAAGGCTACGCTTACCGGCTGCTGGGAAAGCTATTGATGAAGGAATTCAACCACTACGGGGCGATGATGCACTTGTTGTTGCGTTACACCCAAGCCCTGATTACCCAGATGGCGCAAACGGCGGTCTGCAACCGGCATCATTCCGTGGATCAGCAACTTTGCCGCTGGTTGTTATTAAGCCTTGACCGGCTCGCTTCGAACGAGTTGACCATGACTCAGGAATTGATTGCCAATATGCTTGGCGTGCGCCGCGAAGGTGTCACTGAGGCCGCAGGTAAGTTGCAGCACGCGGGGCTGATTGAATACCGCCGGGGACACATCAAGGTGTTGGATCGGCCAGGGTTGGAAGCGCGGGTTTGCGAGTGTTACCAAGTCGTAAAGACAGAATTTGACCGTTTGCTCCCCCGAAGGGGTACAAAAGCGTAACGATAGTGGATCGGTGTACGAACGACCCCCCACATAGCCGTAAGGGCTGGGCGTTTTGTCGGAATCCGAGCGGTAGCGAGGGTGGAGGCACAATGCAAGGCATTCCGACACGGCGTCAAGTCGGTGGGGTAGCCAGTGGCGCACAGCGTACCGTAGAGAAGTTGTGCGTCGCAGCGGACACAGGACGGACGTGGGCAACCGAAGGCAAGTGCGCCAGAAAATTTTTCGCTTCGGATGGATCCCATTTCTTTCGCGAAAAATGCTGGCGCGCTTGCCCCACCCCCGGCATAGCCATTGACGTTATTCCTGCACTCGGGACGCTGCAGTGAATTACAGGCAAGCGTATCAAGAGCCAACGGGGTGGTTAGGTTTGGACGGGCGATTTGATACGGCTAGGCACTGGTTGGCGCCAATGCTGAAGCAACGCCATTGTTGCTTCATCTGTCCCACGACGTCTTTACAGGCCTTGTCTAACATCTTTTGCAGCATCTTCAACATGTTGGCCACCGCTTCCCACATCTTTTCCCATTCCTTCGATGGTATTGCAGGCGGTCAACAGGCCTAAACAGCCCAACATCAGTACCCAAGCTAAAATTTTTCTGGTCACGGTCATTCTCCAAACAGGGTTAAGTAAATGCCGACAAACCCGTTTTTGGCTTACCGGAATTTATCGGTGGATCGTATGGTTGCTATTGCGTTTATTGGTGCTGTAAAGGTGTGCTTAAATCGGCCCCGGTAATTGATGCACCAGAAGTGCCAATTGTCGTTAAGGTAGGGCAATTGCAAAGCTGTCTGGGCTTACTTTTTTTGGGACGCAAACAGCAACAGCCCGCCGCCAGCCACTATGGTCGCTACTCCAGCCCAGACCGGGATATTGACGGTTTGTGTTTCTTTAACCGATAGCTCTAACGGGCCTATCTTGGCTTCTTGGGTTTCTTTGGTATAACTAAACCCACCATACACCAACCCCAGTAGACCCGCTACTATCAATACCAGTGCGACCATCTTGATGGTACCCATTCCGACTCTCCTATAAATGAAATTAATATCATGAACTTAGATTTTAAGCGGCGTGTCTTGGATGGTTTGGCATAAAGCCTAGGCATTAAAAACACGCCACGTTAAACCTGCACTGGTATCGCTACAGGACGCGGCGGCCTTGAATGACGCGCAACAGGATCACGATGACCGCGATCACCAGCAAGGCGTGTATGAACCCGCCTAGGGTGTACGCAGAAACCAAACCCAGTACCCAGAGGATAATTAAGACGATTGCTATGCTTTCAAGCATGTGTATTTCTCCGTAAAAGGCCAAGCTAGCTAGCTTTAGCTGTATGGCCTGGGTTTATCCGCTTTAGTTGTTTTTTAATTTTTTCTTTAAGATCACCAAAACCGGCCTGAACCTTACCGACGTTTTTTTTGACATTCCCTTTCAGTTCCATGCCTTTATCGTCCAGAATTACGCCAACGGCTTGCTCGATTTTGCCTTCGGCTTCTTCGATCCGGCCCGTTATTTGAGTTTTATTCATGAGCACCTCCTGATGGTATGTTGGCCATAACCGCATGGTTGTGGCTTGGACGTTGGCTAATTTCCTGCTTAGCTTGGTTGGGATGGTGCCAATAAAACTGCCGGCAGTCTGTGCGACATCGAACATAGTGTTAGGCAGGGGATTGCCCTAACTAATCTTAGCAAGGTGATGGTAAAGAGTTGCAGCCGTTTAAATTTGCCCGATAAGCCGGTAACAAAAAAGCGGCGGGCTAACACAGCCCGACGCTTCCGGTGATGTTGAAACTGCTGATTTCTATTGGGCGGCTTTCACGGGATAATCTGGCGATACCCGTTTTATTTGCTTTTTTTAAGATCGTCCACCAGGTCGCCAATACCCGATTGGACTTTGCCGGCGTTTTTTTGGATATTCCCTTCCAATTTCATGTCTTTGTCGTCCAGTATCACGCCAGCGGCTTCTTTGACTTTTCCTTTAGCTTCTTCGACTCGGCCTTGCACTTGTTCTTTGTTCATAAGTAACCCCTGATAATTGTTACAGTCATGACCAGATAGCCCTAACCAAAGCGCAGGGATTGGTTGCCCCTATCGCTTGACTAAACAGTACAAGAAAAACCAACCCTGTTCAGTACGGCAACGCACATTGATCAATAGCTATATTGTGTTCGATAGCGTACCGACAATGCTGATGCTCCAAGTTAGGCTCTGTCCGGGCTGTGGCATGCCACACCTAACTCATTCCGAAAGTTAACGGGATACCGATCATTTGCAGAAATTGAAAAATATATGAAAGCGTTCATTCCCATTGTGGCCGTAGCAGTTTTAAGCACCCTGCTCGTGGATACCGTCTATGCCGACAATGTCCAAGAAAAACGGCAGGAGGTTCTCGAAAAACAGCAGGAAGTCAAAGAAAAGCAACAAGAACTCAAACAAGAAACCTTAAAAGCATCAGCCGAGCAAATGAACGAGGCCAATAAAACGATGCAACAGATGAGCCGAGCCAGCAAAATCATTGGCACTAAGGTGAAAAATCTCAACGGTGACAGGCTGGGCGACATTAAAGAATTGGTGGTCGATCCGAATAATGGCCAAGTCGTTTATGCCGTTGTTTCTTACGGTGGGATTTTAGGTATGGGTGACAAGCTGTTTGCCGTGCCATGGAAAGCACTGCATTGGGCCAGCGATAAAGACTACTACACCCTCGACCTGGATAAGGACACCTTAAAAAAGGCACCGGGGTTTGATAAAGAGCACTGGCCGGACAGTTCAAGTCAATGGGATCAGTGGCGCGAAGAAATCGAACAGTTTTATCATCGTGTCACGCCCTGATTTGGCATAAACAGGTGTCGGGATGAGCATCGCTTTAGATGTGTAGGCTGTTGTGGTTTCCAAAATAGTAACAGGAGTTGCCAGTGCCATCTATCCACGCTGTTCTTCCCGCCACCAATCGTCTGCTGGCGAACCTGCCTGGTAAAGATAGCGAACAATTGCGTGCCAATTGCGAACTCATTGAATTGGAATTTGACGAAGTGCTTTACCGCACCGGGGAACCCATCCCGCACGTTTACTTTCCAACCGGAGGTTTCGTTTCTTTGGTGACCAGCATTGATGACGGCTCGGGTTTGGAAGTGGGGCTAGTCGGCAATGAAGGTATGCTGGGCATTACTCTGATACTCGGGGTTAATGTCGCGCCGTTCCAAGCTCATGTGCAAGGGGCGGGTTCCACTTTGCGCATGACGGTACCGGTGTTTCTCTATGAACTTGACCGTAGCCCTGCGTTACAGCAGGCCTTGAAGCATTACCTTTATGTGTTGATGAGCCAGCTTGCGCAAACTGCGGCATGCAACCGCTTCCATGTGGTGGAGGCGCGTCTTGCCAGGTGGTTATTGATGACCCAAGACCGGGCGCATTCCGACAGCTTCCATGTCACCCATATATTTTTGGCTTATATGCTGGGCGTCCGGCGTGTCGGTATCACTAAAGCGGCAAATTCGCTACAGCAGCAAAAGCTTATCCGCTATCGGCGTGGGGAAGTCACGGTTCTTGACCGCGCAGGCCTGGAAGCCGCTTCTTGCGGATGTTATCGGGACGAGAAAAAAATCTACGAGCGGATACTGGGTTCGCAGGCTATTAAAAACCAGTCCAACCTGTAATGGTCAACAAAAACCGGCCACTTAATTTAGGCAGCGTTTCATACTTCATGGTCGGCAAAGAGCATTCAAAACCACACAAACAGGCCTCCGTCAATGCGTAAGTTCTGATAGCTACTAAAAACGTTACGGCTCATAGGAAAGCACTTATGTGCGATACCGTACGGACGGAATGCTGTACACGGGCTAGACTCCCTCGCAAATCTGTTAAACCCTACAGCGTGCCGCCTCAGGTTTCTGGATCAGCGCCTAACATATAAAAAGTGTAAGTACCGAAGTTACTGTTGTTGTTTTAGTTGTTGTTTTAAAGGAATGACAATCAATCGCAGCGCGTTAGTGCCTGCGCATTTTTACTTTAAGGAATAGAGCATGAAAATCCAAAAGAACACGAATATTGTTGTCCGTTCAAGTCTGGCATTGGCTTTAGTTATGGCTAGCGGGTCTCCAGTTCAAGCGGAATCAGCCGAATCTATTACGGCGGTTAAAAATCCGATGGAAGCCAAAATGATGGAAGGCTGCCATGGCATGAAGGAACAAAAACAGAAAATGATGGATAACATGAAAGCTCAAGACGCCGCGCTTAGCGAACTGCTCACCAAAATGAACGGTGCGCCGGATGACAAGAAAGTGGGGCTGATGGCGGCTGTTGTCACCCTTATGGCGGAACAGCGGATCGCTATGAATGCGCAAATGGCAAAAATGGAGACTGAGATGATGCAGCACATGCAAATGGGCAAGGAATCCATGCCGCAAAACCCAAAGATAAATGCTATGGACGAAAAGGCAGGGGATGCCAAAAGATAGTTGTAGGGTATCCCATACTTAGCGTCATTTACATAACTGCATGTTATGCAGGCGACGGTTTAATCGTTGAATGCGAATTAAGAGCTAACGCATAAAAAATTCCAAAAAACATAGCGGCAGTCAATTTACCGAACACAGGCTCCCCTAAACCCGTTAGAGGAGCGAACCTTAGAAGCGCATTCGATACCGGTTTGTTGTTCAAGCACCTGAAAATAAAGCTTCAATGGGTTGGCGAACACGGGAAACAGCGGTGAATAACCACTGATCCTGTGGTTCTAAGTAGCACTGTAACGTCACTACTGGGCATTGCAGTTGCGGCAGACTTCCTGTTAAGCCGTGTGTTGAGTGGCGGTTAGGCCATTTAACACCATACGCGTATGTCGGAGAGGCCCATGTGTTGGTAAAGCAGCTTGTTGTTATCTGGGTAAAACTTAAATGATCCATAACGAATAACTATTGAGGAAGGTATCTGATGAAAAAAGCAAAATACTTGCCGGTGCTTTCATTGGCAGTCATCGGAAGCTTTTACGTCACAACGCCAGTATTGGCATCGCCCCTGCTAGGGTCGGATTTGGCCAGTTTTACGGTCTTGGGTGCTTCGACGGTGACTAATGTTCCCACTAGCACTATTGGCGGAAATGTTGGGGTTTGGTCCAGTGGCGGTGCTAATGCCATCACTGGCTTCCTCTCCTCGCCGGGCGTTGCGGTGTCAGACCCGCAAGTGGTAGGCGGACAAGTACACGCCGGCACTGCGGTCGCGCAGTCAGCCCAGTCCCAACTCACCACGGCAAGGGCTAATCTTGACTCCCTTGGCGCAGGTACCACACTGTCCTTAGCGGATATGGTCGGACTGACGCTTTTTCCAGGCATCTATACAGTCCCTGCGGGAACGACTAACTTGTCGGGTGCACTCACGCTTGATGGCCAGGGTAATGCTAACGCCGCTTGGATTTTCCAGATGGATAGCACATTAATCACTTCGTCTAATTCGGTTGTGAACGTGATTAATACCGGTGCAGGTGCGGGCGTGTTTTGGAATGTCGCCAGTTCTGCAACCATCGGCACTGACACCACCTTCATGGGCAACATCCTCGCGCTCGCGAGCATCAGCATGAACACCACGGCAACAAACCTTTGTGGTAGAGTTTTGGCGAATACCGCTGCCGTGACCTTGCAAATGAACACCTTATCCGGCATTTGTGCAGGTAGCTTGGCTGGCAGCGGCGGTTTAGGCGGCGGCCTTGATGTCACGGCAGGCGGGGTCACTATCCTTCCGTTCCTTCCCACTCACCCTGGCGGCACTGTCCCAGAACCAAGCACGCTGATGCTGTTGATGCTTGGCGCGGCTGGCTTTGTAAACAGACGCCGCCTGTTAGGCACCCATTAGCCAAGCATGCCCTGAAAAACCAGGAAGCAACACAACCAGAGCAAACCATTACATCTTGTCAACCCGGAAAAGACCACAGCATCATTGCAGATGCTACGGCGTTATGGCAGAAGCTGCGTGACTTAAGCCACGACTATTTCCGGCTTGCCGCACTGGAAATAACGACACAATATCTACGATAATCCGGCAATCCATGACCCTCTGCGTAACATCAGTTGATAATGTTGGCAGACATACAAGGTCAATCGTGACTAAGCAGTCTTGCCAGTCCATCGGTTCCTGTGCTACTCGACTACTGTCCTGTTTTTCTCAATAGCATAACGAAGCCTTTCGGCTGAATCTAGCCGCTCTTAATTCGCAGTTAAAGTCTCCAGTACAAACATCCTCGCTGCCCACGAAAGACCACCCAGTCCTGTTTTGCCCTGCCTAAGTCCTTCACTGCTTTAACCTTGCTGCAGGCCGCGTTACAATACCGACTAAATCACTTTGTTATTGAGCCATGAAACAAATCGAACTGCTCTCCCCCGCCGGCACCCTCAAAAACATGCGTTATGCCTTCGCTTTTGGCGCGGATGCTGTTTATGCCGGACAACCGCGCTACAGCCTTAGGGTACGCAACAACGATTTTCTCAGCGACAACCTAGCGACAGGTATTACCGAAGCGCATCAACAGGGTAAGAAATTTTTTTTGGCGGCCAATGTTATTCCGCACAACGCCAAGGTAAAAACCTTCATGAAGGACATAGCCCCGCTCATCGCCCTGCAACCGGATGCGCTGATTATGGCCGACCCCGGTTTAATCATGATGGTTAAGGAGACTTGGCCGGATATGCCCATTCATTTGTCGGTGCAGGCCAACACGGTCAATTTTGCAGCGGTGAAGTTCTGGCAGAATTTTGGCATTGAACGGGTGATTTTGTCGCGCGAATTATCATTAGATGAAATAGCCGAAATTCGCCAGCGTTGCCCGGATATAGAACTGGAAGTATTTGTCCACGGCGCCCTGTGCATCGCTTATTCAGGCCGTTGTCTACTGTCGGGGTATTTTAATCACCGCGACCCCAACCAAGGCACCTGCACCAATTCCTGTCGTTGGAAATACGATACCCTGCCCGCCCACGAAACGGCGGAAGGTGACACGGTCTTGGCCTCGGGAGTTTTGTCGATGAATGACTTGAACACGGCCAGTTGCGGCGGCACCGAACGTCACCCGTTGGCGGACAACGTTTATTTTTTGGAAGAAGAAGGCCGAAAAGGCCAACTGTTGCCCATCATGGAAGATGAAAACGGCACTTACATCATGAATTCCAAAGACTTGCGGGCTATCGAGCATGTCCATAGGCTGGTTGCAATCGGTGTCGACAGCCTAAAAATAGAAGGCCGCACCAAGTCGCACTACTACGTCGCTCGCACCGCGCAAAGCTATCGCCAAGCGATTGCTGACGCCGTCGCAGGCCGCCCGTTCCAACCACAGTTGCTCGGGGTGCTGGAAAACCTGGCCAACCGCGGCTACACCGATGGTTTTTACCAACGTCACCACAGCCATGAGCAGCAAAATTACCTGAACGGCTATTCAAAAAGCCATCAACAACAGTTTTGTGGTGAAATCAGGGGCTATGATTCGGATACCGGCTTGGCCACGATTGATGTTAAAAACAAATTTTCTGTCGGGGACCGGCTGGAAGTTATCGTACCCGGAGGAAATCAAGATATTGTCGTCGAGTACATGCAAGATAAACACGGTCGTTCCATGCAGGAGGCGGCTGGCGGTGGCTATGAGGTGAACATCCCTTTACCAGAAAAAACGGGGTCTTACGGCTTATTGGCGCGCTATTTTAACAACATCTAGACAACCGCAAAAACACCTTCGCCACAACAGTGAGCGAATAGCGAATTTCGTTAGTACCGTACACCAAGTTCAAGCCAACTTGTGCACTTTGCGTTTTATGAAAACGCCCGCTGGTCGCATACATGCCGAACCAGCGGATTATTCCAGTGCCTATCCTAAGCAATCTTACATCTGAGATTGCAAATAGTTTTCAATACCAACACGCTCTATCAACTCAAATTGTGTTTCTAGCCAATCAACGTGTTCTTCTTCGTTTTCCAGAATATGTTCAAACAACTCTCTAGAAACATAGTCGTTCACCGTTTCACAATAAGCAATGGCTTCGCGCAACAAAGGGATGGCCATTTTCTCAAGCTTTAAGTCGCACTCAAGCATTTCTTTAGGGTGTTCGCCGATCAGTAATTTGTCCAAACTTTGCAGGTTGGGCAAGCCTTCCAAAAATAAAATGCGCTCAATAACCCGGTCGGCGTGTTTCATTTCGTCGATGGATTCGTGGTATTCCTTCTCGTTTAACTTATGCAGACCCCAGTTTTTAAACATGCGGGCATGCAAAAAATACTGGTTGATGGCCGTTAATTCATTGGTTAACACTTTATTCAGGTAATCTACGACTTTTGCATCGCCTTTCATGTAAAGACCTCAATACGCTGGGAACGGTAAACAGGGTGGTTTAAGGCGGGTGCCGATACGGGGATTTCCCGCACATGCCCGCCGAGCAGTTCTTTTACCTGCTTATTGCATTTTCCGCAATCCCCGCCGACCCCAAAACACTGAAAAAGCTGTTTACGGGTACACAGCCCTTTTTCAATGGCTGTTTTTATTTGCGAATCCGTCACGGCTTTACAAATACATACATACATGGGCGACTCTCCTCACTCTGATTATTGCTAATGATAACAATTATTATTAGCAATATAAAGCGCGGCCGCATATTAACCCAGGGCGATCGCATTTGACTTTTGTATTTATCGGAAAATCAATGGCATAGCTCACAAATGACGACTTACCAGAGGCGCCATTTAAAAGTACAACTCCCTGTTTTAGCTGGCAACCACAAACCTGACGGCATCCAGCCGTAATTGTGCCGTCTGGATAGCCTCATGCGAGAGTGCTGTAAAGTCTTTCAGCTTTTCTAGCTCATCCGGTTGCAGGGTAGGATTCAGCTTTTGCAACCGGGCCAACCGTTTGATTTCAAGCACCAAGGCATCTAGCATGGCTTGGTCTGCGGTCGCCAAAATTTGGCGCTTATCTTGCTCCGCCAATTGCTCAGCTTTTTCTAAAAACGCGGCTAGGTAGGCTCGATGATTGCTCAAGAACGCGACTATTTTGTGTTGATCAAAACTCGCCCCGGATTCAACCAGACTTGCGTAGGGAAACTCAGCAGTCACCTCGTTTTGATTCTGATCAACCACCACCCTAATTGCAGTCTCGGGTAAAAACCGGCTCAATTTTAATTCCGGCGGAGCACTGCATTCGACAACATAAAGGCATTCGAGCAAAAACTGGCCGGCCTTAAGCTTTGGGTGTTTGATGACGCTAACGACGGCATTACCGGTTTCGCTGGTTAAGACCATATCCATCGCTTGCATAACCATCGGGTGTTCTAAGGTGAGAAACTGCATGTCCTCGCGGGCCAATGCCGTGTTGCGGCTGACGGTGACGGTCAAGCCGTCATCAGGCAAAGCGGGAAAACGACTGACCCGCATGTGGTCTCCTGGACGCAGAATGTAGCAACCCGGGGAATGGTATTCAGTGTCTACGCCGTAACATTCAAAAATTTCTTCCAGGTAGGGCCATAAGGTGCCATCCTGTTCGTGCACGTTAAGTTGCTCAATCAGGTTTTCCGCTATTTCTTTGCGGCAAGAGTTCAATTCCAGAAGATGGTCTCTGCCATCGTGCAAATGCTGCTCAAGTTCTGCGGCCAATGCTTTTGTTTTTTGTAAAAATTCAGCAAAACACGCACCGGTACTACCCGCTAAAAACCCTTGTAATTCCTCATGCAATTGCTCGGCTACTGCTTGAGCAGCCGAACTGTTGTGATGAAAAGCATCCAAGCCCTCGTGGTACCAGCGGAACAACAAGGCCTGGGCGGTGTTTTCCAGATAGGGAACGTGAATTTGAATGGTCTGTTTCTGGCCGATCCGATCTAGCCGACCAATCCGTTGTTGCAACAAATCGGGGTTGTCAGGCAAGTCGAACAAAACCAAATGGCAGACAAACTGAAAATTTCGCCCTTCGCTGCCTATCTCCGAACAAATTAACAAACGGGCCTTGCTGTCTGGATCGGCAAAATAAGCGGCGGCTCTATCCCGCTCAATAATGGACAGCCCTTCATGAAACACTGCGGCGGCGATGCCGGCTCTATTTTTTAGGGTGTGTTCCAAAGCGATGGCCGTCGCTGCCTGTTTACAAATCAATAAGAATTTTTGCCCCGCCAAGCGTCTGAGCATTTCAACCAGCCATTGGTAACGCGGGTCTTGTTGCCAATCTTCGGTATTGGCTTGGCCTCTTAAGGGATACGCTAGGCATTCTCTTTTTGGAAAGCCTTTTACGGTATGCCGCGAATTTCTGAACAAAATCCGGCCGGTACCGTGCAAATCCAGCAAAATCCCGATTAAGGCTTTTCGGGCTGACAGCGTGTGTTCAGGGACATTGAGCTGTTGCAGCAATGTAGCAACGTTGTCGTCTTTAACCAGCATGGCCAATTCGTTGACAGTGTCTGCCGTCAACGTTTGGTCGGCCAGCAAATGACTCGCCACTTTAGCAACCGGCTCAAAGTGCTGCTCTTCTGCCAAAAACGCCTGAAAACTGTAAAACCTGGCCGGGTCCAGCAAGCGCAGCCTTGCGAAATGACTTTCCTTGCCCATTTGTTCAGGGGTGGCCGTCAACAAAATCAGGCTCGGCACCGACAGGGCCAACTGTTCGACAAACCAATACTCGGAGCTAGCACTCTGTCCGTTCCATACCAAGTGATGTGCCTCATCGACAATCACCATGTCCCAGCCGGCTGCGACCGCTTGCTGCTGACGATCCGGGTAACGGGAAAAAAATCCTGTACTTGATAAAACCAATTGTTCCGTCAAAAAAGGATTGTCTAAGCCTGCTTCCGAGTCTTCCTCATCCAAGCCACCCCCGACCTCATCCAAACAACGGGCTTCATCAAAAATACTGAAGCGTAAATTAAACCGCCTGAGCATCTCAACCAGCCATTGGTGCAACAGACTGTCCGGAACAATGATCAAAACCCGCCGGGTCAAACCGTTCATCCAACGGTGATGCAGTATCAAACCGGCTTCTATGGTTTTGCCCAGACCCACTTCGTCCGCCAGCATAATCCGCGGCGAAATCCGGTTGGCTACCTCATGGGCTATGTAAACTTGGTGCGGAATCAGCGACGTGCGCCCGCCCAACAGACCTTTAACCGGCAATTGCTGGTACTGCGCCCGCTTGCACCAGGTTTTATAGCGCAAACGGTACCAGGAACTGGGATCAAATTGGCCGGTGAACAAGCGGTCTTGCGGTTTGTTAAACTGGCTGTGGTGGTTAATTTCAATTTCATCAAGACTGGCTTTTTCGCCCAGCTCGTTCAGGCAAGCATAGGTTATCAGCCCGTCTTTTCTGTGCAGGCCCGTAATTTGAAACTTTTTTCCGTCAATTGATTCGATACGGTCTGCGACCGAAAACACAGCCCGTGCTAGCGGTGCGTTATCGCTGGCGTAAACACGCCGTTCGTTGCAGGCCAGATAAAGAACGGTGACTCGATTAAAGCCCGCTTCAAGGATAAGGCCTAAGCCCAGTTCAGATTCGGTGGTACTAACCCAGCGCTGGCCGGGAATAAATGGTTCCATGTGTACTTGAAAAATAGCTGAAAGTGGATTTCTTGTATTGGGATTGTGTATCGGTACAACTAAAAACCAGAAACGCTAAGGTTTTTTAAGAAAGCGGGCAGCAAACCAAAACCGCCCTAGTAATTGCAATTTTTTTTAAAACGCGAGGAAATATAGCACCTGTTCTTAAAAATTGTCGGGTAAAGTTGGCTCTATGGGCCAGCGTTCTGGCGCAGACAAGCGGCTGTTACAGTTCCTACCGGGTACGAGCTATTGCAATATTCATCACAAAACCCAGCGAATCTGCCCCAGACTCATGCCCTGCATCACATTATAAAATTTAAAAACATCATCATGAAACATTCCCGCACCCTAGTGACTTTACTGCTGCTGGCACTCCACCAACCCAGCCTAGCTCAAACCGTAACCCTGCCCTTGCAGCTGGATTACGGTGTAATAAAAAAAATTCTCATCCGGCAAATTTATACGGGTACCGACGACGCTGCCAACATTTGGCACGACGCACACCGTTGCAGCTACCTGACACTTTCCAACCCGCACCTAGCAGGACACGATGGCCAAATCCAGTTAACCCACGACGTGGCCGCACAAATTGGCACCTTTATTGCCGGACAATGCCTGCCCCTATTCCAATGGACCGGTCTGTTTGAAACCTGGCAACGGCCCACCTTAAGCCCCGACCACACTGTTGTCAGTTTGCCCGTCACCCAAGCCATGGCTTACGACCGCCAAGGCAAGCCACTGGACATCGCAAAGCTGCAAACATTGATCAAAACCGTCGCTGAACCGAAACTGACCGGGCTTAAAATTGACTTAAGCCAATACCGTCCAGAACTGGAGCAGACCTTAAACCGCTACATCAAAAAAGACGCTGCCGAACAATTAAAAATCATGCTTGACAGTTTACGATTCAACAAAGTAAATGCTGACCGCCACGGCGTAGCGGTCGAACTGGCTTTTACCCCACCCGCCAACAAACCGCCCTTAAAAACGATACCGCCGCTAACCGCCACTGAACAAAAGCAATGGCAGGGCCTGTGGCAAAACTGGCGTAAGGGAATGGAAAAAACCATTGCACACATTCGCCAAAGCAGCAGTTCCGACGCATTAAAACACCAGCTAACCGGCATTCTGCAAGACCTAGAGCGTGCACTCAACGCCGGCATAGCCGGACAAGCCGATCGCGACGCCGACCCTGTACGCACATTTTTTACCCACACCTGGGAAAAACTGCCGCCGCTTTTGCGCGAATTAGCCCAACAACATCCTGAAGTAAACGCCCTACAATACTTCACCTTAATCGGCGCAACCGATACCGTGCATCAACTCGATACCATCAGCGCACCGTTTGGCTTAGGCATTTCCTCCGACGGACTGAGGCATTTAGCACGCCGGCTGATTGCCGAGCAAGAGCAGGCAGAGACCGGCAAAAAGCTACCGCCATGAAAACAAACTGGATTTGCCGCCTAGCGTTTGTAGCCCAATGCACATTCACCCCAAGCCCCCAGGCTGGGGACGTGTTCAAATGCGTGATTGCCGGCAAAACCCTGTATCAAGACAAACCCTGCTCCGGCCAACCGGCTTCCCAACACATTCTAACCATCGATAAACCGCCCGCCGATACGCTAGAGACCGCCAAACAGCAGCTAGCGGCATGGCGGGCAAACCGTATCGCCCAGGCAGCCGCCACGAACGCCGCTGCGAGAGAACAAGAACAGTTACTTATCAAAAAACAGGCAGTACAGGCCTTGCAGCGCAGCGCAAAAGCCCAAGAAGACTTAGCCGCAGCCGCCCGACAACCGGTATTTTTAAGTCCGCCGCCGGTAATCATCGCCCCGTACAGGCCTTATCCGCGCAGTCCCAGACCGCATCTCCCGCATCGGCCACCGCCAACCCATCAACACCACACCCTACCGCCCACTAGCGGTCGCCAAACATTCGCGCCTGCAACCCCAAGCCATCTTAAATAAAGCCGCATTGCCCACAGTCGCCCAGCGTTTAAATCTGCGTCAAATGTCTTAAAAGTCAAAAAAAATAAGTTATTTCACGTTTTTTTTAACCGACAAACGCCCAACAAACGGAATGTTATGGTTTATTTTGTGGCACGTTTCGTGCTTAAAAAATAACGCCCTAGATTACCTAGGGCTAAACCACAACTTTCATCCGGAGTTACCTTTAAAATGAAAAAAATAAGCGCTTTTCTCCTAGCGATGGCTAGCCCGTTTTTAGTGTCCCAGAACGCAGATGCTGTCGGTCTCGCCCGTCCTGAACCTAACAGACTAAGCCCTACTGGTGCGACTGTCCGAGAATACATCGAAGCGGCCTCGCACGAGTTCAACCTTTATATAGCCCACGGCTGCGAATACAAACCCTTCGGCTCATCCGCTACCACCGCGTTGTTGATGATAACCCCGAGCGCGCCAGAAGCGGCATTCGACATACTGACCCCCAAGCTCGGCCAAGACGGCAGACCCGAACTCAATGCAGCGGGCAGACCGGTGATGCAAGCAGCCCCCTTAAGCAAAATGTTCTGGTCAAGGCGTACGGATGCGGCCACCGGCCAAATGATCGAATACGACACCGGGCCGCTGCTCAATTTGCGTCCCTCCACCAA
The DNA here is from genome assembly GCA_002299425.1 of Methylococcaceae bacterium UBA662. Lineage (GTDB taxonomy): Bacteria > Pseudomonadota > Gammaproteobacteria > Methylococcales > Methylomonadaceae > Methylovulum. The sequence continues at coordinate 17,498 of DBNW01000004.1, read as the reverse complement.
CGAAATTGGCGCCAGAACAAAATCTTACTGGGAAAAAATTGGCGGCTACTCCCACCACGGCCGCGAACAAACCGACTCCGTCAGTGCCCTGCATTGGTTTGGTTTTAGGTTGACCGACGAGTTCTATACCGATCTGAAATTCCGCGCCACCGCCGCACGGCTTAGGGGCTGCGTCCAAAGTGCCACCGTACAGGTACCCGTATGGCAAATTTGTGGCAGAGCCGACTTCACCTCCTTTTCGGCACACCCGGATTTACTCGGGGCCAACGATTTTGTTTCAAGCTTTAGGATTGTTAGAAACACCATTACCAACCCCTACCCTGCAGAATGTGCAACCGACCTCGCCAAACGCCTAGACGTAACCGTTACGCCTTCTGCAGCGCAGATCAGAAAATACCTAAGAGAAACCCGCTACCCCGGCAGACGCAAAGCGCATTCGTTTGCCCACAGTTAACAGTTGCCTGCTAGCTGTAGGCGGGCAGCGAGTGGCCCGCTTGTTTGCTAGAGCATCCCTTTTAACAAAAAAAACAGCTATCTTGAGGTCTTAACTAGAAAAATCACCGTCATTCCGGCATCTTCTGTTCCAAGCAGGCTGCCGGAATGACCAGGGCTTCTGCTACAGGCAAGGCCCTGACTGCCGCATTGGTAAAATAAAGCCCCGCACTGCAGACTTTTGTATTGTCATTTCAGCAACCTACCGCAGGTAGCCCGTGACAAAGACAAGCACGCACAAACTTAAAAACTGTACGGAGAACACATGAACAGCAAATACGCTGCATTCGCTCTAACTCTAGCCCTAGCCTGTATCCCCTCCGCCGCCACTGCGGCGGCGGAGGTCGGCAAGCACGCACCAAAATTTACTTTGCCTACGTTGCAGCAGGGCCAGGCCACCGCTTTATCAGCCTTTGCCGGAAAAGTCATTTATTTGGACTTTTGGGCCTCTTGGTGCGGTCCCTGCCGCACTTCTTTCCCTTTGCTCAATGCTTTGTACACTAAACTAAAAGCCCAAGGTTTTGAAGTAATCGCCGTCAACTTGGACGAGGACAAAACCAAGGCCGAGCAATTCATTGAGGAGCTGCCGGTCGGCTTTACCCTGCTGCACGACGGCGACGGCACTTGGGCTGACCAATACGTTATAGAGGCCATGCCCACTTCGTTCATCATTGACCGACACGGTGTCGTCCAGCTTGTCCACCACGGCTTCAGCAGCGACGACATTAAAGGCATAGAACAAAAAATAACCACCCTGTTAGCGGAAAAATAAACCTTATGAACACCTTAAAGTTTACCCAAAAAATTTTCTGGGTGACCGTTGTCGCTTGTTCGACCGTCGCCTGCACGGAAGTCCTACCTAGGCAGCGTGGCAACTTAGCCTTGCCGCAAATGGCCTTGAACCCTGACCCGCTTGAATTTGGCCTGCGCCAACACACTGCTTTCAGCAAAGAGGCCGCATTCGGCGGCTATGGCGGCGGCGGCGGCGGCTGTGGCTGCAACTAACCGTTTGTACTGACAACGCTTCGTATCCACAACTTCGCCGAGCAATGAAACCACATAAAAATAAAAACCATGAAAAATCAGCCGTGGTCGCCTGCCTCAGCCTGGCAGCAATGGCCTTGCCTGGCCTCATGCCAAACGCTGAGGCGGGCCGTATCGAGGATACCTTTAACACCGATTTTCAATACGGCCGGTACGTCGAAAGCGATGGCCGTATGGCGGTCGACACCTTCGACCTTGCCGGTTCCGCTCCTATCGGCAAAGCCATAACCGCAACACTAGGTTTGGTACGCGACACCATGTCCGGTGCCTCGCCCGTATACAACATCATGGAGGGCGGAGAAATTGTCCAAGTTCTCAGTGGCGCCTCCCGCAACGCCGACATCAGTGACTGCGGCAAATCCATTTGTGACCAACGCGATGCCATGACGGGCGGCCTCAGTTATTTCTTTGACAACTCAGTTTTGGCGGTAGGCGGTGGTTTTTCGCAAGAGCGCGATTACACCTCGCGTTTTTTCAACAGCAACCTCAGCATAGACTTCAACAAAAAACTCACCGTCCTGAACCTAGGCGGGTCTTTAGCCTTCGATAAAATCCACCCCACCGAACTCTTCGTCCCGTTTGTTCGCAACCGCGACTGCGGGGAAGAGTGCAGCAAAACCAGCCAGCAGTACTTGGTAGGTCTCACGCAAATCATCGACAAAGACTCGCTGGTACAAAGCAACTTCACCTTTGCCTACAACACCGGCTACCTCTCTGACCCGTATAAAAGGGTGGCCGTTTTTGATGGCGACCTATTCACCGCTTTGCGCAACGACACCCGGCCTAGAGAAAAATTCCAGTGGGCCTGGCTGACGCAATACGTGCGCCATTTTGGCAGCCTAAACTCCGCCGCCCTCCATGCCGATTACCGACTTACCACCGACGATTGGGGCATCAGTTCGCACACTATGGAATTAAGTTGGCACCAACCCATAGCGGCGGGCTGGCAAGTTACTCCTAGATTCCGCTATTACTCGCAAGACCAAGCCGACTTTTACCAAGCGGTTCTCGCCGACGGCGCCACCGATGCTTTTTATTCCAGTGACTACCGTTTAGGGGGGTTTGGTACCGTGTCGGGCGGGCTTAAACTTAGCAAGGTATTAAGCAATATCAAACCGTTGCAAGATGCCAGATTTCAAGTGGGTGCCGAGTTTTATGACCGCAGTGCCAACTTACAGCTGAGCGACAATTATTTAGGCCGTTTTGCCGATTTCACTTACTACCTCGTCACCGCCTCGGTTTATTTAAAATTTTAAATAGCTCATGTTACCGCAAACATTCCGTGTGCAACCCCTGACGGGGCAAGCCGTACATTTTTAGAGAGGCAAACCGTGAAAACTTTTATTTCAGCGCTCCTGTTTTGGCTGTTAACCTTAACCGGTGCGGCCGCAGACAGCCCCCGGGCAACCCTAGACGTAACCCCACTCAACCCAGGGCAATGGCCGGCGCAATTTCGCATCACCGTGGATGTGCCGCCCGACCACCATGCCTACCTGAATGCCGGCGACAAAAACATTTACATCCCCATCGCTTTTGATGCCGATGGCAAACTGGCGGCGGCGGGCCTGGCCATTACCCAGATACAAAAGCCGGCGGGTGAGTACGACCCCGACATGGCGGCGCAGGTGTTGCGCGGGCGCGGTGAATTCACCTTGGCTTTGGCGCCGACCGGCACCGTACCCGTCAGTGGCGACAACATTCCCTTAGCGGTCAGGTACCAGTTGTGCAGTGACGTCAACCACGTCTGTTTCCGCCCAAAAACCGTAACCGTGGCCTTGCCGTTGCCGCCACCCAGCGCCGTGCAGCCCACGGGGGGAGACGATGCACAAGGCGAAGGGTTCATGGCGCAGCTCCTGGCTTTGTTCCAAAACCATAAAGACAACACGATTATTTTATTCAGCCTGATGTTCATAGCCGGCCTGCTGTCGGTGGCGACGCCCTGCGTCTACCCCATGTTGCCGATCACGTCTATGTTCATCATCAACCGCGCCAATGGCGTGGCGAAAAAAGAACGCCAGCATGCCTTGGTTTATTGGCTAGGCATCGTCGGCACCTACATGCTGCTTGGCTTGGTGGCGGGCATGACCGGCGGGGCGTTCAATACCTTCATGCAATCGGCCTGGGTGAACTTGGCTTTCGCTGTTTTTTTCGGCTTTTTCGCCCTGGCCTTGTTAGGCTTTTACGAGCTGGCCTTTATGCAGAACGAAGTCCATTCGCTGGACCAACAGTCGGCGCGGGTCAAGGGCTTGGCCGGCACTTGGCTGATGGGCACGGTGGCCGGCCTGGTGATTTCACCGTGCGTGGGGCCGATTGTGTTCGCCCTGCTGTTGCAGGTGGCCGACAACATCGCCGACCGAGCGGCGGCCTTAGCGGCGATGGGCCAAGTACTGGACTTTTGGGAACGCTTACGCATCGCCGCCTCAGGCAGCGTGATGATGGCCGGCTTTGGCGTCGGCGTGGGCATCCCGTTCTTTGTCGTCAGCGTGGTCAAGCTGAAACTGCCGAAGGCGGGCCATTGGATGAACGCCGTCAAATACGCTTTTGGTTTTATCATCTTGTACTTCGCCTACACCTACTTCGACAAAGGCTTGGGTGTGTTGGGGGCAAAACCGGCCACCTCCCTGGCTATGGCGTTCGGCATGGTGGCCATCTGGCTGGCGGTTGTGCACTGCAACGTGCTGACCCTGTTGCCGCAAGACGCCCCGCCCAACCAAAAAATGCACCAGTATTGCGGGGTGATGCTGCTTTTGATCGGCGGCTGGCTAACGCTGGCCAGCTTAGGGCAACTGCCCTTCGCGCACCCGGCAGTGGCGGTGGCCACTGCCGGCCACACCCCACCGGTAGCGGCCGGTGCCACCCCGGCCACCGAGGAAGAAGCCGGCATCACTTGGCATAGAAGCTACGCCGCCGCACAAAAACTGGCGCAGCAAAGCGGCAAGCCTGTCTTCGTCGATTTTTACGCCAGTTGGTGCGCCAATTGCAAGGAATTTAAAGAAGAAACCGCACAAAACGCGGCCTTGAACGCGGCTCTGCGTGATGCCGCCATCGCCGTCAAGCTGGTCGACCAAGAACCGGAGTTTGAATACTTCCGCAACCACCCCGAACACCGGCCCCTAAAAATAGGCCTGCCCTATTTCGCCATTTTCGGGCCGGACGGCGAATTGGCCTGGTCGGGTACGGACTATAAAGCGACCGAAAAAATGATTTCAGTCTTAACTAAAAAACAGCTCGACCAAAACGGCTAGGTAACCCTTCAATTCTTCAACATTGGATAGCACTATGCACAAATCACAAACAACCCAACAATGGCTGACGGCTCTGGCGATAACGGCATTAGCCTGTCTTGCCGGCGAGGTTTCGGCCTTCCCTGAGTTCATGGTACCTACCGGGGCCAGATCCTGCGTTGATTGCCACCTAGACGAACAAGGTGGCGGCTATCAGCCTGGCGTCTTGGCTGCGACTAGATCGCCACTCGGTGTCATCGCAGGGCTTAGAGCATTTTTACAAGACAGGCAAGCACCCACCAACACGGCGCCGGTGCTGCATGCTATCAACCCCAAATGGGATGTGACCGTCGGCGAGAGACGCTTGGTCATTCCCTTGCAAGTAACCGATAAAGAAGACGACAGCTTCGCCCTGCACGGTACAGTGCCAACTGGCTACACGGTGTCTAGTGTTTACACCAGAAATGGCCTACCCACTGTAGATTTTAGATGGGCTCCGACCGCCGCACAGGCCAACAGGACCTATACCGTCAGGCTGTATGTACAGGAAACAGGGGAAGGGCGTAACTTAACCTCTAACACCGTCAGTACACGAATCCAAGTGTGGCCCGCACGCACTACCGCCACGAGAAACATTATTCAATTCATGATGCAAAGTGCACAGTGGGGGAATAACAGATTGACTTTAAGGGGGCAACTGGCTTTCAGAAGCGGCCTTAGCGCAGCCCAGCGCACCGCTGCCTTAACCAGTCTGAGCATGCGTATCACCAGTGCCAACGGCACCGTTACCAGCCTACCCGTCCAGTTAGCACGCAGTACAACCAGCAGCTGGACAGTCACGCTTCCGTTAACTGCCTCGCAAGTACCTTGTACAGTGAGAATACGCTACGAAGGCTTAACGGCGGAACGCCCGGTCAGTTCAGCGCCGGCCACCTGTGTCAGGTAAACGACCAGTAACTGCAACAGGCTGTACGTGCGCGGGCCGCCTTACCAGCGGCCCGTCCGGCAAAACCCCGTAAGCTACCAAGCCGCACTGTTGCCTGCCAAGACCAGGTGACATGCGTTAGAGGAGTCTTAAGTTTAGGATGCGGTCAGGTGTTTAGGACGTCCATCAAGTCAATCATAAATTCCATTTCTTCGTCGTCGATTTTTTGCCATCCTAAAAAACCAAGACTTGTCAATATCTTCATGCTTTTTTCATCGCCGCCCATTTGCACTAACAAACTGGCCATTGCCTCCCGCTGTAACGGCCATTGAGGCCCCATCATCAGCGCATGGTGAATCACGTTAATCTGGCTACGCACCAACACCTTAAGCTGGCTTTTGATGATGCTGGACAACCCATCGTAGGCATCCGCAAGAAAAACGCCTACATCGGCACGGCCTTGCAGCACTTGCTTGGCTACCAAAACGTACGTGTTGTTCACTATCACCTCAATGTTGTCGGCGTGCAGGTCAGCCGGTTCCAGCAGCAGCATACCTATTAAGCGGATGTCCGGGTCTTCTGTAACGGCAATTTTAGTGCCGGGTAGCAATGCTTCAACCCGGCTCAGGACATTGCCTGCACTCACCGCTAATACTGCTTCATCAGAACTGCCAACGGCTCTGGCTACCGGCAAAAACCCCTGTTCACGTACCAATGTGGCCGCGTCAAAGGGATTGGCGTAGATCAAGTCGACTCTGCCTTGCCTGATGGCTTCGCGTTGCGCTAAAAAGCTGTCGTACATTTCCAGGTGTATCGCAGTGCTGGTCTGTTTTTGCAGCCAGGTGTTAAAGATATACCAACCGGAAATGTGGTCTGGGGAAAAATCGGGGCTAACCGTGAATTGATAAGCCATAGCACGCTCTCGCCGTCGTTATTGTGTTTAAAACAGAGTCGGATACCGTTCGATGCATTCTGCTACTTTAGTACGCGAAGGTTTTCTACGCACCGAGGTGTAGCTGACTACACGGCCTTTGCGGATATTAGGAATAACCGTTGCCTTAACCCAATAATAGCCACCATCCTTGCGTAAATTTTTAACAAACCCCTGCCAATACTCACCCCGGTTGACCGTATCCCATAAATCCTTAAATGCCGCAGGCGGCATATCTGGGTGGCGCAGAATAGAATGCGGTGAACCTAAAAGTTCATCCTCAGCATAACCGGACATGTCAACAAAAGATTGATTAACATGGGTGATGTTGCCGTTTTTGTCCGTTGTCGAAACGATTAACTTGCCATCGGGATACGGCCATTCAACTTCGGTGTACAGCACAAGCCTACGAAAACCGCCATACAAATCCAGGGTTTTTTGTTTAAATTCACCGACTATATCTGCCGGACTCATATCGCTTAACATAAATCCCTCTAGTGTTTGCGGCTGCTAAAACGAACCGGGACAAAACTCTAGCCATTAGAGAAACTCGGCGACACTCAGTGCCGCCCGCTTGACATCCAAAAAAATTAAACCCAATTTTGCATTCGGCTTAGCCAGCACCGTCAACACCGATTCAGAGCCGGCATAGGTCATCAAGACATACCCTTTATCCCCTTTAATCAACACTTGCTCTAACGTTCCCCGGGCCAGTTCTTGGGCTGTTCTGTCCCCTAGTGACAGCATGGCCGCACTCATAGCCCCTACCCGGTCCTCGTCCATCCCCGCAGGCAATACCGAGGCAATCATCAAGCCATCGGTGGAAATAATGCCAGATGCCTCGATATCGGCCGAGGTGCCATTCAGTTCTGTCAAAACGGACGTCAACATATTTGCACGCATAATTCGCTCTCTTTTTTTAAGTAATCCAGTAAAAAATTATTTCGTTGAATAGCGCATGGTTAATGCCCAAACCAAGGAAACAAATTCAGGTTGGTTAAAATGGGGTATTCCGTAAATCACAATGACAAACCGATTTTTGGAAACAAACAACGGCCAAAACCCGACTTCGCTATTGCCAAGGGCATCAACAATAGCCCAGGCTTGGCTTTTTAAACCCATGTTCTTGCTTAACAGGCCAGAACGCCGGTCGTGAACGATGGCTATTTCCGCACTTAACGCCGAGAACTCTTCGGCCACTTCATGGGGAAAGCCGTGCGTGGCTAAATAAAAGCCTTGGCTGTCTGCCAACAATACCTTGCCACCCTCGGACAGTTTACTCAACAGGGTCGGCAGGGTATCTTCTAAAGACCCAGCAGGGTATTGCCGAGACACCGCTAAACCCTGAACCCAGCCCACTTTTTGGCAATGGTGTAACAGATCAAAACACTTTTGTTCCTCATTATTTTCCATCAAGTATTTGATATTGTTTACGTTAAGAGCCATAGCCTGCGGCTGTTGTAGCAATTTGCACAAAAATTGACGGGGCTTGTCCATTTCTAAGGAGGAAACCGCATAATAGGCCCCGGCCGGAGTGGGGTACAGGTACAAATCCTCTGAGAGGGTGTAGTGGACACTCATAAACGTCACGCTTCCAATTCAGGGTCTAGTGAGTACAGCAACGCTTGGACCAGCAACGAGACATCACTTTTTTCCCGTGCATCGACTGCAAAAATAGGGCACTTTACATTGTAGGATTGCAATTGAAGATGGTAGTCATCAATGCTTGGGCTGTCGCTTAAGTCCATTTGCGTCACCCCAATGGCCACGGCAGTTTCGCCAATAAATTTTTGGAAGGTATCCAAAAAAAACTTCATGTCCACAAACGGGTCGGAGCGCGTGTTGTCTAGCAGCAAAACCAAACCAATCCCGCCGTTGACTAGAATATCCCACATGAAATCAAAACGTTCCTGGCCGGGCGTACCGTAAAGATGAAGTTTTTCTCCACCCGGCAAGTTCATGACCCCATAATCCAATGCCACCGTAGTGGAATTTTTCCGAGTTTTGGTCATGTCACTGGCAGCGGCATCCGTTTTTATGGGCGGCATATCACTAATGGCATTGATTGCTGTGGTTTTGCCTGCACCCACAGGCCCGGTGAATATAATTTTGTACTGGCTCATAATGGTCGATTTGATTTAAAGTGCTTAGCGGCCAAGCAATTTGCTGAGAATTCGCCCCAGTATGCCTTTGTTTTTGCTTGGCTTGTCTTCAGGTAGGTCAACCAAAGTGTCAACCTGCCTTTGCGCTTGGCCTGCCAACCCCAGTGCACAAGCCGCACTGATAAAAACAAAAACATATTGGGGCTTTATGTTGAGGGATTCGGCGATGTTAGGCAGCGTTCTTGGCCCTTGCACCAACAAAGCTGCAATGCGCAGGGCATGGGGCGTGACCAGCAAGCGGGTAAAATTGGGCCAGTGTTTCAGGTAGACAGGCTGATTAATATCAAGGCTTTCTGGATACCTGCCTTTAGAGGCCCAACAGGCAATTTTCCAAAGAAAAGCATCCATGCTGTGAAATTTTTCTGGTGTTTTTTCTTTTTTAGCCAAGTCCGGGCTTAACGGCACCAATGCTATCTTGTTGCTTAAAGACTTATTGATAGCTAAACCTGAAAACGAACGCAACGGATTGTCATCGGCATCCAGCCAAACTTCATGGGATTTAGGGAAAATAATTAAGGGTATCCAGCCGCTGTTTAACTGAGCTTCATGGCCTTGCAAACGGCAGTGTGCAAAAGCCAAAGCGACATGACCTTGAAAATAATCCTTGGGATTGTAATGTGCTTTGTGGAACTGCTTTGGGTCGTTTACATCAAGCCCTGAAACGCTGCCAATGAATGCACCAAAACTTTTTTCACTCAGTTGCATCGCCGCTTGGTGCTTGGAAGCTTGGTTCAAATCATCCCTGTTCAGCACATACTGCTTTAGAACTGGAACCGGTTTTTCTGCCAAGGCAGCACTGTTCGCCTGGCCACCTCGTGCGTTTCCGGCACTAGGGTTTACCCTCACGGTCTCGGCAACAGATTGAATTTGGGTTTTAGCTTTTGCCAAGGCGGCCAGCATATCGTCTGTTTTGACCGGCTTCTTAACCGCAATCACGTCCGTATACCCCAGTGCGTTCAGAGACAAAGCGATGGTGGGCCGATGGCTTGCATTAGCGCGGTTGTCTTTTAGCAATTGCTGGCCTGATACAGAATCCGCATCAAAAATATCTACGTCGGCATTTTCGTTAGCCACAACGATGGCAGCACCTTTGCACGGGCCATGCAGATACATGGCCATCATTTTGCTGCTGCGTGCATCCATCCCGTGTAATGCAACCCTTAATGGATTACTTGAATTATCCATTATCATCCTGCCTTTTAAAGAAATTGTGCAAATCGGTCCATTGCCCAATCAAGCTAAACCCGGCCACTTGCAGTTGGCTGTGCATTTCGACAAATCTTTCCCTGTCGCGCGTGGACTGGTAAAGCCCCAACAGCTCCTCCTGCAATTCCACCCGCTCTGCATCTGCCCAAACCGCTTGCTCTAAAACCTGCTTGGCCTGCTCAAGCTGGCTGTATTCGATATAATCCCTGGCTAGGCTTAGGGGGTCGTAAGCCAATGCTTGGGCCGGACTGACGGGCTTGACCAAGCTGAGAGAGCCTTCTAAGCCTGCGCTGAAAATTGAAAATTGGCTGACATACTGTTGGTTAACTTCGCCTGTGCTGGTAAAAAATGCTTGAAGAATCTGAAAGTGGTCTGGTGCTAGGACAGATTTTGCGCCCGCCAACAAACGTAGGCTCAGGACTGTGCCGCGACCGTCTAGCACGATAAAAAAATCCAAAAAGGCCGCGAACAAATAATCTGACCAAGCGTTTTTGTAACAAAGGAAAATACGCTGGACATGAGAAAGCAAATGCCTGGGCTTGCGGGCGATATTAAAAACCAATTTTTCGAGCAGCAACGCGTCTTCTAGGTAATTGAGGCTATCAAAAAGCCTAGCGTCCAAAGTAAAGGGGACACGGAAGGGCCGTGCAGTAGCGGTCTCGTTTTCGTCAACCTTGGCAATTAGGTTCATTCTGCCGTTCATTGAGGTTTTTAATGATGGGTGTAGAGAATAGCTGCATTGCCGGATTATACAAGGTTACTTGTTTCTAAACCGTTAATTCTGGCATACCGGATATTGTTAAACCTTTTGCATACTGCGGTAAAAATTAGTCCGGCCAAAAACTCAATTTGGCCGTAAAATGCCGGATTTTTTAGCGGAGTTAACGACAATGAACGAAAACACCCTCCATTTAATAAAAAAGTATTACGAGGCTTTTAACAACGGCGACATGGAAACTTTTCTAGGCTTGCTAGCCGATGATGTCGTCCATGACATCAACCAAGGCCAGCGGGAAATTGGCAAAGCCGATTTTGGCCGTTTCATGGCGAGCATGCACAAGAACTACAAGGAACACTTGATAGACATGGTCATCATGGCCACCCCAGAGGGCACCCGAGCGGCAGCGGAGTTCGTTGTGCTAGGGGAGTATTTAGCAACCGATGCAGGGCTACCGCCCGCTAAGGGACAACGCTACCGGTTGCCGGCGGGTGCTTTTTTTGAGGTTGAGGGCGGCAAAATCAAACGTATCAGCAATTACTACAACCTCCAGGATTGGATCGCGCAGGTCAGTGCTTAAAGTACGTTCCTCACCCCTCTTAAATTATCTGCAAAAACGCAGTGTTGTGGCCGTAGCCCAGCCTAAGGGGTGTACTACGGCACTCGACACACGGCTCCTGAAACCATTTTCCGAGCGGGTTTTTGCGTTTACGCCGCTGACTTCCACTGCCTTGCCACGTTTTCGCTCAGTTGCTTTGGTCGCATGTCATCCTCTTTAACTGATGTTACGCAGAACGTCATGGATTACCGAATTATCGTATCGGCGCGGCAAACGGGGCTTTTCGCGTTACTGCGTAACATCAGCTCTTTAAAATTAAAGAGCTTTTATTTTCAGCAATGCCGCTTTGCTCTGTCGCCTACGTTCGGCTTGCTCTGCCGCTTCTTGTGCTTGGCGCAGACCGCGCGCCTCATAGCGGCGTTTTGACAATGCCGCCCGGGCACGTTTGTCGAATTCTTCATCAACGACCGGTTGCATAACGATGCAATCGACCGGACACGGGGCCACGCACAACGCACAGCCGGTGCATTCATCTGCGATCACCGTGTGCATGAACTTGGCCGCGCCAATAATCGCATCGACCGGGCAAGCGGCAATACATTTCGCGCAGCCGATGCACTGCTCTTCGACAATAAACGCGGTTTGCCGGGGCTTATGTTGGCCAAAAACCGCATCCAACGGCTTGACCGAAACACCCAGCAACCGCGCCAAATCAGCAATGCCTTCATCACCGCCCGGCGGGCACTGGTTGATGTCCGCCCTACCCTCAGCGATGGCCTCGGCATAGGGGCGGCACCCTTTGAAGCCGCATTGTCCGCATTGGGTTTGTGGAAGCAACTCGTTGATTTTAAAAATCAGAGTGTTCTCTAGCATTTTTTTAACAGCACGCAACTGATGGTGTTCTTATCGATTCAACGACTGCTTCAACCCACCCGCAATCCCGCCACCGCGCCCGCATCCGGACTGAGCAACCAGATTTCCTTATCCCCAGGCCCTGCCGCCAACAGCATGCCTTCAGAGACGCCAAAGCGCATTTTGCGCGGCGCAAGGTTGGCGATCACCACCGTTAACTTGCCCTGCAAGTCCTGCGGTTGATACGCGGATTGGATGCCGGAAAAAATGGTGCGTGTTTCATCGCCGATGTCCACGGTCAGCTTCAACAACTTATCCGAACCTTCGACGCATTCGGCGCTGATTATTTTAGCAATACGCAAATCCAGTTTGGCAAACGCATCAAAGGCGACGGTCTCGGCAATCGGTTCGAAGCGTTTAGCAGCCGGTTCCGGCGCGGCTTTCTCAAGGCTAGCCTTGGATGCTTCGATAATCGAGGCAATTTTCTCAGGCTCGACGCGGGTCATTAGCGGTTTAAAGGTGTTGATTTTATGATTCAGCAACAGACTTAGCCCGTCTGCCCACGCTTCAGTTTTGCTGTTTAAGAACGCCTCGGACGCTTGCGCTAAGCCCGGCAGCACCGGTTTCAAATACGCAACCAGCACCCGGAACAAATTGATGCCCATTGAACAAACAGCCTGCAACTCCTGTTCTTTGCCTTCTTCTTTGGCCAACACCCAAGGTTTTTTCTCGTCGATGTACGCGTTAGCCTTGTCGGCTAAAGCCATGATTTCGCGCATGGCTTTGCCGTATTCACGGGTTTCGTAATAATCGGCGATGCTGGCATGGGCCAGTATGAACTGTTCGAACAAAACGGGTTCCGCACAATGCCCGGACAGCAGCCCATCAAAACGCTTTAGGATAAAACCGCTACAGCGACTGGCGATGTTAACCACTTTGCCAACCAAATCGGCGTTAACGCGCTGACTGAAATCGTCGAAGTTCAAATCGATGTCGTCCATGCCGCTGCTTAATTTAGCCGCAAAGTAATAACGCAGGTATTCGGGGTTCAAATGTTCCAGATAGGTGCGTGCCTTGATAAAGGTGCCACGCGACTTGGACATTTTTTCGCCGTTCACGGTTAAAAAGCCGTGCACGAAAATCGCGGTTGGTGTGCGTAAGTGTGCCCCATGCAACATCGCCGGCCAAAACAACGCATGAAAATAAATAATGTCCTTGCCGATAAAGTGGTACAGCTCCGCCGTGCTGTGCTTGCCCCAAAACGCGTTAAAATCCAAACCGTGCTTATCGCAATAGTTTTTAAAACTCGCCATGTAGCCAATCGGTGCATCCAGCCAGACGTAAAAATACTTACCCGGCGCGTTAGGCATTTCAAACCCGAAATACGGTGCGTCACGGCTGATGTCCCAAGGCTGCAAACCGCTTTTAAGCCATTCGGCCATTTTATTGGCGACTTCCGGCTGCAAATGCCCGGCACGGGTCCACTCGGCCAGCATGTCGGCGAAATCGGCCAGATTAAAAAAGTAATGTTCGGACTCTTTAGCAATCGGTTTTTCACCAGAAATGGCCGACACCGCATTTTTCAAATCCATCGGCGCATAAGTCGCCCCGCATACCTCGCAGGAATCACCGTACTGGTCTTGCGCCCCGCATTTTGGACAATCGCCTTTGATAAAGCGGTCAGGCAGAAACATCAATTTAACCGGATCATAAGCCTGGGTAATGGTGCGGGTGCTGATATGGCCGGCATCGTGCAAACGGCCATAAATCAACGCTGACAGGGCTTGGTTTTCTGCCGAATGGGTGCTGTGGTAATTATCAAAAACGATATTGAACTCAGCAAAATCGGCCGTGTGCTGCTGCCAGACTTGCGCGATCAATGCTTCAGGACTGATACCCTCTTGATCGGCGCGCAGCATAATCGGCGTGCCGTGGGCGTCGTCGGCGCAAACGTAATAGCATTCATGCCCGCGCAGTTTTTGAAAACGTACCCAGATGTCGGTTTGGATGTATTCGACCAGATGACCTAAATGAATGGGACCGTTAGCGTAAGGCAAGGCACTGGTAACAAGGATTTTGCGTGGGGTCATGGCGGGATGTCGGAACAAAGCGTACAGAAAAATGGCTGCCATTATGGCATAGAACCACACCTGTCCAAAAGCTGTTGCGCGCACAGCTCGCCGTTCGCAGACAGCAGACTGGTTACGGTCAGATTGAAAATTGTCCGACTGCCCTGTATTCCGATTAAAATGACTGGTTTTTGTCTTACAGGGGCAGTCAATGATCGGCATCGACAAACACGCAGTAGAAAACCTGCTAAAAACTTTTATCGACCCGCACCACGGTGCCGATTTAGTATCGGCTAAATCGGTAAAAAGCATCGATGTGGAAGGTACGCAGGTCAGCGTCCAACTGGAGCTGGGTTACCCGGCTCAAACTTATCTTAACGCATTAAAAATAGCCGTCGCGGATTTGTTAAAAACCTTGCCTGGAGTCGGTGCAGTCTTGGTTAAGGCGGATGTCAAGATCATCGCCCATGCCGTGCAACAGACCTTAAAGCCCTACCCGAACATCAAAAACATCATCGCCGTCGCCTCCGGCAAGGGTGGAGTCGGAAAATCGACGACTTCGGTGAATCTGGCGCTAGCGCTAGCAGCGGAAGGTGCCAACGTGGGTATTTTGGACGCCGATATTTACGGTCCCAGCATTCCGACCATGCTGGGCTTGTCCGGCCTGCCCGACAGCGACGACAAAAAGACCATGAACCCGAAAGTAGCCTACGGGGTGCAAACCATGTCCATTGGCTATCTGGTGCCCGCAGAACAAGCCATGATTTGGCGCGGACCCATGGCGACCAATGCCTTGCAGCAATTGTTGCGCGATACCAATTGGGACAATCTGGATTATTTGGTCATTGACCTGCCACCTGGAACCGGCGACATCCAACTGACACTGGCCCAGCAAATTCCCGTTTCCGGGGCCATCATCGTCACCACCCCGCAGGACATCGCCCTGATTGACGCGCAACGCGGCTTGGCCATGTTCAATAAAGTCAACGTGCCGGTGCTGGGGATTGTCGAAAACATGAGCCTGCATACTTGCAGCCAATGCGGCCATGAAGAGGCCATTTTTGGCACCGGCGGCGGGCAGGCCATGGCGGAAGCCAACCGCATCGATTTCTTGGGTGCATTGCCGCTGGACATGCGCATCCGCGAACAAGCCGATTGTGGCCAGCCAACCGTCATTGCCGACCCTAATGGCCATACCGCCCACATTTACCGGAAGATTGCTCGGAAAACAGCCGCAAGACTGGCCTTAACGGCTAAGGATTTTAGCCGCCGCTTTCCCAATATCGTGGTGCAAAATACTTGACTCCTGTGTTTGGATACAGTACCGGTTGTTGGGCACCATTAGTATTGGCACTAAAATCTTGGTATTAACAGCGATGGGATTGTTAGTAGGCAGAAGGGGAGTTACCTTTTGCGTTTTGGTTTAGGATTCGACACCCCTTATCAAAACCGGCAACTCTCATCTTTTCAAGTCGATGTGTCAGATCAAGTCGAGACTAATACACGTTAGCGGAGTCCGCTGGAGCGTTGGGTTAGGCTGTTCGTATGCTTGGCTACCTCGATTAGATAACGTAACGCTTCATTAACGGCTTCGGCATTTGGAAACGCAGCAATAACGTCAGGCTCTAAACGAACTATATCACAAAACCTTTGGCGCCCAGGACCCAGTTTTCTTACCTGCAAACTTTGCAAATCATACTCGGGCCGTAATTCATCTTCTATTTCATTTTTGTTCATAGGCTTTCCGCTCCGATAGCGTTGCTTCTCTTGCACTGATTAAACGAATACCATTGTTACGCTCCATATAGGAAACGAACAACAATCTCCCTTGAGCCGATTTACCCAACAGGATAAAACGGTGTTCTCCGAAGGAATGGTCAGGGTCATAGAAATCCACATACAATGGATCATCAAAAACCGTTTTCGCTTCTTCAAAAGAGACACCATGTTTTGACAAATTTGCTACTGCTTTGTTTTTATCCCAGTCGTATTCCATTGAAAACGCATCCTCAGCTCACAACGTAATATGCTATCTGTATTCCTTCCTTTTTGGCAACATCATCCGCTCCGTTTATGATGGTTTGCTAGCGCGAAACCGTCTTACGGGTTACGGGTTTTTCATTATTACGTAGGGTACGCATCGCGTACCATTTACAATGAATTCCGAGTGATGCAAGCCTGAAAAAGGTACGCGATGCGTACCCTACCCGGCTAAGCCCGCGTAGGGCGGAATATGTGGTACTCCGCCGTATTCCGCCGAATGGCTGGTGTGTCCCATACGGCTACGCGGGCTACATGGCTACTCGGCTATCGATTTTACCGGTTCCACATGGGCAAACGATAAAGCCGTTTGCCCATCTTTGGCTCCGCTATATGCGCTGGCGGCGCAAAGCCAAGTAAACCAGTGGTAATCAGCAATAGCGTTACCGGCTCGGGTACGGCGGCGTTCGCCGTGATCCGCGCGGCTGGCACTTCAAATCCGACGGCGGCCGAAAACCAATCGGTTATGACACTACCACTAGGGGTGAACGCCCAGCCTAGGGTGACATTATCACCGCCAGGCCAACTGCCGTTGAAGCCGTCAACGCCAACCGCCGCAAGCCAGTAATTGCCCGCCCCCAATGCCCAGCCTAGGCCGGTGAGGGAGACATTGGCCACCGGATTGGCCAGAACTGTGCTGTATAGGTAGGTATTCGAGGGCAGGCCAGTAGCATCGGTCATGATGCCGAGAGTGACGTCGCCAGATCCTTGGATTGCGGCCAGTATCGAGTCCACGGATACCGCGGATGCCGTGGTAAAGGGCACGGCGAGGGACTGTCCGCTGCCGGTAATGTTATAGTGCGTGTTTTAAAAGTCCGGCGGTGGTGAAACCGAGGTTTTTTTAGATCAAATTCATCTTGAAACAAGGTGATTTCATCCAACTTTCCTTTGTTACGTTCGGACAACCCAGTTAATTGTGACCGATTTTTACTACATCTAGACTTTTAAAACACGCACATAGAGGTACCAACCTTGGGCCCGGTGCTGTATCGCCGGGCGCGAAGGTATCCAAGAGGACGGTTGCCTTGCCTTCCGTGGCGGCGAAGCTTAACGCAATCCCACGGCGATGAAGAAATGCCGCCACGATGTGGCGTGGTTTGCTAATGCGGTTTTCATGGTCTTACCCCTTTTTCAAGTTTTAATGGTGATATTTTCATTTTAAGTCTCCTTATTGAGTTGGGTTGCCGCCAGAATCCACCTGGTTCATCTCATCGAGAAACTCGCGCTTGCGGGTGCGCCTTAGGGACAACTCGAGTCCGCTGCTGGCAAGGCTGAT
>DBNW01000058.1:452-10941 GCA_002299425.1 Methylococcaceae bacterium UBA662 | reverse complement strand
TGGGGTATAGCGAAAGTCCTAATTCTCTTTTGCACTTTTGTCATAAATAACCAGCAAAACCAATGCGCCGCTTTCAATGCGGGCGGTATAGATGACCCTTACGCCTCCACGTTTTCCAGAGCCATAACGTGACCAACGGATTTTCCGGCAACCGCCAGAACCTGGAACAACATCTCCGGCTTCTGGGTTTGCAGCAAGAAAAGCAGTGAATTTCGTATGCTCTTCTTCCGACCAGTAATCAGGCCAGAGCTTTGTGAATAAGGGGGATTCGATAATGGTCAGCACTTTTGGATCATACGCCAATGACGTACGAAGCGCAAATACTCAATCGAACTGCCCAACGTTACGGTAAGGGGCGCGCCGCCAGCAGCCCCAAACTTTAATAAAAAACCGATGTTAATTGCGCCAATGGGCGGCGAACCCCTAAACCCCTTTGACCGACTTGTTGGGCTTATACACTGCGAACAGCGAAAACAAAACACAGTTGCGCGGATGCAACTTTAATTAGGTACTAACTTCACGGCTCAATGCCTCAATAGCCCATTGATTTAGGCTTTTGCCAACTGCTTGCGCCTTGATCAAGGCCGCAGCATGAAGCTCTGGCGGAACCCTAAGTAAAAGCTTGCCGCTAACTGGTTTTTCAGGTGATTTACCAATTTTTTCGCATGCCTCAAGGTAATCATCCACAGCCTCTTCAAATGCCGCGCGTAAATCGACAACATTATCGGCGTGAAAGCCAATAATATCTTGGATGCCAAGCAACCTGCCAACTAGGCTATTGTCGCGGTCATCAAAATCAATGCGGGCGGTGTAGCCCTTGTAAGTCAGTGTGTTCATGGTTTAACTCCGATTTGTTGGGCTAACCCAGCGGTGAACCGAAACACAACTTACCCCGAAACCCAGCGGTGACAATGCCTTAGCCGCCGCAAAACCAAGGCAGCCCGACTAAACCGGAAGCCAGCGGAAAACCGCCACAAAAAGCTCAAGACAACCACCCGCCGTAAAATACCCAACCAACTATGAAAAACCACGCGGTAAAGTGACAAAGCCCCAAAAGCCAGCCCCGACAAAACGAAGGCCAACGGCACAAGGCAGGCACACAAAACTCGACGGGGGCAGAAAACCGGCTGCAACACCTAAAACGGACAGCCTTTGAAGCAAGCCAAAACCAAACAACCGGTAACTTAACGGCAAGCCTGACACGACCATCAAGCATGGATGCAAGCCGGATAGGTGACCGGCCGCCACCGTGCTAACACACCGATTTGTTGTCAAAACGGTCTCTGTCGGTGCTGTATTTGCGGCCGTGGTTTGAGATACGGCGTTGCGAGGTGTTTATGCGTTTTTTTCTGAACCTTTGCCCGCTGGTTTGGCCAACCTCAGCCCCAGTTCTTTTAATTGATCATCGGACACCGGTGCCGGTGCGCTGACCAGTGGGCAGGCGGCGGATTGAGTTTTTGGGAAAGCGATGACATCGCGTATGGAATGCGAGCCGGTCATCAGCATGACCAGACGGTCCAGGCCAAAGGCCAGTCCGCCGTGCGGCGGTGCGCCGTATTTCAAAGCGTCCAGTAGGAAGCCGAATTTTTCTTTGGCTTCTTCCTCACCAATGCCTAAAATTTCAAATACCGTGCGCTGCATGGCCGGGCGATTGATGCGGATGGAGCCACCGCCGACTTCGGTGCCGTTCAGTACCAAATCGTAAGCACGCGACAAAGCCGCGCCGGGGTTGGCCAATAATTCTTCGGCTGAACAACTCGGTGCGGTGAACGGGTGGTGGATGGCGTTGTAGCGGCCGGCCTTTTCGTCCCACGCGAACATGGGGAAATCGACAATCCAAACCGGCTTCCAAGCACCTTCGGCAAGGTTTAGGTCGTGGCCCAATTTAACCCGCAAGGCCGCCATCGATTCGTTGACCACGCTGGCCTTGTCAGCACCGAAGAAAATTAAATCGCCGGTGGCCGCACCGGTCTTGGCCAGCACCTTGGCCCAAGTTTCTGCGGGCGCGAATTTGACGATCGGCGATTGCAGGCCGTCGATCCCCGCCTCGGCGTCGTTGACTTTGATGTAGGCTAATCCCTTAGCGCCGTAGTGAGCGACGTATTGGGTGTAGTCATCGATCTCTTTGCGGGTTAACTCACAGCCGTTCGGCACCCGCATGGCCACCACGCGCCCGTGCGGGTCAAAGGCGGGACCGGAAAAAACTTTAAAATCAACCTCCTTCATGTACTCGGCGATGTCTACCAATTCCAGCGGGATACGCAAATCCGGGCGGTCGATACCAAAGCGGGCGATGGCTTCCCGGTAGGTCATGCGCGGGAAGGGGGCCTCTAGCTCGACCTTGATGATGCAGGCGAACAACTGCCGAATCATCGTTTCCATAAGGTCCATGATGTCGGTTTCGGTCATGAACGAGGTTTCGATATCCAGTTGGGTGAATTCCGGCTGCCGGTCGGCACGCAAGTCTTCGTCGCGGAAGCAGCGCACCACTTGGTAATAGCGGTCCATGCCGGCC
This sequence comes from Methylococcaceae bacterium UBA662, assembly GCA_002299425.1. Taxonomy (GTDB): domain Bacteria; phylum Pseudomonadota; class Gammaproteobacteria; order Methylococcales; family Methylomonadaceae; genus Methylovulum. The sequence goes on along the minus strand of DBNW01000058.1, from coordinate 8,426 downwards.
ACCATCAGGATTTGCTTGTACAACTGCGGCGATTGCGGCAACGCGAAAAAGTGATTGGGATGGGTGCGGCTAGGCACGATGTAGTCGCGCGCGCCTTCCGGCGTGGCTTTGGTCAAATAGGGCGTTTCGATTTCAAAAAAATCGTGGTCGTCAAGGAAGTTACGCAGCATCCGGGTGACGTCGCGGCGCACCCGCATTTTTTCCTGCATGGCGTGGCGGCGCAGGTCGATGTAACGGTAGCGCAGGCGCAGTTCTTCGTTGACTTCAATATCGCTTTCAATCGGGAATGGCGGGGTTTCTGATTCGTTTAGGATTTCAATTTGTTTGGCGAGAATTTCGATTGCGCCGGAATGCAGGTTCAGGTTGGCCGTGCCTTGCGGGCGGTTGCGAACGAGACCGGTGATTTTTAGCACATACTCGCTGCGTACCTGCTCGGCAGTGGCAAAGGTTTCGGCGGTGTCGGGGTCCACCACTACCTGCACCAGGCCGGTGCGGTCACGCAGGTCGATAAAAATCACGCCGCCGTGGTCGCGCCGCCGGTGTGTCCAACCGCAGACGCTGACGCTTTGCGCCGTGTGTTGTGTGTTCAGTTCTCCGCACTTGTGGGTACGCATTGATGATAGTTCCATTGAGTCAAAGAACTGGCGTGAACAAGCGTCATGCCAGCGGGGGTTTTGTGTGAGTGGGCGCCAGCCGCAAGGCGGTTAATTAGTGGTTTTGGTGCAAGCCCCGCCGCTACAAGCGGTTGCCGTGTCGGGTTTGGCGCAGGCCGGGGCTTCGGCGGCAACATTTTTCTTGCTGCCGCTTTTAAAATCCGTCTCATACCAGCCGCCGCCTTTCAAACGGAAACCGGCGGCAGAGATTTTCTTCATTAATTCCGGTTTGTTGCATGCAGGGCAGTGGACGAGGGGTTCGGCATTGAGTTTTTGCAACGCTTCGTGCTTGTGGCCACAGGCTTGGCATTGGTATTCGTAGATGGGCATGGGGCATACTCCTAAAACAAAAAATAGCGGCTTATAAGGCACTGCCTTAGTATTTCAACGGGCCTGCTTTACAATGACCGGTCATTTTACCGATACCCGCCTAATAATGAAAACATTAACCATCACCCGCCCGGACGACTTGCATGTTCACCTTCGAGACGGTGCCATTTTACAGACGGCACTGCCATTCACCGCCCGCCAATTCGCCCGCGCCACTGTCATGCCCAACCTGAAGCCACCGGTGACGAGCGTTGCTCAGGCCTGGGCTTATCGCGAGGAAATTTTAAATGCTTTGCGTGAAGGCAGCGACTTTACGCCGTTAATGACGCTCTATCTGACAGCGGCGACCCCGGTGGCAGAAATTCAAAAGGCTGCCGAAAGCAGTTATGTCCATGCTGTCAAGTTATACCCCGCCGGGGCGACTACTAACTCGGATGCCGGTGTGGCCGACATCAAGAAAATTTACCCGGTGTTGGAAGCGATGGAAAAAGCCGATTTGCCGTTGTTGGTACACGGTGAAGTAACCGAGCATGACTGCGATATTTTCGACCGGGAAAAAGTGTTTATCGACCGGCATTTGTGCAGCATCGTGCGGACGTTTCCAGCCTTGCGCGTGGTGCTGGAGCATTTGACCACCGCCGATGCGGTGCAATTCGTCGAGGCCGCGTCGGGTAACGTCGCCGCCACCCTCACGCCGCAGCATTTGTTGTTTAACCGTAATGCTATGTTGGCGGGGGGTATCCGCCCGCATTTTTATTGTTTGCCGATACTCAAGCGCGAACACCACCGTCAAGCTTTGGTGAAAGCGGCTACCAGCGGCAACCCCAAGTTCTTTTTGGGCACCGACAGCGCGCCCCATGTCACCCCGCTTAAGGAGTCCGCCTGCGGTTGTGCCGGTTGTTTCAGTGCTCACGCCGCGCTGGAATTGTATGCCGAAGCCTTTGAACGGGCCGATGCCCTGGACAAACTGGAAGGCTTTGCTAGTTTTTTCGGGGCGGATTTTTACCGTTTGCCCAGAAATACCGGCACAGTCACTTTGGTTAAAGACGCTTGGACAGTGCCGCCGGTTTACGGTGACCGGGAAAACGGCATCACGCCGTTGCTGGCCGGCGATGTTTTGGCTTGGAAGTTGCTGTGACCTGTGGTCTGTGATGGTGCGATTAAAGGGCGTCCAAAACCGGTTTTGGACGCCGAAGAAGTAAAAAACGATGCTGGGTATGGTGTCCCTTGGGTCTTTTTCCGATTACTTGCGCGAGAAATTTGGCGCGTGGGGCGGCTGCTTTTGCTGTAGGCAATGGTAAACTGCATTCTCGTATTTGATTTCCAGTGAATGGGGGTTCTCGTGTTCCTTAAGAAATTTGTCTGCTTCTTGTGGGGTTAATGTTTTGGCCATGAATTGGGCGACGCAGTGGCAAGCCCGGCTGGCTTGTTGAACATTGGCGTTGTCGCCGGTATTGGCGATTTCTCTTTTTAGGCATTGCTCGGCAAATTGCTCGGCAAATTGCTGTCTTTGGTCTTCGCTGACCGGTTGCTCGCCGGAATGATCCCACGGGTTGGGATTATGACCGTCTTGGGTTGCCATGGCGTTGCGGGTGTTAGCAGAGGGGGCTGCCGGTTGTTGGGGTTGGTCATCTGAGCAGCCCGCTAAGCAGGCGGCTAAAACCCAACCCATAACAAGCAGACCTAAGGGTTTTGTGATAAGGGTTAGTGTTTTCATAGTCGTTGTTATTTTAGTGTTGAGAATGGCTTAATGAGGATTGCCGGGCTGGTATTAACCTGCGAATTCAACGATAAACGTTAAGATAAAACCGGTCAAGGTGTGTTGGGAACTAATCCTACGGTATACGGCCCGATTGGGCCTATAATGCCCCGTTATTTTTATTGCTTGCTCAGTGTGGTTTATGCGAATAATTCAAGAAGCGCTTACCTTTGACGATGTGCTGTTGGTGCCCGCGTATTCGATGGTGTTGCCCCGTGAAGTGAACCTCAAAACCCAGTTGACCCGCGCCATCGCGCTGAACATCCCGCTGGTCTCGGCGGCGATGGACACCGTCACCGAGGCCCGGTTGGCGATTGCCATTGCCCAGGAGGGGGGCATCGGCATTGTCCATAAAAACATGACCGTTGAACAGCAGGCGCGGGAAGTTCGGCATGTAAAAAAATACGAAAGTGGCGTGATCAAAGACCCTATCACCGTGCCGCCCTCCATCAGTATTCGCGACGTTATTAAATTGACCCGGGCAAAAAATATCTCCGGTGTGCCGGTAGTCGATGGTGACGAGTTGGTCGGCATTGTCACCAGCCGGGACCTGCGCTTTGAGACCCGTTTCGACGAGCCGGTATCGAAGGTGATGACACCTAAGGAACGGCTGGTTACGGTCAATGAAAATGCCGACCCGAAAGAAGCCGTGGCCTTGCTGCATAAACACCGCATTGAAAAAGTGCTGGTGGTCAACGACGATTTTCACTTGCGCGGCTTGATTACTGTCAAAGACATTCAAAAAGCCAAGGATTACCCGCAGGCTTGCAAGGACGACCAAGAACGGCTGCGGGTCGGTGCGGCGGTGGGCACCGGCCAAGACACGAAAGAGCGGGTAGCGGCGTTGGTGGCCGCCAACGTTGATGTGGTGGTGGTCGATACCGCACACGGCCATTCCCAAGGCGTGTTGGATAAGGTGCGTTGGATCAAACAGCATTATCCTGATCTGCAGGTGGTCGGCGGCAACATCGCTACGGCGGCGGCGGCCTTGGCCTTGGTTCAGGCCGGTGCTGACGGGGTTAAAGTCGGTATCGGTCCCGGTTCAATCTGCACCACGCGCATCGTCGCCGGCGTGGGGGTGCCGCAAATCACCGCCATCAGCAATGTTGCCGAGGCCTTAAAGGGCACGGGTGTGCCACTGATTGCTGATGGCGGTATCCGTTACTCCGGCGATGTCGCTAAGGCTCTGGCCGCAGGGGCGTATTCAGTCATGTTAGGGAGTTTGTTCGCGGGTACTGAGGAAGCACCCGGCGAAGTCGAACTGTACCAAGGGCGTTCTTACAAATCTTACCGTGGCATGGGCTCGTTGGGAGCGATGGCGCAGCAACAAGGCTCCAGTGATCGTTATTTTCAAGATGAAACGGATTCGGTGGAAAAATTGGTGCCGGAGGGCATCGAGGGCCGCGTCCCGTACAAAGGCAGTTTGTTAGCGGTCATTCATCAACTGCTGGGCGGCGTCCGCTCCTGCATGGGCTACACCGGCAGCCAGGACATTGTCATGCTGCATGAACAAGCCCAGTTTGTTCGCATCACGGGTGCCGGCATGAGAGAAAGTCATGTCCATGACGTGGCTATTACCAAAGAAGCACCCAATTATCGTGTTGGCAATTGATTCTAATCTAGGCGTCAATAAATCGGCGGTTGTCCTGTTCAGTGCCGGGGAGCCGTCCGGCGACCAGCATGCGGCCAATCTGTTTTCGGAGTTGAAAAAGCGGCGCCCGGATATTCAAGGCATCGGCATGGGCGGGGCGCAAATGGCTGCTGTTGGCATTGATATTCGTTACGATTCCAGCCAAATTGCCGTTATCGGTGTCATCGAGGTTATCAGGCATTACCCAAAAATCCGTCAGGCATTGGCGCAAATGCAGCGGCTGCTGCGGGACGAACGCCCCAGTTTACTGGTCTGCGTCGACTACAAAGAATTCAACTTTAAGCTTGCGACTTACGCTAAGCGTCTTGGCATCAAGGTCTTGTTTTACGTCAGCCCGCAGGTCTGGGCTTGGCGTCCGGGACGGGTCAAACAATACGGCCGGGTCATCGACATGATGGCGGTGATTTTTCCGTTCGAGACCGCTTATTACGAGGCCGAAAACGTGCCGGTGCGTTATGTCGGCCATCCGTCAGTGGATAAAGTTAAGCCGTTGCATGGCAAAAGCGAGGCCCTGCGCGAGTTTGGTTTGTCGGCGAACAAAAAGACAGTGGGTCTGTTGCCCGGCAGCCGGGTCAACGAGATAAAGCGTTTGTTGCCGGTGATGTTGGCCGCTGCCCAAACACTACAAACCCAGTTCCCCGGCCTGCAATTCATCCTGCCGCAAGCACCGTCCATTGCCGATGCGTTGCTCGCAGAGTGTTTGCGGCAATCGACAGTTAATGTCGTGGTGATAAAAAACCAGCCCTATGATGCCATGCACTGTTGTGATGCCATCATGGTTGGTTCGGGTACCGCCAGCTTGGAAATTGCCTTGCTGGGCATACCGATGCTGATCTGCTACAAACTGTCGCCCATCACCTACTGGCTGGGGCGGTTGTTGGTGAAAACTCCGTTTATTGGCTTGCCCAACATCATGGCGGGCAAGTTGATTGTTAGGGAATTTATCCAGCACGCAGCCAACCCAGAAAACCTTGCCGCCGAAATTCGGCATTTGCTGACAGACAGCCGGTCTGTCAATCAAATGCGAGCTGACTTAGCCGAGGTTAAGCGGCGGCTGGGTCCGGGTGGAGCATCTAAGGCGCTGGCAGAATTGGTTTTGCAGTTGTTGGATTAATTTTTACGCGGCTAAAAATAGCGTGGCAAACGCCGCCTAAGTCAGCACTAAATCAAAACTCTATCCCCAGCAATAGGGCTGTGTGATAATAAATGGCTTTGGTTCCCCGGCCTTACTTTTCAATTCCGGCCTCAATGGGTCTCAGTAAACAAAGGCATAAACGATGGACGAGAACAAGAAAAAAGCACTGGGTGCCGCGCTGATGCAGATTGAAAAGCAGTTCGGCAAAGGTTCCGTCATGCGTATGGGTGATCTGGCGGCGGCGCGCGATATTGACGTGATTTCGACCGGTTCATTGGGCTTGGATATTGCCTTAGGCTGCGGCGGCCTGCCGCGTGGCCGGGTGGTGGAAATTTACGGGCCGGAATCCTCCGGCAAGACCACGCTGACCTTGCAAGTGATCGCGCAAGTGCAAAAACTCGGCGGAACGGCGGCGTTTGTCGATGCCGAACACGCGCTGGATCCTAGTTATGCCGAGAAAATCGGCGTTAACGTCGATGATCTGTTGGTTTCACAACCCGATACCGGCGAGCAAGCCCTGGAAATCACCGACATGCTGGTGCGCTCTGGTGCTGTCGATGTGGTGGTGATCGATTCGGTCGCAGCCTTGACCCCGAAAGCCGAGATTGAAGGGGAAATGGGCGATTCGCACATGGGCTTGCAGGCGCGCTTGATGTCGCAGGCATTACGCAAGCTCACCGCCAACATCAAACGCGCCAACACCTTGGTGATTTTCATCAACCAAATCCGCATGAAAATCGGCGTCATGTTCGGCAGCCCGGAAACCACTACCGGCGGTAACGCGCTAAAATTTTACGCTTCCGTCCGTTTGGACATCCGCCGCATCGGTTCCATTAAAAAAGGCGATGAGATCGTCGGCAACGAAACCCGCGTTAAAGTCGTCAAAAACAAAGTCGCCCCGCCGTTCAAGGAAGCCGAATTTGAAATTCTCTACGGCGAGGGCATTTCTTTTGTCGGCGAGTTGGTCGATTTGGGGGTCAAATACGGTTTCGTACAAAAATCCGGCTCCTGGTACAGTTATGACGGCGATAAAATCGGCCAAGGCAAAGACAACGTCAAGGCCTATTTGAAGGAAAACCCAGTCAAGGCGCGCGAGCTGGAGGTTAAAATCCGCGAGGCGGCTTTCCCGAAAACTAAGCCGGCCAGCGAGGCGGACTTGCCTACCACGGTTGAAGCGGCGGATTTTGACGGCCAGTAATGTCAGGCCGGGACACCCCACCGGTTGGGCAAATTCGCGCCTTTTGCCTGCAATGCTTGACGCGCAGGGAACACAGCCAACACGAGTTATTGGCCAAGCTTGAATTAAAAGGCTTTTCGCGCCGTGACAGTTTCGCGGTGATGGCCGAGTTGGCGCAACAAGGCTGGCAGAGTGACCGCCGCTATGCGGAAAGTTACGCCCGTAGCCGCATCCGCAAAGGGTTTGGGCCTATCGCCATTGGTTTTGCATTAAGCCGCCAAGGTATCGCCGATGTCGATTTGGACGGTCTCGCCGAAGCGGAGGCGGGCGGTTGGCACAGCCTGTTGACCGGGGTTTATCATAAAAAATACCCAGAACCCCCCGCCAATGCCAACGAATGGGCCAAACGCTGCCGGTTTTTGCAACAGCGGGGGTTCACGGCCGAAAGCATAAAAGCCTTATATCTTCAAGAGTATGGCGAAAACCAGCGGCTGGGCCGCTGACAAAAGCACGTTTGCAGTTTCCGTTTTAATAAAAATCCATGATGAAAAAAATGACCAGCGCGGAACTGCGTTCCGCCTTTTTGGAATTCTTCCGCCAACGCGACCATGCTGTCGAACCGTCCAGCAGCTTGATACCCGGCAACGACCCGACCTTGTTGTTCACCAATGCCGGCATGGTGCCTTTCAAAGACGTGTTTTTAGGGCGTGAGCAAAAACCTTACACCCGTGCCGCCAGCAGCCAGCGTTGCGTCAGGGCCGGCGGCAAGCACAACGATTTGGAAAACGTCGGCTACACCGCCCGCCACCATACGTTTTTTGAAATGCTGGGCAATTTCAGCTTCGGCGATTATTTCAAAAAGGAAGCCATTGCCTACGCGTGGGAGTTTTTGACCCAGGACATGGGCATCCCGGCCGAAAAATTATGGGTGACGGTGTACGCCGAAGACCAAGAAGCCGAAGCCATTTGGCTAAACCAGGTCGGCGTTGACCCTAACCGCTTCTCGCGCATTGCCACGAAGGACAATTTTTGGTCTATGGGCGATGTCGGCCCGTGCGGCCCGTGCACCGAAATTTTCTACGACCACGGCGCACACATTGCCGGCGGCCCGCCCGGTTCGCCCGATGAAGACGGCGACCGCTACGTCGAAATTTGGAACCTGGTGTTCATGCAGTACGACCGCGCTGCCGACGGCACGTTGACGGCGTTGCCGAAACCGTCGGTAGACACCGGCATGGGCTTAGAACGCCTCGCCGCCGTCATGCAAGG
>DBNW01000058.1:0-135 GCA_002299425.1 Methylococcaceae bacterium UBA662 | reverse complement strand
CGCCGCCGTCATGCAAGGCGTACCCAGCAACTACGAAACCGACTTGTTCCAAAACCTGCTGACCGCTGCCGCCCAGTTGGCGGGCATGGACACGCTAGACAACAGCTCCTTGCGCGTCATCGCCGACCATATCCG
>DBNW01000059.1 GCA_002299425.1 Methylococcaceae bacterium UBA662 | reverse complement strand
ATTTTTTCGCGACTTGCCCTAACACGATCAGCATGTCCGGCTTGATCTCGCCGCCGGTGATGCGCGGGACGATGGAATAGGTGCCGTCTTTTTGCATGTTCGCCAAAAACGTGTCGTTGGTGTCTTGCAGACCGACGTGTTCAGTTTTAAGAATATAGTCGTTCCAATAAGAGGCCAGGATTGAGCCGACCGCCGGTTTGCAGACATCGCAGCCCAACCCTTTGCCGTGTTTGCCCAGCAATTCGCTAAAGGTTCGGATTTCACCGACCCGGATCAAGGTGTACAAATCTTGGCGCGTGTACGGGAAATGTTCGCAGAGGTCGGTGTTGACGGCATAACCGTGCTTGGTTAGTTCGCAGTTCAAGACCGATTTCAACAACGGCAGGCAACCGCCGCAACCGGTGCTGGCTTGGGTCTGCGCCTTTAAAGCATTGATCGTGATGGCGCCGTTCTCGATGGCGGTGCAGACTTGGCCTTTGTTGACGTTGTAGCACGAACAGAGGGTCGCCGACAGCGGCAAGGCGTCAGGGCCTAGACCCACCGACTCGTCCGAGCGGTGCGGCAGGATTAATGCGTCGGGGTTTTCCGGCAACTCGATGCCGTTCAGGCAGTATTGCAGCAAGGTGCTGTAACCTAAGACTTCACCGACCAGCACCGCGCCCAGCAAATATTTTTTGTCGCCGCTGACCACCAGGCGCTTGTAAATTTCTGCCGCGCCGTTCTGGTAGGTGTAGACCATCGCGCCGGGCGTCTTGGCATGGGCGTCGCCGATGCTGGCGACATCGACCCCCATCAGTTTCAGCTTGGTGCTCATGTCGGCACCGGTGAAGACCGCTGCCTCGCCCGCCAATTGGGCCACCACGGTGCGCGCCATCGCGTAACCGGGTGCCACCAGCCCGAAGATCATGCCGTTCCACAACGCACATTCGCCGATGGCGTAAATGTCCGGGTCGGACGTTTGGCAGTGGTTGTTGATGGCGATGCCGCCGCGCGGGCCCATTTCCAAACCGCACGCCCGGGCCAATTCGTCACGCGGGCGGATGCCGGCCGAGAACAGCACCAGGTCGGTTTCCAGTTCCTCGCCGTCGGCAAAGCACATTTTGTTGACACAGTGTTCCCCGTCGATGATTTGCGTGGTGTTTTTGCCGGTGTGCACCGTCACGCCCAAGGCTTCGATTTTGCGCCTAAGCATCGCCCCGCCGCCTTCATCCAATTGCACCGCCATCAAGCGCGGGGCAAACTCGACCACATGGGTGGTCAGGCCCAAGTCGGTCAACGCCTTGGCCGCCTCCAAACCGAGCAGGCCGCCGCCGACCACGGTGCCAATCGTGCCTTTATCGGCGGCAGCTTTGATGGCTTTCAGGTCTTCGATGGTGCGGTACACCAGGCAACTGTCGCGGTCATGCCCCGGCACGGGCGGCACGAACGGGTAGGAGCCGGTGGCCAGCACCAATTGGTCGTAAGCGATGGTCAAGCCCTTAGCGGATGTGACGGTTTTGGCTGCGCGGTCTATGGCCACGGCCTTATCGCCTAAGTGCAGGGTGATGCCGTGTTCGGCGAAAAAACCGTCCGGTACCAACGACAAATCCGCTGCGGTCTTGCCGGTGAAAAATTCGGACAAATGCACCCGGTCGTAAGCGGGGCGCGGTTCCTCGCAAAAGGTGACGATGCGGTATTGTTCTTTGGCCGGGCTTTGCACCAGTCCGGCCAAAAACTGCTGGCCGACCATGCCGTTGCCGATGACTACCAAGGTTTGTTTCATGACCCACCTCTTTCAGGGTTGCGGCAGGCTATCGAGCAACAGCCTGCCCTCGTTAGGGCAAAAAAAAAGCGTCAGGACATAAGATATGCCCATGACGCCGTTGTCTGATTGGCTCTGCTTTGAACCGTTTTGCCCCCTGCATTGGGGGTTTTTAGCATATCAAGCAAGTGCCATGCCTAAACTAACTTTGCTGGGCATTTTAATAGGCTAGGGGTACGCACCGCGTAGCTTTTCTTTTGATTATTCAGGAAATTAATTAAAAGTACGCGGTGCGCACGCTAGGCAAACGCGTTTTTTTTAAAGCGCACGGCAAATTTTTTTGGGACAAACCTTTGCATGCGCCCTTGTTTGGTGCATAAGTGGGCAATTATCGGGCGGTTGCCCGCAACCCAAGCCAAAATAGACGGCAATTCGGTTGGTATCTTAATTGCTTAGCATTGTTAAGCTTACAGACTTGCAACGAACCGCCATCAAAATGCTGAATATCGTCATTATAGAAATGGGCCGGAAGGCAACGGGCTTGGCCGAATACTTAGGCCATGCCGGACACCGTTGCCTGAGCATTGAAGGCAGTGACCAATTTTTGCAATTGGCGAAGCCGGCTTTGCCCGACCTGGTTATTTTTGTGGCGGCGGAACCGTCCGGGCACTTGCTGGCCGCTTTGCAAGCCTTAAACCAGTCCGCGCCGTTGCCGGTCATTGTGTTTGCCGATACTTGCCCCGATGACGGTTACAGCCGCGTGATCGAGGCGCAAGTCAGTGCTTTTGTCGTCAACGGTTTGGATTTCTTGCGCTTGCCCAGCATCATCCAGGTGGCCCTTGCCCGCTTCAAACACCTGCAAGCACTGAAAAACGCGCTGGAGGAAGCCCGCGCCCAACTGGAAGACCGCAAACAAATCGACCGCGCCAAGGCCATCTTGATAAAAGCCCGCAACTTTAGCGAAAACGAGGCCTACCATACGCTACGGAAATTGGCGATGGATCGGAACATCACCTTGGGGGAAATGGCCAGGAACGTGATTGCGATGGCGGATTTGTTGAAATGACGGATAACACCACCATGAAAACTTTTATCAAAGTGACAGAAATCTGGGTACTTGACTCACAGCGCAGCCAATTGCAATTTGGTTCCGGCCTGTACGGGGTATTGGCCGACTTTAAGGCCGTCAGTGAACGGCAACGCTTCGGTTATGACGAGGGCCTGCCGGGCAAGGCCTGGGCGCAAGGCAAGCCGATGGTGCTGACTGAGTTTGAAGACTCCTATTTCAAACGCACCGCCGCCGCCAAACAGGCGGGGTTAACGTGCGGCATCGCCATCCCGGTGTTCGCCGGCGATTTTTTATTGGCGGTGGTGATGTTTTTATGCGGCGACGATGAGGAACATGCCGGGGCTATTGAGGTATGGGGCGAAACCGAGTCCGGGAAGTTGGCGGCGGTTGCCGGTTACTACGGCAGCCTGCGGCATTTTGAGGCGCTGTCTAAGCAAACCTTTTTTGCCAAAGGCCGGGGTATTCCGGGCGGGGTTTGGCAAGACGGTATGCCCTTGTTGATTGAAGACATTGGCAAGCCCGAACAATTTGTCAGGGGCTTGGAAGCGCAAAAGGCGGGCATCACCACGTGCTTGGGGATCCCGGTTTCAGGTTCGGGCGGGCAAACCAGCGTGATGACCTTCCTGTCGGCCAAGGCCACGCCCATCGCCAAGCGCATCCAAATTTGGAAACCGAACCCCGAAGGCACACAACTGGTTTGCCAACAAGGCTACAGCCAGCACGGCCATGACTTGGCGCAATTGTTTGAAACCCTCGCCGTTCACAAAGGCGAGGGGGCATTAGGGCGGGTCTGGCTGACCGGAATGCCGGAAATTAGCGGCAACCATGAGGGCGGTTATCAGCCCGGATTGGACAATCTAAGCGCGATGCTGGCCATTCCTGTGCTGGTTCAGGGCCGTTTGCAAGCGATTGTCAGTTTTTTGTTTTAACGGTGTGGCTTGAGTCGGGCGCTGGCATTGTTGTGTCGGCGCGTTGCGTGCAGAAAATTTGGTGCGGGTCTTAAGGAAACGCACTACAAAGAGGCGGATAAGCCTTTATTAGTCTCGATTAAGTGCGTACAGATTATCCCGTACTGACCTTTAATCAGGATTTATCTAACTGAAAAAAAACAACTTATTTTTATTTTTAGAAGTTACAAAAAAAACGGCACGGTAACTGCTTTTAACTTTGCAAGGGTTCTAATGACGGAACCCATGATTTATGCCCGCTGCCGGGCAACCTGACAAAGGCGTCGCTAAACGGGCCAAACCGGCTGGTTTAAGACGCCTTTTTTTATGCCTATTTTTAATTTTCCCCCCTTTAGGATAATCCCATGACTACCCATACCGCACCACTAAAGCCACAACGGGTGGCCCTGGCCGTCTGTGTACTGGCCGCCTTAAGTGTCGCCAGCAACGCGTTTGCCGGGGCCGGGCTGGAAACCGACAGCCTGAAATTCGGCTTCATCAAACTGACCGACATGGCACCGTTGGCGGTCGCCTATGAAAAGGGTTTTTTTGAGGACGAAGGCTTGTCGGTGCAATTGGAGGCGCAGGCCAATTGGAAAGTGCTGCTGGACCGCGTGATTAACGGCGAATTGGACGGTGCCCACATGCTGGCCGGGCAGCCGTTGGGAGCCACCATTGGGTTTGGCACCAAGGCCGAGATTATCACTGCCTTTAGCATGGACTTAAACGGCAACGCCATCACCGTTTCCAACGATGTATGGAAACAAATGAAGCCGCACCTTCCGATGGAAGGCGGCAAGCCGAAACACCCGATCAAGGCGGATGCACTAAGGCCGGTAGTTGAACAGTTCAAAAAAGACGGCAAGCCGTTCAAGATGGGCATGGTGTTCCCGGTGTCCCCGCACAACTACGAGCTGCGCTATTGGCTGGCGGCCGGCGGCATCAGGCCCGGTTTCTATGCGCCGCCGCAAGATACCACCGGCACTATTGATGCCGAGGTCACGCTGTCTGTCACGCCGCCGCCGCAAATGCCGGCGACTCTGGAAGCCGGCACCATCTTAGGCTACAGCGTGGGCGAGCCGTGGAACCAACAAGCGGTGTTCAAAGGTATCGGCGTGCCGGTGATCAGCGATTATGAAATATGGCAAAACAACCCGGAGAAAGTGTTCGGCGTCAGCAAAGCCTGGGCGGAGAAAAACCCCAACACCCACAAGGCGGTGGTCAAGGCCTTGATTCGCGCCGCCATGTGGCTGGATGCCGAGAACAACAAGAACCGCCCGGAAGCGGTGGAAATGCTGGCGCAAAGCCAGTATGTCGGGGCCGATGCCGAGGTGCTGGCCAACAGCATGACCGGCACGTTTGAATACGAAAAGGGCGACAAGCGTCCGTTGCCGGATTTCAACGTGTTCTTCCGCTATAACGCCACCTATCCCTACTACAGCGACGCTATTTGGTATTTGACGCAAATGCGCCGTTGGGGGCAAATCAACGAACCAAAACCCGACGCTTGGTTTCTGGAAACGGCGAAACAAGTTTACCGCCCCGACATTTACAGGGCGGCTGCGCAAGCACTGGTGGCCGAAGGCAAAGCGAAGGCCAGCGATTTTCCGGCCGATGGCGAAACCGGTATCAAACCGCCGCAGAGCGGCTTCATTGACGGCCTGGCTTATGACGGGAGCCGGCCAAACGAGTATTTGAACCAATTTAAAATCGGGTTGAGGGGCCAGCAAAGAGTGGTAGACGGTAAAGTCGTCGAGTAAACGGCTGGGGAATGTAGGGTACGCGGTGCGCGCCCTACGCCGATGCTCCAAAAAAACAGGACTGTCCTGTGGATGCAAGGACGCATTTTTTTCAGCCTATCCAAATAATGAGGATTTAGTATGGCTAAGCAATTGATTAAATTTTTTAACCTCACCGGGCTGACCTGGTTTGTACCGTTGGTCAAACTGGCAACCGGCGAGAACCCCGCCCAACAAATGCGCGAACTGTGGCTGGCCATGGGCGTCCCGGTGATCGCGTTCCTGTTGTTTTTGGGTTTGTGGAGTTTTTCCGCCTCCAAAGTCCATACCAGTTTGGGTGTGATTCCAGGGCCTGCTGCCGTTTGGCACGAGGCCGGCGGCTTGATTGACGCCTACTTGGCCGAGCAGCAAAAAGCGCAGGCGTTCTACCAACGGCAAACAGAGCGCAATGAAAAACTGTTGGCGGAAAACCCCAATGCCGAAATTAAGGAGCGTTCCTATGTTGGCGCGGCCACCTATCCGGGCCAGATTTTTACCAGTTTGTACACCGTGTTCGCGGGTTTTTTGATCGCCACCTTGGTGGCTGTCCCGGTTGGCATTTTGTGCGGCATGAGTCCTATCATCAATACCGCCTTGAACCCCTTGATCCAAATTTTCAAGCCGGTGTCGCCGTTGGCCTGGTTGCCGATTGTCACCTTGGTGGTCAGTGCCGTCTACGTCACTACACCCGACTCGTGGTTTGAGAAATCGTTTTTGACCTCGGCCATCACCGTCACCTTGTGCTCGCTGTGGCCGACCCTCATCAACACGGCGGTGGGCGTGTCGTCCATTGACAAGGATTTGGTCAACGTCGGCAAAGTGCTGCGCCTGAAATGGACGACCCAAATCAGCAAAATCATCTTGCCGTCGGCCTTGCCTTACATTTTCACCGGCATGAGGCTGTCGTTGGGCGTGGGTTGGATGGTCTTGATCGCCGCCGAGATGCTGGCGCAAAACCCAGGCCTTGGCAAATTCGTCTGGGACGAATTCCAAAACGGCAGTTCCAGTTCCTTAGGCCGGATCATGGTGGCGGTGTTCACCATCGGCATCATCGGCTTTGTCTTGGACCGGGTCATGATGTCTTTTCAACAAGCGTTTTCATTCGGCAGGACGATTTAACCCCCCAACCGGAGGCAAGACCATGAACCCAGCCGTGCCATTAAAATCGATTCAGTCCGCCATGAAACAACCCCTAGTACCGTCCAACGACCCGGCGCAACCGCTGGTCGAACTGATTGATGTTTGCAAAACCTATGGCGCGGGCGGCCAACAGGTTTCGGTGCTGAAAAACATCAACCTGTCGATCAAGGACGGTGAGTTCATCGCCATTGTCGGCTTTTCCGGCAGCGGCAAGACCACGCTGATTTCCACCTTAGCGGGCCTGATCCGGCCGGACAGCGGGCAAGTGCTGAAACAAGGCAAGCCGATTAAAGGCCCAGGCCCGGACCGGGGCGTGGTGTTCCAAAATTATTCGCTGATGCCGTGGTTGACGGTGTTTGAGAACGTCGCCCTGGCGGTGGACCAGATTTTTGCCCATTGGCCGGCCGGACAACGCCATGCCCATACTGAAAAATACGTGCGTATGGTGAACCTGGGCGCAGCCGCAGACAAACGCCCGGCAGAATTGTCCGGCGGCATGCGCCAGCGCGTCAACGTGGCACGGGCACTGGCCGCCAACCCCGATATTTTGTTGCTGGATGAACCCTTGAGTGCTTTAGATGCGTTGACCCGTGGCAACCTGCAAGATGAAATTTTGGCTATTTGGGAGCAGGAAAAGAAAACCGTCATTTTGATCACCAACGATGTCGATGAGGCCATTTACATGGCCGACCGGGTGATTCCCTTGAACCCTGGACCCGATGCCACGTTTGGGCCGGATTTTACAGTCAGCATCCCGCGCCCGCGCCAGCGCACCGCGTTGAACCATGACCCGGAATTTAAACGCCTGCGCGCGGACATCACCCAATACTTGATGGCGATAGGCATGGACAAAGGCCAAGCCGCCGAAGCCGATAGGATCATCCTGCCGAAAGTCAAGCCCAATACCGCCCATGATTGGAAACAAGACCCGTCCGTGCCGGTGGCGTTGGCACAAAAGCCGTTGGATAACCCCCGCTATTTGGAGTTTTACCAAGTTGGCAAAACCTACCCGAAGCCTAGCGGCGGCACGGTCAAGGTGGTCGATGGCTTTGGCATGATTATGAAAAAGGGCGAGTTCATCGCCATCATCGGCCATTCCGGTTGTGGCAAATCGACGGTGTTGTCGATGGCCGCGGGCCTGACCGGCATTTCCGAGGGCGGCATCGTGCTGGACAACCGCGAAGTGGACAGTGCCGGTCCCGACAAAGGCGTGGTGTTCCAGTCTCCCTGCCTGTTCCCGTGGCTGACCGCGTTTGAAAACGTCATGCTGGGGGTGGAGCGGGTTTACCCGCATGCCAGCCCAGGCGAGCGCCGGGATATTGTCGGCTATTATTTGAACCGGGTCGGTCTCGGCGACGCCCTGCAGAAAAAAGCCAGTGATTTGTCGAACGGCATGAAGCAACGGGTCGGCATTGCCCGTGCTTTTGCCCTGTCGCCGAAGTTGCTGCTCTTGGACGAACCGTTCGGCATGTTAGATTCCCTGACCCGTTGGGAATTGCAGGAAGTGCTGATGGAAGTTTGGGAACGCACCCATGTCACCGCCATTGTCGTCACCCACGATGTTGATGAGGCCATTTTGTTGGCCGACCGCGTGGTGATGATGACCAACGGTCCCCATGCCAAAATTGGCAAAATCCAAGCCATTGATTTACCGAGGCCACGCAGCCGCAAGCAATTATTGGCCCATGACCGCTACTACGAATACCGGGAAAGCATTCTGACTTTTCTGAACGAATGTGATCACACCCACTAAACCGGCACCGTCGTTTTAACAATCCAGAACGCGGCATCTTAAGAGCGGGTGCCATCTTGCTAAAACTGTTTTAAGACCAACCTAAATCGCCTGATAGTGCGGCGGCAATGCGCCCCGTTTGCGCCGTTTTTTTGTCCGGCGGTTGGTCCGGTCTCATGATGAACCGATGAACGGTTGATTTTTTACCCATAAGGAGGGCTTATGCCTAAGCAAAGCAGAAACCTGTCGGTCTCATTGGCCGCCGTTATTTTGTCTATTTCCGGTGGTGTGGAGTTTGCCGCCGCCGACGTGACAAAGAAAATAGAAGATGCCCTAAATTTCTACCATTACGGGCAAAAAGGCGCGCTCAAGTTTGACCTGAACTACCGCTGGGAAAACGTCAATCAAGACCAAGGCCCGCTGAATCCGCTGACGGGGCTGCCGGTCAAGACCGCCAACGCCAACACGGCCCGGCTGCGTCTAGGCTACCTGACGCCGACCTGGCATGGCGTGCAAGGTTACGCTGAATACGAGGGTAACTGGGCCATGCAGGACGATTACAACAACTTGCCGCCGCCGTTTATTGGCAACAACCCGCAGTATTCGCGCGTGGTTGACCCGGACCTGAGCGAGCTGAACCAGTTTTGGCTGACCTACGCCGGCATTCCCGACAACCTCTTCAAAATCGGCCGCCAGCGCATCAAGCTGGATGACGACCGCTTTATCGGCAACGTCGGCTGGCGGCAGATGGAAACCACCTACGATTCGGTGTTAATCACCCACAAAAACCAGACCCTGTTCGGGCTGGTGGCCAACGTCGGTTATATCAGCAGTGCACAGATGTTCACAGGTCTGACCGAGCGCATGGAATCGCCGATTTTGAACGTCAACTACAAAATCGGCGACATCGGCAATATCATCGGTTACGGTTACTGGTTGAATTACACCGAAATTGAAAACTACGAATACTCCAGCCAAACCTACGGCTTGCGCTTGGCTTGCTGCGACAAGCCGCTGGCCTCGTACAAAATCAGCGATCATTTTGGCCTCGCGTACACGGCCGAATGGGGTTATCAGAGCGATTACGGCAACGGCCCGACCCCTTATGAGGCCAACCGCTACAATTTTATGGGCGGCTTAAGTGCTTACGGCGTTATGTTTCAAGGTGCGGTCGAGCAACTCGACGGTACCGGGGTGAACAAAACTTTCGACACCCCGCTGGGCACCAACCACGCCTTCCAAGGCTGGGCGGATTTGTTCCTAGTCACCCCGGCCAACGGTATCCGCGACGTGTTTGCCACGGTGATGGTGCCATTCCAACGCGGTGACATAGTCCTGACCGGCGTTTACCACAGTTTTAGCGACGACACCGGGCAGTTTGACTACGGCGATGAATGGAACTTCCAATTGACCAAGAAATTCGGCAAGCATTATTCGCTGTTGCTCAAATACGCCACCTACAATGCCGGGGCCGACCCGGCCTACGCCAGACCCAGCACCGACACTCAAAGGCTTTGGTTGCAGGGGAATGTGCAGTTTTAACGGTTTCCTTAGGGTATGCAGGGCAATCGCGCTTAAATTC
>DBNW01000063.1 GCA_002299425.1 Methylococcaceae bacterium UBA662 | reverse complement strand
GTGCGGGTGCGCTTTTCCGGCACGATGCAGCCCGGCATCGCCTTGCGCGATTTGGTCAACGCCATTCCCTACGCCGCGCTGAAAAAAGGCCTGTTGACCGTCGCTAAGCAAGGCAAAAAGAATGTGTTCTCAGGCCGCATTTTGGAAATCGAAGGCTTACCGGATTTGAAAGTGGAACAGGCGTTTGAGTTGTCCGACGCCTCCGCCGAACGCTCGGCAGGCGGCTGCACCATCAAACTCAACGAAGCACCAATCCGCGAATACCTGAACTCCAACGTCACGCTGCTGAAATGGATGATCGCCCAAGGCTACGGCGATGCCCGCACGATAGAGCGGCGCATCAAAGCCATGCAAGACTGGCTGGACAACCCCGTATTGTTAGAAGCCGACCCCGATGCCGAATACTTTGAAACCATCGACATCAACATGGACGACATCACAGAACCGTTACTCGCCTGCCCGAACGACCCCGACGACATCAAGCCGTTGTCCGAAGTCGCCGGCACCAAAATCGACGAAGTGTTTTTGGGTTCGTGCATGACCAACATCGGCCATTTTCGCGCCGCCGGTAAGTTACTGGAACAGCACAAAACCGAATTGCCCACCCGCTTATGGATTGCGCCACCGACCAAAATGGACCAAAACCAATTGCTCGAAGAAGGTTATTACGGCACCTTCGACGCAGTCGGCGCCCGCACGGAAATGCCCGGTTGCTCCTTGTGCATGGGCAACCAAGCCCGCGTCGCCGACGGCGCGACCGTGGTTTCCACCTCCACCCGCAACTTCCCCAACCGCTTAGGCAACAACGCCAATGTGTTCCTGGCTTCGGCAGAACTGGCGGCGGTCTGCTCCATCTTGGGCAAAATCCCCACGCTTGCCGAATACAGGGCCTATGCTGGGCAAATAAATGCCACTGCCGATAACACATACCGGTATTTGAATTTTAATTTGATGGAGACGTATCAAGCCGCCGTCAGCGGGTGAATTTTTTGCCACGGCGTGCGTGGCTGTTCCGTTTCGTACTATTTTTCCCTAAAATTTAGGCCTATTATACTGACTGGCACTTGGGAAACTCACATTAACTAAAACCCTTGGAAACGGAGCGTCAGCGCAGTGAGGATTGTGAGTCCCCGATAGCCGTAGCACCGGGCGGGTTTTTGGTCTTGGGTTTTAAGAAACGCCTAAATTGTCAGTATTTTTTACAGTTTGGTTGTTTATTTTAGGCTTAGAAATAACCAAGCCCATTTATCATTATGAATACTAGGTAATTTTTTTTACCGGCATGTTATTTGCATAATTTTTTGGGTAATTTAACTATTTTGGAGAGTATGTAATGAAAAGAATGATGATAAGTAGCCTACTTTGGGCTACGGTTGCTATTTCGGCCTTGTCAGGTTCCGCTTACGCCGGGGTGTCACTGTTAAATGACCGCTTGTTCAACACCGGCGTGGATGCCAATAATGACGGTATCGATGATAATTACACGGTATCCTGGGATGCCGGCGGTCCGAATGCTTATGTCGTTACCGGGGTTAGTCCTAGTTTTTTTCCGGCCGCTTGGTTGGCTAACAGCAGCGATTCCAGATGGTTATCTGTCACATCCACCAACACCCAACAAGCCCCTGCTTCATACACGTATGAAACTACGTTTGACCTGACAGGCTTCATACTCGCCAGCATTGATATTCAAGGCCGATGGATTGCCGATGATTTTGGCACGAATATTTTGTTGAATGGCACCAGTATCGCCACTTATTCAGGCACCGCCCTAAATGCGTTTAACAGCTTTTTCACATTGCCTACGATGCTTTTGAACCAAAGCACCAACACTCTGGCATTTAATGTCGTAAACAATATAAATCCAAGCACTGGGAGTAATTCGAGAACGGGCTTTAGGGCCGAGTTTACAACGGCAACCGGTGTCCCGGCACCCGTGCCTTTGGTTTTGTTTGGCGCGGGCATGATAGGGTTCGTTTTGACACGCCGAAAAGAAGCCTAACTTTAACTTCTCTAGCACCAACCCATCCCCTACGCCTGCCGTTTAGAATTAATGGCAGGCGTTTTTCGTTCCTGCCTTCCTTTGCTTATGAGAAACGCCGTCGGGCTGTCTTTTTTGGCTGTCAAGCGCTTTTTCAGCCAACCGTGTTGGCGTGATAAGCCTAAGCCTGAATCAGCGGGCTGAGGCTTACCTTTTGCAGGCCCCAACTTCAATGCCACACAATACTGGACTGTTCTCTAACGTATGGAATCGACTAATCTAGCCAACAGTTTTGTCACCCCTATCCGGCTCATTGGCCTTAAGGAAAAGGCCTGGTACCCATCAAGCGTGCAGTTTTTGGGCGGCATTTATGATGAATCCAACCGTCCTTTTTTGCCCAGTTTGTTACGCAGGTATGTGACCCGGCAAATTCAAGCGCATGACAGCTCTTACAACGTGGACAGAAGCAACGCCTTGGTTGTATCCGGCCCTGCGCTTTATGGCGGCATACTGTTTGACCATTACGGGCATTTTTTATTGGAAACATTATCCAGAGCTTGGCGTATTGCCGGCTGCGCGGCCGATGTTTATTTCCATAAAATCAATGCGGAGCAAGCCACTTTTCATAACTTATTGCCTTGGCAGCAAGAACTTTTGGCGGCGCTAACAGGTGATGTGGGTAGAGTTCAATTTATTGGCCAGGATACTGTCTTTGAAGAGCTGATTGTGCCTGAACCAGGGTTTGTCAGTAGAGAGTTTTGCCACCCACTGCAAGCCCAAGCGCTGTTGAAAGTGGGCGGAAAGGTGGGTCAAAAAGAGGCTAAAAAACTGCCGCATGCCATTGAAAAAGTTTGGCTAAGTCGGGCGTTTTGGCAAAAAGGGCGGATAACCGGGGAAATTGAACTTGAACAAGCTTTAGAAAAACAAGGGTTTTTTATTTGCCATCCCGAGCGCTATTCAGTGGCCGAACAAATTCATTTGTTTGAGCATGCTCACTATTTGGCAGGCTTTACCGGTTCGGCTTTCCATACCGTTCTGCTTGCGCGTAATAACGGTTGCCAGTTGCTGCATTTTTTCCGATTTTCTCCAGAAAATGAAAACTATTCTATGTGCGTCAATGCAACAGGATTCAATGCCCGCTATTACAATTATTTCGAAAGCTTTAACGATGCGGCAGACCATGCTTTTCAGCATCCTGCGGTCGCCAATGTGCAGCAAAACAGGCCATCGGTATGGGCTACACTTTATGGGCATCGGCTGGTGGCAGAGGCGGTTTTTTGTGGTTAAATTCATATTATAAACAAGGCGTTAAACGTTATGGATTTTGTCTCATTTGTAGTTGATGGTCTGGCAATACATTATTACCAGGCGGAATTGTTGCTTTTTTCATTAAGTAAATTTGCCAAACAGCCAAAAGAAAACGTTTTGGTGCATTGCACGACCCGTGTCGACACCGGTTTCATTGGTTTTTTGCAGGCAAACGGCTACCCGCACAAAATTATAGAACCCGTGCTAGATGGAAAGTATTGCAATAAAATCATCCAGTTGGATTCTTTTAGGGGCATCGCCGAGGCGAACGTTTTCCTGCTTGACACGGATATGTTTGTACTCGAACCCTTAGCGGTGCCCGACCCGCGTTGTTTTTCAGCAAAAACAGTGGATGCGCCAAACCCGCCGCTGGCTGTGTTGACAAGAATTTTTGCACAGGCCGGGCTTGATTTACCGCCGATAATCCATGCCGACTGGCAAGCAAATGACGCCAAGACTGTCTCGGGTAATTTTAATGGCGGTTTTTACTATATTCCGAATCAAGCCATTGATAGCGTTTTTGCAGCCTGGTTTAAGTGGGCGGACTGGTTATACCAACGGCAATCGCTGTTTGATTCCCCCCAGCAGGCCATACATATCGATCAAGTGTCGATGGCGTTGGCCATTCATGAAACTAAAACCCCTTATCGGCTAGTTACGGCCAATTACAATTGCCCTATCCATTCTCCTTCCCCTTTATCATCTTTGGATCAGCAGGCGCCCATAAGAATTTTGCATTACCACAGGGAAATTAATGGCTTGGGGCATCTAAAAGCGCAGCATGTGGATGATCCTTTCCTGCTTTCGGCGATAGAAAAAGCCAATCAGGCGATGCAAGATCAGGCTAGGTTTGAGTATTATGCGCCATACAGAAAAAGCCTGGTCAGGCCGGTTGAAGTGACGGATACCACGGCAAAGCTGCGTGCTGCATTGTCCGCATGGAACAGTGGCTCTCAAGCCAAGCCCCTTAAGCTTATCCTACATGCGGGCACACCGAAAACCGCCTCGACTTCATTGCAGTTTTTTTTAGCCGAACACCGGCAGGTTTTAAGGCAACACGGTTATCTTTACCCAAACAACGTTAGTGGCGAGGGGGCACCTAAGCACCAATGGTTGGTTGATGCTTTCATGCACAACAACGCTGATCTGCTAATAGAAAAATTGGCTGAAATCCGCTCCCAGTTACAGGGTACAGACATCCACACCCTCATTTTATCGACTGAGGGCATTTACAATCATTGGTTTGATTACAACCAAGAAGCCAAGTCATTTTTAAGCGTATTAGCGGATCAATTTGCAATGGAACTGTGGGTATGGTTTAGGGAGCCTGTTGCCTTTGTCACTAGCCTTTATCGCCAGTACCTTAAAAACCCTAAGTTGCCGAATGTTAAATGCTATGGCCAGGATTGGTCGCTCAGTCAAATGCTATCCGATGAATGGTTTGTCAAGCATTTAGATTATCTTGGCTTCGTTTATGAAACTGAGAGCTTGTTCGGGCGCCAAAACATCCGGTTATTTGAATACAAAGGTAATGTTGTAGCGCAAGCGTGTCATCAGTTAGGCTTAACCGGAATTGCTGTAGAAACTATCCCGCGCCGGAACCCCAAATTAAGCGCGGCCGCTTCCGATTTATTACGCGTTATTAATAGGTATCCTATTGATTTGTCAGATAAAAAAAATCTAATAGAGCTGATTGGGGAAATGGATAAGATTTTGGGCAAATATCTCTTAGAAGCATCAGGGCCTATCCCAGCCGAGGAACCATTAATAAAAGCATGGGTTGCCATGGGATTATGGCGATTGGAAGTCGAATTCGGCTTTACCTTGGTGAGTGAGCAGGCAGTAGGGCTCAATAAGCCATGAGCAAACAAAAAGTGTTCTGCATAGGTTTTCATAAAACAGGCACAAAAAGCTTGGCGGCCGCGCTAAGGCAATTAGGTTACCAAGTGACAGGGCCTAACGGCACGCAAGACCCTGATATTGCTAAAAATGTCTATGAATTGGCTTTTAACCTATTGGATCAATTCGATGCCTTTCAAGATAACCCTTGGCCGGTGTTATTTGACTACCTGGACAAAACATGCCCAAACAGCAAGTTTATTTTATCTTTAAGAGAAACAGGGTCTTGGATTGAAAGTCAAGTCAAGTATTTTGGCGGCCAGCAAACCCCTATGAGGCAATGGATTTATGGGGCGGGCTGCCCTCTCGGGAACGAAGCGGCGTATGTAGCACGCTATGAACAACACAACCGGGATGTTTTAGACTATTTTGCCGGCAGGCATGACGACCTTTTAGTCATGGAATTAGCCAAAGGACAGGGTTGGCAGGAGCTTTGCCCTTTTCTGGGTAAGACCCCAGTAAGCATCCCGTTTCCGCATGAAAATAAAGCTTAACCGCCCCATTGGAACCAGTACCCAGCCGGTGACACCCGACGTTTCGGGTAGCCTGGTTCGTAAATGGACACATTAAAACCACGCAGCGCGTACATAGCCGCCGCTAAGACAGCCGCCGCAATTCCCCTAGGCCATTGGGTTTTTTCACCACCTGCAACTGCGCCTTAATGTGTTTTTGCACGGCTTCGACGTGAGAAATAATGCCTACGGTTTTGCCGTGGGTTTTCAGGGTTTCTAACGTTGCCATCACGGTAAACAGTGTCTCGGCATCGAGGCTGCCAAAGCCCTCGTCCAAAAACAGTGAATCCACCGCTCTGCCGTTATTGGCCAATTCCGATAAACCTAAAGCCAGCGCCAAGCTGACCACGAACGTTTCCCCGCCCGACAATGTTTTCGGCAAACGTCGAACGCCTCCTTGCCAAGCGTCCTCAATTTCTAACGCCAACCCTTGATGGTCTGGTTTTTGCCGAAGGTAATAACGGCCACTGAGCTTTTCCAAAAACAGGTTGGTATGTACCAAAAGCTTGTCCGCTAAACGGCTTTGGGCTTTACGCCGCAGCACCATGCCTTGTTCGGCGTTAAGCAACTCGGCTTCCTGAGTGCTGGCATCGGCGACAGCTTGCTGTTGTTGCAGTTGCTTGTCGATTTCAGCGTGGCGAATTTCCAGGACAGCTTGCTCGGCGAGAATTTTTTGCAGGCGTTGGCTTTCTAGTCGGGCGATGTCTATTTTTTCCTTAACGCTTTTCAATTGCCGGTTTAATTCTTCCAATGGCGGCAGGTCTGGGTGTTGCTGCCGTTGCAGGTCCAGTGCGGCGGCCATTTTGGCCTGCTCGGTCTGTTTGTTGGCATACAGTTGCTGCAACCGCGCCCGCTCGGCTTCCAGCTTCGGCCGCATGGCGTGCAGGTCCAGCAAGGCCTGCACTTCGCTTAAAGACTGGAACGCGTCGGCCGCTAAACGGGCTTGTAAGTCCTGTTGCAAGGCTTGGAGTTGGCTTTGCTGTTGTACCAGCAGGTGTTCTTTTTCATGCTGTAATTTTTGTTTTTCAACCACGACCAGATGCAAACCGGTGAGTTGTGCACCGTGCAGTTGCTCGCTGTAAAGCGCGATCAATGCTTGGCTGCGTTGTATTTCTTGGTCACATTCGGTCTGTTTCTGGTGTAAGTTTTCTAGCTCTTCGGACACGCTTTTTTTCCGATACGCATAGCCGTGGTAATCCTGGCGGCGTTGGCTGAGCCGGTCGAATAAGGCATCTTCTTGGCCTTTTTCCGGCAGTTTTTCACCCAAAACCAACAACTGCGCGGTGATTTTTGCCGCCAGTTCTTGCGTTTCTTGTTCGCAATTTGCCAATGCCGCAGTCAGTGCGTGGTAGGCCTCGGCTTGTCCAGACGTTTCAGCCGCTAATTGCTCGGCGCGGTTGTTTAGCTGTGTCTGCCATTGGCTATTTTCCGCCAACTGGCTTTGCCATTGGCTGATGTGCGCCTGTTTGTTCCGGCAAGCCACTAACAACGCGGTAATTTCTCTCAGTTGCTGCTTTTCCGTAGCCAACAACAGCTCCATGGCGGGTAGGTCTTTTATTTGCAAGCCTGCGGCAGCATTCAAACGATTGCAAAGCCCAACCCATTCACCCTGTATTTGCTGACAACGCAAGGCATTTGCCTGATTTTTAGCCTGGTTTTTTTGGCTGGCTTCGATTTTTCGTCGCAGGTTTTCTATCGACATCTGCAAGGTACGAACTTTTAATTTCTGGTCCGCCAATGCTTTCACTGTATCGGCAAAGACCGGCAGGGTGTGGCTGAACGGGTGTTGCACGGCACCGCACAAAGGGCAAGGTTTGCCGTCAACCAAATGACGGCGCTCTGTGGCCAATTTTTTCACCTGCATTGCTAAGGCACTCGATTGTTCCAGACTAAGCAGAATGTTTTCCTCGCGCCTTAGTTGCTCGACCTCCTCAGCCAGTGCTGAATGCCACAGGTCGAGGTCGGGCTCTGGCCTTTTCCGCAGCATACCGGGCATTACAAACCAAGTGCGTCCCGTGTTGGCCAATTGCTGGTAAGCCCTAGCCCCATTCAGCAGTTTTTGGAAGTCTTGCTCCCGTTCCCGCTGCTCTGCATGCAATTCGGCCAGTTGTTCTAGGGTGTAGCCCTCCAGTAAATGGTGCAATGCCTGTTGGGCATCGGCCAATGCCCGCTCGCCTTCCTGCCGGCGTTTTTCGGCCTGGGCTAAAGCCGCCTGGTTGCTGTTGATGAGGGCTGTTGCCTTTCGGTATTGCTTGGCCAGAATTTTGTGCTTGGCGGTCAAATCAACCCAATCGGTACGCAATTTTTTTAACCGACCGATTTCTGGAAAGTCGGTCAGCAATGTCTGGTCAGCCGCCCGTTCGTCCAGCCAAGCGGACACTGTGCTAGCCCAGGTTTTTTTTTCGGCTATTTGTCGCAAGCACGACTGCTTCAGTGCCATTTCGGCTTGCTGACTGGAACGGGCCGCGTTCAGTTGTTCAGCCAGTCCGGCAATGGCTGCTTGCTGTTCCGGTAAAGACAAACCAAGCCCGTGATCGGATGCCGGGTGGTCGGCTAAGCGTTTATTTAAATTATTCAATTCTGCCGTTAAGGTCGTTACCTCCGCTTGGCTGTTGGCAAGGCTTTGTTGTTGTGCTGCGAGGGCCTGCATGGACTCTTGCAACGCCAACACGGTTTGGGTGGCGGCGATTTTTTGCAATTGCGCTTCAACAACCTCCTGTTCAGCGCGGATATTTTGGCTTTGGCCTGCACGGTCGGCGGCGTGGTCTTGCCATTGGCTAATGGCGACCGCTGCGGCCTGTTGCTTCAGCAAACCGGCTTGCTCGGTCGAGAACACTTGGTATTGTTCGGTAAAATCCGCCAAATCCTGCTGGTGTGCGGCCAATTGCTCAGGCGGCAACAACACAATGCTCGCTAAGCGCTGCCGGATAGCCCGCAAATCTGTTTGCGCCTGGTCGTTGCGCTGGATGATTTCTTGCTTGTATTGGTGGTAGATATCGGCACCGGCAATTTTCTCCAAAATGGCCATACGCTCGCTATCCAGAGCGTTTAAAAACGCGGCAAAATCGCCTTGGGCCAGCAAAATGGAACGGGTAAAGTTGCGAAAATCCATGCCGGTCAGTTCAGCCACCCGGCTGCCAACCTGGTGCTGACCGTCGGCCAGCAAGACGCCATCGTCCAGCCGCAGCAAGGTCATGCTCGGGGGTTGTATGGTGCCCTGCGGGTCGCCGTCTGTCCGGCTTACTTGCCAGCGTGACTGGTAGCGGTAGCCGCCTAACAGAAACTGCACTTGCGCAAAGCACTCGGCGGTGTGCCGGGTCATGACGAAATCGGCGGGGCGATCAAAACGAAAGGTCTCGCCATAAAGCCCTAAAGTGATGGCGTCTAAAATGCTGGTTTTGCCCGCACCGTTAGGGCCGGTGATAGCAAACACGCCGGTGTCGGAAATCGGTGGTTGGGTGAAATGGATGTGGCTTTCGCCTTCCAAGGAATTGATGTTTTTAAAATGCAGCGCGAGTATTTTCATTACTGGCAGGCCAAGCTGGCAACTGAAGTCAAATGGGCGCCATTATAACGCCGCAGGTCAGGCCCTGTTGTCGAAAAATGGCTGGCTTGCCGTGCTTTGTGCCACACGGCAGCGCGGCTTAAGTCAAGCAATTTTGCTCGGTTGCGAGCTTTGCCAACACGGCAGTTGCACAATGGCGTCGTACCAACGTTGGATTTCAGCATAGCCTGCTATGGGGTAGGCGGCGGCTTCTGCCAAGTCTAGAAACGAGCCCACCGAAAAATCCGCCAAGGTCGGGCCGTCTCCTACCAGCCAGTCACGGCCCTGCAAATGACTTTCCAAAACGCGGGCAAACGTGTGGAACATTGCCGCACCTTTGGCCAATTCCGTGCTGTCTGCCTCGCCTTTGTTGAGGGCTTGTTTGATGATGTTCTCAAAAATGAACACCCCGCAGGCACGGCCAAAATGCCCGGCTTGCCAGAACTGCCAGCGGGTAATGTCGGCCCGGACTTTAGGGTCAGCCGGAAATAAGGACGTAGACGGCACGGTTGTGCACAAGTAGTGCATGATGGCGTTTGATTCCCACAATACAAAATCTCCGTCTACTAAAATGGGAATCATGTGATTGGGATTGAGTTTTACAAGCTCATCGTGGAACTGCTCACCTTTCAGCAAGTCCACGGCTTTCAGCGTGCAAGCCAGGTTCAGGTGGTGCAGCACAGCCACTACGCGGCGGGAATTGGGCGAAATAGGAAAATGGTAAAGTTGCATGACAGCCTCGTGGCGCGTTTAAAAAAAGCCCGCATTTAGGCAGGCGGTGCCATTCTGACAGCTTGGCCGGTTTTTTCCTAACACCCCATTTGTACGTTAGCGGTTGCAAACAGCACACCATCAACACCTGATCTGGCAACACAGCGCTGTGACAGCACTGGCTTAGAACCGTCACCCCCGCCTTTTTCTTATAAAAACAGGGGTTTTTTTGCTCACCCAACCTTAGCCAATCGCTTTATCTGCTAGAATCCCCGTAACACCCTTAAACCGAGGACCTACCCATGTTAAAAAAACTTCTGCAATGGCTGTTAACGCTACTTTTTCGGGTTGAGGTCAAAGGCCTGGAAAACTACCACAAGGCCGGCGACCGTGTGCTGATAGTCGCCAATCACACCTCGTATTTGGATGCTCCGCTGTTAGGCGTATTTCTGCCCGGCTTTATCACTTTCGCCATCAGCCCCAACATCGCTAAGCGTTGGTGGGTAAAGCCGTTTTTAGGTTTGTCCAAGGTATTCCCGTTGGATCCAACCCAACCGCTGTCACTGAAAAACCTGATCCAGTATTTGCGGAAAACCGACAGCAAAACCGTGATTTTCCCTGAAGGGCGCATCACCGAGACCGGCGCACTGATGAAAATTTACGACGGTCCCTGCATGGTCGCGGAAAAATCCGGAGCCACCTTGTTGCCCGTACGCATCGACGGCACGCAGTACAGTTATTTTTCCAAGCTAGGGCGCATTGTTCGTCAACGCCGCTTCCCTAAAATCACTTTGCACATCTTGCCGCCGGTCAAACTGGACAGCCGTTCAGAACAAGACGCCAAAACCCGCCGCAAAAACGGCGGCCTTATTTTGGCCGACATCATGGCCGATTTGATGTTTAACAGCAGCCCGTATCGGAAAACTTTGTTTTCGGCACTGCTAGAAGCCCGTGCCCTGCACGGCAACAAGCGCATCGTGGCTG
Source organism: Methylococcaceae bacterium UBA662 (assembly GCA_002299425.1). Classification (GTDB taxonomy): domain Bacteria; phylum Pseudomonadota; class Gammaproteobacteria; order Methylococcales; family Methylomonadaceae; genus Methylovulum. The sequence goes on along the minus strand of DBNW01000063.1, from coordinate 3,271 downwards.
AGGACTTAGACCGCGTACCGTTGTCTTACGGCACCTTGGTCACCCGCAGTATCGCCCTGGCCAACGCGCTGAAAAGCAGCACCCAGGTAGGAGAAAACATCGGCGTCATGCTGCCTAACTCCACCAAAACCTTGTGCGTGGTGTTGGGCCTGCACGTTTATGACCGGGTGCCGGCCATGCTCAACTTCACGGTTGGTGCAGCCGGGATGATTTCAGCCTGCCGCACCGCCAAAGTGGGCACTGTACTGACTTCGCGCCGCTTCGTGACTTTAGCTAAATTGCAGGCGGAGGCAGACGTGCTGGCCGGCCAAGTGCGGCTGGTTTATTTGGAAGATGTCGCCGCCGGTATCTCCACTGGGGCCAAACTGAAAGCCTTGCTGCAAAGCCACACCACCCGCCTTTGGTACAAACCGAAGCAATCCCCGGACAGTCCGGCGGTGGTGCTGTTTACCTCAGGCTCTGAAGGTGCCCCGAAAGGAGTGGTTCTGTCCCATGCCAATATCCTAGCCAACCACAAACAAATAGCCGCCCGCATCAGCTTCACCCGGAAAGATGTGGTGTTAAATTTTCTGCCTATGTTCCACTCTTTCGGCTTCACCGTCGGCACCTTGTTGCCGGTGATGCACGGCATGACCACGTTTTTCTACCCCACCCCGCTGCATTTTAACGTCATCCCCGAAATCGCTTACCAAATCAACGCCACCATCCTGTTCGGCACCAACACGTTCCTAGCTGCCTACGGCAAAAAAGCCGACCCTTACGATTTTTACAGCATCCGTTATGTGGTGGCCGGGGCCGAAAAACTGCAAGACAACACCCGGCAACTGTGGGCCGACAAATTCGGCATCCGCATATTAGAGGGCTATGGCACCACCGAAGCCGCCCCTGTCGCCGCCGTCAACACCCCCATGTTCTGCAAAGCCGGCACTGTCGGCCGCTTGATGCCCGCCATGGAACACCGGTTAGAATCCGTAGAAGGCATCGCAACGGGCGGCAAATTGCACATCAAAGGACCGAACATCATGCTCGGTTATTTGCTGCCAGACCACCCAGGACAACTGCGGCCCACTGCTTCAATCTACGGAGAAGGCTGGTACGACACCGGCGACATCGTTGACATTGACGAGGAAGGCTTTGTCAGCATTTTAGGCCGCTGCAAACGCTTTGCTAAAATCGGCGGGGAAATGGTGTCGCTGACTTTGGTCGAGCAATTAGCAGCCAGCGCATGGCCGCAGGCCCAACATGCCGCCGTCAGCCTACAAGATGCCAAAAAGGGTGAGCAAATCATCCTAGCTACCACCCAAAAAGACGCCAACCTAGCCGATTTGACCGCCGTGGCTACCGGCATAGCGGCTTTCTGCCTACCAAAAAAATTCATCCCCGTAGACAGCATACCCGTGCTAGCGACCGGCAAAATCAACTACCCCGCCCTAACCGAGTGGGTAAAACAAACAGTGGAAAAGGAACACGCCTAGACGATCGCCCTGCCTGCTGTGGCCAATGCTTGGCCTAAACAGGCACCGGGGTGTACCCAAACCAGCCGTAAAACGGGCAGAAAAATCGGAAACCAACAGCCATGTTTTTTTCTAAACCGTCTTTAAAGCCATGAACAAACAAATCTACCCGTTGTTGCTGGCCCAGTTTTTGTCGGCATTTGCCGATAACGCCGTGCTGTTTACGGTGATCGCTCTCGTGATGCAAACGGCAAACCTGGAAAGTTGGTATGTACCTGCCGTACAAAGTGCGTTTTACGTCGCTTATATTGTGCTGGCACCGTGGGTGGGAGAAATTGCCGACACCCACCCTAAGGCGCGGGTTTTGTTTATCGCCAATCTCATTAAAGCCACAGGGGCTGGATTGTTGTTGCTGCACGTCGAGCCCATCCTCGCCTACAGCATTGTCGGCGTCGGTGCCGCCCTTTACACGCCGGTGAAATACGGCATTTTGCCGGAACTGGCCGAACACCAACACCTGGTTAAAGCCAACGGTCTGATGGAAGGCTCGACGATTTTTGCGATTCTGTTGGGCATGATGGTCGGTGCTACCGTCGCCGACTATTCAACGTTCCTGGCTTTAGCGGGTACCGTTGTGATTTATGTGGTCTCTGCCGTGCTGACTTGGTTCTTGCCCAAAGGCTTGATTCGAAAATCAGAACGCGGCTTTAAGCCGGTGATTTTTGCTAAGGAAATTGGCGATTTTTTGGCACTGCCAAAAGTACCCTTCACCCTAGCCGGCGGCACCCTGTTCTGGATGGCCGCCGCTACCTTGCGGGTTATTTTGATCGCCTGGGCACCTGTCGTGTTGTTAACAAAAAGCGCCTCTGAAATAGCCGAACTGACCTTGTTTTTGGCCGTCGGCATCATCCTAGGTGCCGCTATAGTGCCTAAACTAATCCCCCTAGAACGCATCCACCTGACCCGTATCCCTGGGTATTGCATGGCCGCCTTGGTAGTGATGCTGGCTTTGACCGACAGCACCGGGTTGGCGCGTCTGGTGTTGGTGGCCATCGGTATGGCCGGCGGCCTGTTTATCGTGCCCATTAACGCGCAATTGCAAAAATTAGGCAAAGACTCCATTGGCAGCGGCCGGGCGGTGGCAGTGCAAAATTTTTTCAACAGCCTGGCCATGCTGGCAGGGGTTGGTTGTTACACGTTTGCAGCATCTCAGCAAATCAGCCCCATCGCATCAATGATGGCCTTAGGCGGAACCGTGTATCTAGGGGTTTTTTTTATTGCCCTGTGCTTACCTAAGTCGCTCGCCCTGGATGTTCAGCAATCCACTGAAAAACAGTAGTTTCGTTTTTTACCCCAGCAATCGGCGATAATTTCGCCGTTGCACTTCACGTTTTTTAAAAAAAACACGCTCGCCAACCAACTTGTACTACGCTCTGAACTCTGTCGTGCAATAAACGGATAATTGAAGCATGCTTTTTCACTTAACCCTGTCGGGCTTCTTGCCCGAGCAAAAAAACAACTTTATCGCCATCTTGGCATTGGCAGAACCGAGACTGAATGCACAATGGCAGGTGGTTGACCAAGCTGCGGACAGCACGTTTGTGGTGTTTGCGGAAAAGAGCAATTTTGACCAGGCACTGGCCGAAACAGTCGATGGCCGCTATTTGTATTGCACCACCGAGCCGGCCGGCCCGATTGCTCAACCCCCCCGCATCATTCTGACCGATAACAAAAAAACCCCGCTGCTGCGCCATTTTCCCGCCACGCTCAATGCCTTAGCGGCCGCCCAGCCAACCGCCACACCCGCACGCAGTACC
>DBNW01000017.1:5411-19194 GCA_002299425.1 Methylococcaceae bacterium UBA662 | reverse complement strand
GGCTTTTATTGACCATTACAGTTGCTGCTAAAGCGTTATCGGGTTGGTAAGGTCAACACGGCAAAGGTATTGCCGGTTTTTATCCTAAGCAAAATAGGCTTAGGTTTTCTGCAAAAAACCTTCCAATAAAATCAATGACTGGGGTGGCTTGCTAAGGAAAAAAGAAGTTTGTACTTCGTTTGTTTCGTGCTTGGATACTATCCACAAGGAAACCCTTGCACCTAAGCAAGGTATTTGAAGAAATTGGCGGAGAGCTAGGGATTCGAACCCCAGGAAGGGATAAACCTTCAACGGTTTTCAAGACCGCCGCTTTCGACCGCTCAGCCAGCTCTCCAACAAACTCTAATTGTCGCCTAATTGTAAAAAAATAGCAACGGGCAGTTATTGGGTTTAAAAAGGTGTCTGGGTTTTTATCACTCCATGGAGGCTCTAGCCTAGAGCGCCGACAAAGAGTTGCCAGAATGACAAAACAAGGTCTTGGGTCAGCAGATTTTGTGCGCTATTGTGGGTATTTTGGGTTAGTGAAAGGATTAAAAATCTTTTGAATCCTGGTTTAGAAGACGTTTTATTGCCCGCTAAACACGATGAGATATTAGAATTAGATCGAGGCACGGTCTTTTGTCAAACACCGCGCCAATAAGCCTTAGGTGTAGGTTGTGCTTTGCCGTCGAACCCGACAGGTTATAAGCCTATATCATCGGCGACCGCAGTGAAAAAAACTGTCAATTGTATTAATGCGCCATTTCTGAAGGCTATAAACAGGCTACAGCGATTTTTTGGGCACTGATCAAAAAGTGTTCCCTGGCGCATTCAAGCCCAAAATTACACGATGTCGAACATCTGACAGTTATTTTTCCTTGGCTACCTGCAGGGCGATTCTTTGTTGTTGTGTTAGAATCGACGGGATTTATAAATGCTATGTAAACCAACCCCGCCGGAAATTCGACCAGTTTCTTTATGGACTATGAATCCTTGCTCAAAAAATTGCAAGACAAAGGCAAGCTTTCGTCTTCGGAATTAAAAAAAGTTGAACGCATCAAAAAAACAGCCCTAGCGGAAAGCTTGCCCCATATGCTGGTGAAGCTAGGCGTGTGTTCTGAAGCAGATGTGGCGGATGCGTTTGTAGAAGCATGCCATTATGAAAAAGTAACCTCGGATCAATATCCGTTGGAAGCGCAGCTACCAGAGCATGTGTCCCTTAGGTTTTTAAAACAATTTCATGTCATCGGTTTAGCGCAGAACGAAAATAGCGTTACTGTCAGTATGATGGATCCTGAGGACCAATTTATTATTGATGCACTAAAGCTGGCTACTGGTAAAACAGTGACTGTTAAGGTCGGCTTGCTGTCAGAAATTGACAATGCTTTAGAGGTTCAATACGGCGAAGGGCGTTCGCAAATGGACAAGTTGGTCGATGGTCTGGTTATGGAAGATGTTGGCGAAGAAGACTTGGAGCATTTAAAAGATTTAGCGAGTGAAGCACCGGTTATCAGGATGGTTAATTTGATTATGCAGCGAGCAATTGACGCTAAGGCTTCTGATATCCATATCGAACCGTTTGAGCAAACGCTAAAGGTGCGTCTTCGTGTCGACGGTGTGCTGCAGGAAATTGATGCACCGCCGGTAAAGTCGACAGCAGCGGTGATTTCGCGAATTAAAATTATGGCCAAACTGAATATCGCTGAACGCCGGTTACCGCAAGACGGTCGGATTAAAATCCAAATGCTGGGTAAAGAACTTGATCTTAGGGTGTCTACTATCCCGACCATGTACGGCGAGAGTGTGGTGATCCGTTTGTTGGATAAAGAAAATACGGTATTGGATTTTACTGCCCTAGGATTTTTTGGGCGGCATCTTGATTTGTTTTTAGAAACTTTGGCCATGCCACACGGCATCATTTTGATCACCGGCCCGACGGGTAGTGGCAAATCGACCACCATGTACGCGGCCTTAAAACAATTGAACACCTCGGCGCGGAAAATCATCACGGTGGAAGACCCAGTCGAATACCAGATGGAGGGTATCAACCAAATTCAGGCCAAGCCGCAAATCGGCCTGACTTTCGCTGCTGCCCTGCGTTCCATTGTCCGCCAAGACCCGGATGTCATTATGATAGGCGAGATGCGTGATTTAGAAACCGCCCGTATCGCCGTACAATCAGCCCTGACCGGCCATTTGGTACTGTCCACCTTGCACACCAACGATGCGGCGGGCGGCGTCACTCGGCTGTTGGACATGGGCTTGGAGGAATACCTACTGACCTCCACTGTCAACGGTATTTTGGCGCAACGCTTGGTCAGAAAGCTGTGTCCGGCCTGCAAAGAGGCTTTTGTTGCCCCGCAGCAATTAATCGATAGCCTCGGGCTGCGGCGTTTCCAGCCCGAGGGCGACATCGTCTTGTACAAGCCCATCGGTTGCCCGGCTTGTTCAGGTATGGGCTATCGCGGGCGGATGGCGATCATTGAATTCTTGCCGATGACCGACCCGGTGCGTAAGCTGATTATGGCTCATGAAGAAGCGGGAGCCATCCAAAAATTGGCCGTCAAAGAAGGCATGCAAACCCTTTACGAGAACGGCCTAACGAAAGTGATGCAAGGTGTTACTACCTTAGATGAAGTGATGCGGGTGACGACGGAAAGTTGATGACTACTTATTCTTACAAAGCGATTAACACGCTAGGTGAAACTGAAGAAGGTCAACGTGATGCGCTAGACGAGGCGCAGATGGTTGTTCTGCTACAGGCTGACGGTTACATTCCAATCAAAATTGTCCCCGCTAGTTCGCGTCCGTTTTGGTATTTTTTGCGTAGTCAGGGGAAGTTATCTAACAAAGATATCGTACTGTTTACAGGCGAGCTTGCAACCTTGCTGGAATCCGGCCTGCCTCTGGACCGCTCTTTGCTGGTGCTAATGGACTTGACAGAAGACAATGACCGTCTCAGCAAGATGATTGCTAAGGTTTTGGAAAAGGTTAAAAGCGGCACTTCCCTGGCCGACGCTTTGGAGAGCCAGTCAGGTGCTTTCAGCAAGTTCTATCTCAACATGGTGCGTGCGGGTGAGGCGGGTGGCAGCTTAGGCGAGGTGTTGGCGCGTTTGTCTAGCTATTTGGAAAGTGCCCAAGAGCTTCAGGAAACGGTCAGTACCGCCTTAATTTATCCGGTTATTTTATTGCTGATGTCATTGGCCTCGCTGTTTGTCATGCTCACCTTTGTGGTGCCGCAATTCACCGAGATGTTCGCCAGTGCCGGCAAGGAACTGCCGGTGTCGACCCAAATTGTGGTTGGTCTGGCCGAATGGCTGCAAAGTTACTGGTGGTTGGTGGTCGGTGGGATTGTGGGGGGCGTTGGATTTATGAGGCAGCAACTGGCTAACCCGATCAGTAAAAAAATCTGGGACGGCTGGTTCCTGAAAGTGCCTTTGTTTGGCAGTATTCAGGTTAACAAGGAGACCGCCAACATCAGCCGTACCTTAGGAACTTTGTTGGGCAACGGGGTTTCCATTGTTTCGGCACTGGTGATAGTGAGGGAGACGGTGGACAACTTGGTAATCGCCGATGCGGTCGCCGACATCCAAGAACAAATCAAGCAGGGCCGGCATATTTCCGAGGCATTGTTGGAAAAAGCGGTGTTCCCTAAAATGGCCACGCAAATGATCAAAATGGGCGAAGAAACCGGACGTTTAGAAGAAATGCTGCTGCGAGTGGCGGGTTTGTACGACAAACAACTGCGGTTGGCGATCCAGCGAATGTTAGCGTTGCTGGAGCCAGCTTTGATCATTACTCTGGGTCTGATGATAGGCGGCATTATTGTGTCCATCCTAATGGCCATCCTAAGCGTTAACGACCTCGCTTTTTAATCCCATCCGCAACCAAACATTAAGGAGTCGCATTGCAATGAGACAGTTAAAAAGGTTTTCTCAAACTGGTTTTACCCTGCTCGAACTATTGGTGGTGCTGGGCATCATCGCTATGCTGGCTGGCATCGTCGGCCCGCAAGTTATGAAACACATGGGCGAATCTAAAACCAAGGCAGCTAGGGTGCAAATTGAAGACTTAGCGGCCACATTGGACATGTATAAACTGGATGTGGGCCGCTATCCTAGCACCGATGAGGGTTTGCAGGCGTTGGTGGAGGCACCGAACAATGCCAAACGTTGGAATGGTCCCTATCTACAAAAAACAAAAGTGCCGGTAGACCCCTGGCAAAACGAATACCGTTATGTTGCTCCGGGCCAACATGGCAAGTTTGATCTGATTTCCTACGGTGCCGATGGTAAGGAAGGCGGGGAAGGCGAAGACCAAGATGTGGTCAGTTGGGAATAACCGAAAGAAGCTTTTTGCCCGGTTTTGATATGCGTTTACCCGAGCGCCGCCAATGCGGCTTCACCCTGATTGAGCTGATGGTTGTTTTGGTCATTTTGGTTCTAGGTTCCGCCGCCATTGGCATCAACATGGCCGCTGGCAGCGGCAACACCGAACTTAAGGCGGCCGCTAGGGACATCGCCTCGGCCTTGCGCTATGCCAAAGGCCAGGCTGCAATTGAACGCAGGCAAATCACGGTGGACTTTAATCTGGAAGAAAACAGCTATCGGGTCAGTGGCAGAGAGCGAGTTTATGACGTACCCGAAAACATCCAGATATCGGTGGTCACCGCAGAAGAAGAAATTATTGGCCAAGGCTTAGCCCGTATTCGGTTTTACCCCGATGGCTCATCGACCGGCGGCAGAGTCACGCTGGAGCGTGATCAATACAAGTGGCAAATAGACATCAATTGGCTGACCGGTCTGGTAGCGTTGAATGAAAAATAATACGGCACAACAAGGGTTTTCCTTGTTGGAGGTGCTAATTGCCTTTGCTATTTTGGCCTTGTCCGTCGGAATTTTGTTGAAAGTGTTCTCTGGGGGGGCTAACACCGCTTTGTTAGCGGAAGAATACACCGCAGCCGTGCAGATTGCAGAATCGCTAATGGCCGCTGAAGGGGTTGAAACGCCCCTTAAGACTGGCGAAATAACAGGCTTTGAAGATACCAAATACACCTGGTGGGTCAGGGTTAGGCCCTATCAATTTAGTCCAAGTACGGTACCTGTTACCGCCTTGGACGCTAGGCAATTGATGAAAGTTGATGTGGTGGTCAGTTGGGGGGAAGAAGGACGCGAACTGCGCTTAAGCACCTTAAAAATGTTCATCAATCCGGATCTTGGGAATGCTGCGGACAAGCCGGATAACAATCAAGATCAAGGCAATGAAAGTGACCAAGGTAATGACACAGGCCAAGGCAATTAGAACCAGCCGGGCATTCACTCTCATTGAAGTGTTGATGGCTATCAGCCTGCTTAGCGTCATGGTGCTGCTGCTGTTTGGCACCTTAAAAATTAGTGCTGAAAGCTGGGAAAAGGGGGAAAAGAAAGTTTCCGAAGTCAACGAAATGGCGGTTGTTTATAATTTCTTCCAGCGTCATTTGGTGGCCAGCAAGCCGTTATGGGACGATTTTACTAACCCGGGCGTGCGGACTTTGGGGTTTCAGGGCAACATACAGTCGTTGCAGTTTGTCTCTGGCTTTCCGGCCAGTGCCGACAGGACAGGGGCGCAACTTTTTACCGTCAAATACCGGGAGGGGGTCGGCGAGTCTCCCAGTCTTGAAGTGACCATCACGCCTTTTCATCAAGTTAGCGAAGGCGTACGCCGCACTAAAGATGAAATCACGCTCATCAAAGGTGTTAGTCATTTTAAGCTAGCCTATTTTGGCGAAACCCCAGAAGCCGGCCAAGCTGCCTGGCAAGATTATTGGCTGGACCAAGAAAATCCGCCCAAAATGGTCAGGGTTGACATTGGTTTAATCAGGGGCGGTTTTTGGCCGATTATGGTCTTCCCTGTCAAAGTCCACAGTGCTGCCAGTTTGATCGGTCTAGGTGGAATAGGCTCTAGTGAACAGGAGGAAGGTGAAGGTGAAGATGAAGCCGGTGATGAGCAAGATGAAATGGCGGATGACGGTTTTGGGGCGGGCGAAGAGTGAAACCTGGAAACCGGCAAGCGGGCTTCGCCTTGATACTGGTCTTATGGGTCTTAAGCCTATTAACTCTGATGGCCGGCAGTTTTTCCTTGAGCATGCGCCGGGAGACCGCCGTTGTTGCCAATATCAAAAATTCCGCCCGCGCCACCGCTATTGCTGAGTCCGGCCTTGTTATCGCCCAGTACATGTTGGCATTGCCAGACAAAAACCTACAGTGGCGGGCTGACGGCAGTGTTTACCAAATAGATACCGATGAAGCTGAAATCAGGGTGCGGATACAAGCCGAAGACGGCAAAGTTGACATTAACAATGCCGATGAGGCGTTGTTGACGGCAGTGTTAGCCTATGCCCCTGTTGCCAGCAGCAATCCGGCCCATCTGGCCAGTGCTATTTTGGATTGGCGGGACCAAGACGATTTAGTTCGCATAAACGGCGCAGAAGGCAAGGAATACCAAGAAGCCGGATTAAAGCACCTGCCCAGAAACAAACCGTTTGAAAGTATTGACGAGCTGCAATTGGTATTGGGTATGGACCGAGCAACTTTTGTTTGGTTGATGCCGTTGGTTACTCTCTACTCGGGTCAAGCCAGAGTCAATTTGGTTAATGCCAGTGCCGAGATGCTGCGGGTGCTGCCTGGACTGGATCAGGCATTGGTTGAGGAGTACCTAGCGGCACGCTTGCGCAGCAGTCAACAGAATTTGCCGCCGCCGCCGTTTCCTTCCGCACCAGGTCAAGCTGCCCTAGGCGGGGCTAGCAGCCCGGTTGTTTCTGTTGTCTCAGAAGTTTTGCTGGACGACGGTACGGCCGCCAGAATTAGCGCTGTTTTAATGGTTAGCCAAAACACTCAGTCGCTTTTTCAAGTGTTGGATTGGCGACATGACGCCCTGGGCAATTTAACTTTGTTTGCCGATGCCACGGCAAACCACTCCGTAGCCAGTGACTGGATAGCCAAGCATTATGTGGAACCTGAACTCAACCGTTGACCTGGATTTTACGACGTTTTTGCACTGGTGGCTGCGCGAGCTGGGCCATTGGGTGCCAGAAAAAATCAAAAGACTGGTTACCGACAAACCCAACCATGTCCTCATTACGCCCGAACCGGGGCAGTTTCGGCTCAGTTTTGTAGGTCACGGCGAAACCAGTGAGTTGGCTACCTTGGACAGAAATGCAAGCACCGCATCGTACCAGCAACTGGTCGCCCAGGACGATCGCTTGGTCAAGGCGGTCGTAACCCTTAGACTGCCTGCGGCAATGGGATTGGCCAAAGAATTATCGTTTCCGGTAGCGGCCAAGGAAAATTTGCAGCAGGTGATTGCTTACGAGTTGGACCGTCTCACCCCGTTTAAGGCCGAGCAGGTTTATTTTGCCGTCCGCCCCAGTGACGGTTTACAGGAACCGGGACAAATTAAGGTGCTGTTGGTGATGGCGCCTCGGGATGTGGTGGACGGTTTGTACGAGGATGCTAAGGCGTTAGGTATTTTGCCAACGTATGTCGATTACTTAGGGGTGCCCAACAACCTGCAATCCAGCCGTGGCCGGTACACTCTGTTACCGGAAAAATACAGACAAAAAACCGCGCGCACTCCATTTGTCATTCATACCGGGTTGGCTGTTTTGTTGGCCCTGTTGTTTGTCGGTTTATGGGTCTTGCCGGTTTGGTTTCAGTATCAAACCGTCGCGGCCCTTTCCGAGCAGGTTAAAGCTATTGAAAAAGAGGCTAATAAAATAAAGTTGATGCAAGGCAAGGTGGATGAAGCCATCGACGAGACCCAAAAGCTGCTGGATGAAAAAACCGCGCTGCCCATGGTAGTGGCCATGTTAGATGGCTTAAGCACACTGATGAAAGACGACACCTTCCTTAATTACCTGCAATTTTCCGACGGCAACTTACAAATTCAGGGTGAATCCCCTTCGGCATCGGCCTTGATTGGTGTTTTAGAAGAGTCGGATTTGTTCAAAAACGCCCGTTTTGTGTCTCCGGTGACTCAGGACAACATCAGTAAATTGGAACGTTTCCAAATCACTGTGGAATTGACTAAAAAAGGCGGCGACAATGAAAAAACTCAATGACCAAAACCTAGGGCGTTGGCTGGCCTTAGGTTTGTTGTTGCTGCTGGTCTTAATTTTTGGCTTGTTGTTGGTGATGCCACTTGCCAACAAGAACACGGCCTTGGCCAAAGAGCAGGAGTCTTTGGCTTTTCGCCTGCGCCAATACCAAAAAATCCTGGCGCAAAAAAACGCTATCATGGACAGCATGACCAATGTCGAGGAACAACAAACCGAGCAAACGTATTTCAATAGCCAAAGTACAGATGCCTTAGCCTCGGCAGAAATGCAGGATTTCATCAAAAAAGCCATCGAAGAGGCGGGCGGGCAATTAAGCAGTACCCAAACCACCCCGGTTAGTACCAGCTCTGACGGCTTTAGTCGGATTACCGTTAGGGTAAGGATGACCGGCGACAGTCAAACCCTACGCGCAGTGCTGTATAAGCTTGAAACGGCGACCCCTTTAATCGTGATTGACCAACTGGATATCCGGCCCATGCGTGGGATTCGCAATCCTGTCACTCGGCAAATGGATCAAAGCAATGGTTTGAACATCAACTTTCAAGCCGTCAGTTTTATGAGAAAGAAACCGTGAACAATAAGTTGGTTTTTGTTCTAGTTAGTGCCTGCGGCATTTTAGCAGCAGTGATCGTGGCAGAGTGGTTGTATGCTCTGCATGTTCGCGAGCAGGTACTGGCCCCGTTGCCGAGTAGTGCGGCAACCGCCCCGTTGGCGCAAATGCCCACTATCGACTTGTTGGCCAAGCCTGAGGAAAGCTACGTTGACTTGGTCGAGCGCCCTTTGTTTATTAAAGGCAGAAGGCCGGTTGAAGGTGCGGCGGACGGCCAGCCACAAACCGGTGCGGCAGCACCCGGACAATTTGATTGGCAGTTGGTCGGCGTTTATACCCCCATCGGTGACGAGACGCTACAGGCTTTGTTCGCTAGAGAAAAAGTGAAGCTGCCAAAAGATAATTTCCGCAAATTGGCGGAGGGTGCTCTTTTGGACGGCTGGCATGTGGTCAAAATAGAACAAGACAAGGTAACTCTGGAACAAGACGGTAATCAAAAAGTGCTACCGCTCAGGAAAGCCAAGCCGAAAAAACTGCTGGATGATGAAAAACAGCTCGCTAAGCCAGTAGCGCAAGAAGACGTATTGGCAGCGGAGTCCGTTGAGTCAGAAGAAACAGAAGCAGAGCCCCTAAACGAAGAAGAGTTTGTGGATGAAGAAAATTTCTAAGATGTCGGTACTGGTCTGTTTGGCCGCAGGTGGTTTTTTATTGCCGGGTTGCGAGCTGATAGGGCGCAAGCACGATCGGTTGCGTCCTTTGGAGCCTGCCAAAACAGACGGCCAAAACCAAGCTTTTAGGGATATGCAAAATAAGTCTGCCGAGATTCAAAAACGCCCTATCCCGGATTTATTCCCCAGTTTTGCCAAACCTATAGGCAGCCCGCTAAGGCCACTAAAAAAACCACCGTCTGACCATAAAGACACCTACACCTTCAATTTTGACGACGCAGATTTAGGTGAAGTGGCGAAAGTGATTTTAGGCGACACACTGAAAGTCAATTATGTGCTGAACCCTAAAGTGACCGGCAAAGTAACGTTGCAGACCACTCAGCCACTGACTACCGAAGAACTGTTGCCAACTTTGGAAATGGTGCTGCGAATGAACAACGCAGCCCTGATCAAAGACGGCTCCATCTACCGCATTGAGCCGGTGGCCGACGCCTTGTTCAAAGCCGATTTGACCGTGTCCGGCCAGCAGGTAGGCTACCAGATGCGGGTGATCCCCATTCGCTACGTTGCCGTGCACGATTTAGTGGAAGTGATCAAGCCATTGGTGCAGGAAAAGACCATTTTATCAGTGGACAAAACCAAAAATATCATGGTGGTCTCTGGTTCACCCGATGAAATCAGTCGGGTTTTGGATATGGTGGAGACATTTGACATAGACATCTTAAATGGCCGCTCATTTGGGTTGTTTCCGTTGACCCACGCAGACCCCGAATCGCTCATTAAAGAATTAGAGGAAGTTTTTGCCAAATCGGGCAATGAATCGGAATTTTTCCGTTTTGTGCCCATAGAGCGGATCAATGCCGTATTGGCGATCACGCACCAGCCGAAATACCTGCGTGATATAGAAAGCTGGGTGTTTAGGCTGGACAAAGCCAAATCGGCATCGGGTGGTGGAGTCAATGTTTATAAGGTACAACATTCTGACGCAGAAGAATTGGCGGCTACCTTAAATGAAATTTTTACCGGTGCGGCTCGGCAAGACGCCGCCGCTAGAGTGGCCCCGGGTAAAACGGCGGCCGAGATAACCGGCAGGGCGGCTGGTGGTGCCGGTGGTGCGGGTGTTGGTGGTGCTGCGGGTGCCGGTGGTGCCGGTGGCGCCGGTGTTGGCGGTGTTGGCGCCGGTGTTGGTGGTGTTGGTGGTGTTGGTGGTGCTGGAGGCGAATCACCGTCGCGAATAGCCTCGGCCAGAACCGCCAGTGGCCGAACCCGTACCCGCACGCCCTTGGGTATGGGCGGCACTGTTAGAGTAGCCAATGTTGAAAATGTCAAAATCATTGCCGACAGATCCAATAATGCGTTAATCATTGTCGCCACTCCACGCGAATACGATGTGGTATTGCCGGTGATCAAGCAGTTGGATATTCTGCCGTTGCAAGTGCTGATTGATGCCACCATTGTGTCGGTGGATTTAACAGACGAGTTAAGGTACGGTGTCCAATGGTTTTTGCAGCACGGCAACGACAGCATCAGCAGCGGCAGCACCGGGACTACTTTGGGTTCCATAGCCAGTGCCGGCGGTGCCGCCTTTGCCACGGGTGGCCTGAGCATGGTGTATAACTCGGGTGCGGTGAAGGCGTTGTTAAGTTCGCTGGCAACTAAAAACAGCCTTAACGTGATTTCCTCACCCTCGTTGATGGTGCTGAACAATCAAACCGCTCGAATCAATGTCGGCGACCAGGTGCCGGTGCAAACCAGTGCTGCGGCAGTCCCCATTGCAGGCGGTGCGGGCGGCGGTTTTGCCGTACAAAATACCATCCAGTACATAGATACCGGTGTCACGTTGGAAGTCAGACCGAGGGTGAATGCTAACGGTATGGTGATTATGGGAGTCAGCCAAATAGTCAGCAATGTCAAAGAAACCCTCACCGGTGTTACCACAACCGCAACCATTGGCAAGAAGGAAATTGAAAGTTCGGTAGCCGTCCAGGATGGGGAAACCATTGTGTTGGGCGGGCTAATCAACGAGACCGACGAATTTAACAGGTCAGGCATACCCTGGTTCTATCAAGTGCCGTGGTTAGGGTCGTTGTTTGGCACCACCTTAGACAATATCAGCCGCACCGAACTGGTGGTGCTGATTACCCCGAGGGTGGTCAGAAGCAGGGTGGATTCAAACCTAATTTCAAACGAGTTCAGGCGAAAATTGACAGGAATTTATGAAGAGAAAATTTGAAACTGGCCAGCCTCCGTTTGTGACTGACTCTGCCGTGACAAGGTGCTGCGGCAAGCTCTGTGCCTAGGCATCCTGGCGTTAAAACGTGTTGGCTACTTGTTGTTAACTTAGGCGATAAACATGGCATCCCCGTAGCTAAAAAACCGGTATCGCTGTTCGACAGCATGACGGTAAGCGGACAGGGTTTGTGTGTGGCCGGCGAATGCGCTGACCAACATGAGCAAGGTGGATTCGGGTAAATGAAAGTTGGTGAACACCGCGTCAACGCATTGAAATGGATAACCCGGCGTAATAAACAGCCGGGTGTCACCGAAGCAGGCCTGCAACTCCCCACCCGCCGCAGCCGACTCCAGTGCCCTAACTGCAGTTGTGCCAATGGCAACGACCCGGCCTTTTTTGGCTTGAGCCTGTTTTACCGCAGCCACTGTGGCATCTGGCACGCAATAATACTCGTTGTGCATGGTGTGTTCGGCGATGTCTTCAACCCGGACCGGCTGGAAAGTCCCGCCACCGACATGCAATGTGACGAAGGCCGTAGCGATGCCGTGGGCTTGCAGTTTTGCCATCATGGACTCACTGAAATGCAGGCCTGCAGTAGGGGCCGCTACCGCGCCCATTTGTTTGGCAAAAACGGTTTGGTACCGGTCAAGGTCGGTTTCTTCATCAGCCCGGTTGATGTAGTGTGGTAGCGGGGTATGGCCGATGGCGGTTAGGATTTGCCAGACAGTTTCTTCACCGTGAAACACGAGCTGGAACAAATCCCCGGCTCTGCCCAGCACGGTGCAAGAATAAGCGGGACTCAGTTGAACCCGCGTGTTTTCTTTAGGGGTTTTGTTGGCTTTGATGTGGGCAATGGCGTGGTGGTGGTCGATGATCCGCTCGATGAGGATTTCCACCTTGCCGCCACTGACTTTATGGCCGAACAACCGCGCCGGCATCACTTTGGTGTCGTTGAAAACCAGTACGTCATTGGTGTTGAGCAAGTCAATCAAATCGGTGAATTGGCGGTCTTGTAGCGCACCGGTGTCTTTTTCTAGGTATAACAAGCGGCTGGCATCACGCGCCTTTAAAGGGTACTGCGCGATTAGCTCTTCCGGCAAAAAATAAGTAAAGTCAGATTTTTTCATAGGGCAATCATGGTAGCAACTTGTTGCCCAAGATTCAACGAAACCGAATACCGTAGTGAACGGGGTTAAGAGCCGCTTGGTGTGGTAAGGCGGACGTCCGGTTTGCTAAGGTTTCGTGGTTAATGCGCGTGATTGCCGAGCGATTCAGCAAGTGCAGAGAGAGGGCCGTTGCGGGTGTTTTTCTGATGGCCTGCTAGCATTCCGGGAAAAACATAATAAAATGCCAGACTTTAAGGTGAAGCGAAAAGAAAGGGGGGATGATGTGGGCTGAATTACGGGAGTTATGCGAGGCTGTTGATGTGGGCACGCCGCCGCGCGAGGGGGCGGCGGTTTCTGTGACCATTGACGGCGCGCAAGTTAAGGTGCCGGCGGGAAGCTCGGTGATGTTAGCCGCCGCTAGGGCCGGCAAAGCGGTGCCGAAACTGTGCGCCACCGATACCCTAGAACCGTTCGGTAGTTGCCGGGTTTGTTTGGTGGAAATCGAAGGCAGACGCGGCTATCCTGCCAGTTGTACCACGCCGGTTGAAGAAGGCATGATCGTGTCCACCCAAACTGAAAAATTACAAGCCATTCGCCGCGGCGTATTAGAGCTTTATCTGTCTGATTTTCCACCCGAAGATATCGAGGGTGGCTGGAGCGAATTCCATGAAACGTTGCGGCAAGTCGATGTTTTTTCACACCCTTACCGTGTCGCTACGCACCATCAAAACAGCCCGGTGGACGAATCCAACCCGTATTTTTTGTTCGACCCGGCCAAATGCATCGTTTGCAGTCGCTGCGTCCGTGCCTGTGAAGAAATTCAGGGTACTTTCGCCCTGACTATCACGGCACGGGGCTTCGATTCGCAAGTCGCCGCCGGCCAAAGCCAGTCGTTTTTTGAGTCTGATTGTGTCAGTTGCGGTGCTTGCGTCCAGTCCTGCCCGTCTCAGGCGCTGATTGAAAAAAGTTTATTTGAAGGAGACTACCGTCATGGCTAATCCCATTAAACCCGATAACAGCGTTGTCACAACCTGCGCCTATTGCGGCGTCGGTTGCAGCTTCAAGGCAGAAACCTACCAGGGCAAAATTGTTCGTATGATGCCGTGGAAAGACGGCAAGGCCAACCACGGCCACAGTTGCGTCAAGGGCCGC
>DBNW01000017.1:0-5097 GCA_002299425.1 Methylococcaceae bacterium UBA662 | reverse complement strand
CACAGTTGCGTCAAGGGCCGCTTTGCTTTTGATTATTACAATCACCCCGAGCGGGTAAAAACCCCGCTGATTCGCCAATCCATCGACCAGCCATGGCAGGCAGTGAGCTGGGAGACGGCGATAAATTATGCGGCCGGCGAATTCAAGCGCATTCAAGCCCAATACGGCAAAAAATCGGTCGGTGCTGTGTCCAGCTCGCGGTGTACGAACGAGGAAATTTTTCTGGTGCAGAAATTTGCCCGGGCGGTTTTGGGCAACAACAACATCGATAATTGCGCCAGGATTTGCCATTCGCCGACACAATTTGGCATGTCAGCGACGGTCGGCTGGGGTGCGGCCAGTCAGCATTTTGACTCCATTCTGCAAGCCGACGTGATTTTGGTGGTGGGCGCAAACCCCACCGAAGGCCACCCGGTTTTCGGCTCCCTGATGAAAAGGCGTATCCGTCAAGGTGCCAAGCTCATTGTCATCGACCCGCGCCGCACCGAAACCGTACAGTCTGCCCATTGCCAGGCTTCGGTGCATTTGGCCCTGCGTCCGGGTACCAATGTTGCCATTCTGAACAGCATCGCGCATGTCGTGGTTCGGGAAAAGTTGTACAACGAAGCTTTTGTCAGACAGCGCTGCGAGTGGGAAGAATTTGCAATCTGGTCGGACTTGGTCGGTAGCGAGCGTTATGCGCCGGAGCAGGTCGGCCCGCAAGCGGGCGTGGACCCTGAGGCCATCCGCGCAGCCGCCCGGCTTTATGCCGGCGGGCCAAACAGCGCGATTTACTACGGTTTGGGAGTCACCGAACACTCGCAAGGCTCGACCGGCGTGATGTGTCTGGGCAATCTGGCACTGGCTTGCGGCATGTTTGGGCGCGAGGGCGTGGGTGTCAATCCGTTGCGTGGACAGGGCAATGTCCAAGGTGGCAGTTGCTTGGGCAGTTGGCCGCATGTGTTCAGTGGCTACCGTTTCGTCACCGACCCGGATGTGCGCGCTTCATTCGAGCAGGACTGGGGCGTGCCCCTCGATGCTGAACCGGGACTGCGTTTGCCGAATATGTTCGATGCGGCGTTGACCGGCCACTTTAAAGGCATGTACATCATGGGCGAGGATCCGGTGCAAAGCGATCCAAACCAGCACCACGTCATTGCCGCGATGAAAAACATGGAATGCGTCGTGCTTCAGGATTTGTTCCTGAACGAGACCTCACGCTACGCACACGTTTTGCTGCCGGGCAGTTCCTCGCTGGAAAAAGAAGGCAGTTTCACCAGTGCCGAGCGGCGGGTTAACCGGGTGCGCAAAGTTATCGAGCCGTTGGCAGGCTATCAAGACTGGGAAATCGTCGTACACCTGATGAATGCCATGGGTTATCCGGCTCGATACGCCCATGCGGGTGAAATTCTTGACGAGATCGCCCGGCTTTCCCCGGCCTACAAAGGCATGAGTTTTGCGCTTTTAGACCGCATCGGCTCGGCGCAATGGCCCTGCGACGAACAGGCACCCGAAGGTACCGAAGTATTGCATACGGTAAACTTTCCGCGCACCAACGGACGCGGCACTTTTATGCTGACCGACTACGTCCCTACCAGCGAGCGCACCAATGACCGTTTCCCGTTGTTGTTGACCACCGGGCGGATTTTGAGTCAATACAACGTGGGTACGCAAACTCGCCGTACCGAAAACTCCCGCTGGCATCCGGAAGACAGGCTGGAAATCAACCCCGAAGATGCCCACGTCCGCGGCATTCAGGACGGTGCCTGGGTGTCGGTCACTAGCCGTTTCGGCACCACCCGGCTCAGGGCGATGCTTTCCTTGCGGATGAATCCTGGCATCGTGTACACCACGTTCCATCATGCCGAATCGAAAGCGAATGTGCTGACATCGGATTTGTCGGACTGGGCTACTAATTGCCCGGAATACAAAGTGACCGCCGTTGAAGTCGTGTGCGTGCCTGCCGGCAGCCAGGGGGTGCTTAAGCAAACCGCGCAAAATCCGGCTGCCCAGGAAGAGGCGGTGGCAGTATGACGGCTCCTGTGCAAGACAGCGTTATCGACATCGACCGGTTGCTCGCGATGGCCAATCAAATCGGCGATTTTTTTGCGCCTTATCCAGAAGCCAGACGTCAGGAAGGGGTGCGCAATCACCTTAGGACTTATTGGGACCCGAGGATGCGGGCCGCCTTGTTGGACTATATCGGCTCGGGCGGTTGCGACTTGTCGGCGCATGTGATCGCAGGCGCTAAAGCGTTGCTGGAGACGGATGCTGAAAAAAAAGGCTATTACGGGCCGCCTAAGGCGTAAAGCCATTACGGTGTGGTTAAGTCCGGTCCGCGCCTGATGTGATGACCGGGCAAGCCGGTATTTTTAAGCGACTGCGTATACCGCAGCCTTTTGCCAAAGCTTGGGAAGGTATCGGGGTTGCTGTTCGGTACCGTGTGCTTGTTCGGCGTTTAGTTCTAAGGACGCTGACAAGCGAAGCCCTGTATCGGGTCTATGGCCAGGTTGTGGGCCGTTAAGGGTTGCACTGTGGGCAGTAGGACGGGTCGGCGTAGTCGCTGTCCGGCCTTGCAATAGTTTTCTCATAGCCGCATTTATGGCATCCGTGTTTTATCGATAACGTCATGCCTGTGGGAGTGTGGCAGTATTCGCAAGGCAACCCAGGGTTCGAGGCAATTGGCCAATAGCCGGGCGTGTTGCACTCAGGGCATAGAGAATGCATTTTCATGAGCAAGTTTATCCCTGCTAGCTTGATGACTTCCTGCCTGCTTGGGCAGGCATAAGCCCTTAAGTCGCTTTCTACAAAAACCTTACCAGTAACGGATAAGGCGATGCAGTCATGGTAACAGCGAGCCAGTTTGTCGTAAGTTTCTATGTCTTTAAAAATGCGCTCATCATCTTCTTTATCCGGACGCATGATGATGTGCTGGTCAGGAAAGCTAAAAGCTTTCGCCAATGTAAGCAGTTCTTCTAGGGAGTCGACGCTTTTTTGCAGTATTTTGGCTGAGCGTGAACCCACTCCAATAATTTCATGGTTGTGGGTGCTGTCGACAAACACCAGCACTTCATGATCCCAAGGCGCCATCCCGTAGTAGGGGTCGCCGGAAAGGCTCCCTTCGCTGCCTAGCCCGTATTTAAGCCCCGATTTTTCAATGGCCAGTAAGGCTTTTTTTCGGGCGGTTTCTATCTGTGAACCAAGCCGTTTGACGTCGCGAGCAAACGTGCCGAGGAGATCGGTGTCGAAAGCGTCAATTTTTTTAATTTTTACGCCAAGAAACGGTTCCAAGATGGGTGACAACAAGCCTTCTTTGCCGTGCTTGGTTAAAAAAGCAATGTCGCTTTTTCTGTAATACAGGTGTGTTGAATGAGTGAACATGGATGCTCCTTAAACAAAATAAACGCGCAGGCCCGTTAGAGCACAAGCCCGGTCTTTGGTCACTTAAAAACCTGAAAATACCCAGCGAATGAGCGGTACGGAGCCGATGGCTGGTGGTAACAGCGGGTGGGTTGAAGGCTGTTTTTGCCTCGGTTTCGCCTTGGGTTTTCGGGTATTGGTTTGCGTGGTGTTTTGTTGCCTTAGGTGAGATGGGGGCAGATTGCCTTGGATACAAACGCCACCCGATTGTAATCAACTTCAATGCGTCCGCACACCTTAGGTTTTGTACCATTGCCTTAGACGTGTTTCTAAAATAAAAACCCTCAAAACATTGGATTTTTTTGGGTAAACGGTTTGAGTTTTCCATCAAGAAACCTAAGGACATCTATGCGTTGGTCATTGAATTTACAAATTTTTATAGGTGTTGTGGCGGGGGTAGCACTGGGCCTGCTGTTTGCAGCACTGGGGGCAGATTCGGCCATCAACCAATACGGCTTGTCCGCCGCCAAATTGTTGGGTGGCATTTTTGTCGATTTGCTGAAAATGCTCTTGGTGCCCGTGGTTTTTGCCTCCATCGCCGTAGGTATTGCTCAATTAAGAGCACAGGAAAAAATGCACCGGGTTTGGGTGTCAACGCTGGTGTTTTTTGTCCTGACCATGGCGATTGCTATCCTGTTGGGCATGGTCGCATCAACCCTTTTTATGCCTGGAAAAGGGTTGGAGCTCAATTTGTTTCAGGATGCTATGCAGAATTTCAACACCAAGCCCATAACCGTGGTTGATTTTGCCAACCATTTTTTGCACGGCTTGTTTGTTAATCCTTTTGCCGCCTTGGCCGAAGGCAATATCTTGGCATTGGTGGTGTTTGCGCTGTTTTTAGGCGTTGCCTTGGTGGTGGGCGGTGAACGTTACCGCAATATCTTGTTGCTGCTGCAGGAAGGCTTGGAAATTGTGTTGCGCATGCTCGGTTGGATCATGCGTTTGGCACCGATCGGTATCATGGCATTGTTGGCGCAATTAGTGGCGGAACAAAATCTGGTATTGCTTTCTAGTCTGGCGAAATTTGTCGGTGTGGTGATCGGGACGCTGCTGCTACACAGCTGGGTAATATTGCCGTTAATTTTGTTTTTAATCACGGGTATGACGCCGTTGCGGTTTTTTAAGGGTGCACGGGAAGCCTTAATCACGGCCTTTGCTACCAGTTCCAGTAACGCTACGTTACCGGTTAGCCTGCGTTGTGCCGAGCAGCATCTGCACGTCAAGCCGGACATAGCCGGTTTTGTGGTGCCGCTGGGGGCGACCATCAACATGGACGGCACTGCCTTGTATGAAGCAGCCGCAGCTTTGTTTGTCGCTAATTTGGTAGGCGTTGAACTGGATGTCGGGCAGCAATTGATTGTGTTTTTTACCGCGATGATAGCTTCCATCGGTGCGCCCGGCATTCCTAGTGCGGGCATGGTGACGATGGTCATGGTGTTGCAGTCGGTGGGTCTGCCAGCCGAAGCAATTGCGATTTTGTTGCCCGTAGACCGATTGCTGGATGCTTTCCGAACCGCCGTCAATGTTCAAGGCGATTTGGTCGGCAGTTTGGTGGTGCAAAAAATAGTGCGTTCAAAGCCTTAGGTAGGATAAATACAGACGGCAAGCATTCAATGATTTAGTGACGGCATTGGTGCGTGACCTGCCCCTGATGATTGAGAGATTGGCAGACATTATCAGCAAGCACCATGATTCGAG
>DBNW01000049.1:584-15999 GCA_002299425.1 Methylococcaceae bacterium UBA662 | reverse complement strand
TCGGTGGCGGTGTCGGGGCGGGCCAGCACGAACTGGGTGTTGAAAATGTTCAAGCCCTTGTTTTCCATCGCTCCCATGTTGAAATGGCTGACCGCGACAATCATGTAGCCATCTAAATCGTATTCACGGCCATAGACTTCTTCATCCCAACGCATGGCGTTTTTTAAGGCCTGCAAAGCGTGGCCGCATTTGTCGGCATCGTGCGCCTCGACATAAATTTTCAGGCCGATGTCGCGCCCGGAGCAGGTAGTGAAACGGTCTTCGACGCATTCTAACTGACCGGCCACCAGCGCGAACAGATAACAGGGTTTAGCGAACGGGTCTACCCACGTCACCCAATGGCGGCCATCGTCGCATTCGCCGCTGGCAACCGGGTTGCCGTTGGACAGCAGCACCGGGTAACGGCTTTTGTCGGCTGTCAAGGTGGTGGTGAATTTCGCCATCACATCGGGCCGGTCTAGGTAATAGGTGATTTTTCGAAAGCCTTCGGCCTCGCATTGGGTGCAAAGCAGGCCGCCGGACAAATACAAGCCCTCCAGCGCGGTGTTGGCCTTGGGGTTGATGAGGTTGGCGAGGGTAACGGTGAACTCACCTTGTTGCGGGACGGCCGGGAGAGTCAACGCATCGGGGCTTTGCCGGTATTGGCCGGCAGCCAGATCCACGCCGTTTAATGCCACGCCGAGCAATTCCAGCCCTTCTCCTGCCAACACCAACGGCGCATCGCACACCTGGCTGGCTGGGTTGCGGCGGATGACCAACCGGGAATTCACTTGCGTGCGTTCTTCGTCAAGTTGGATGTCCAGGGTTACGGTATGAACCAAGTAATCCGGTACAGCGTAGTCTTTCAGGTAAACGGCTTTAGGGAGGGGTTTTTGCATGGTGTCACCTTTGGGTATGCCGATGCGCGGTAACGGCCAAAAGCAACCACGCCGCCAAAAAGCTGGCCCCGCCGAACGGGGTGATCAGGCCTAAAGCACTAAAACCGAACAAAACCAGCCCGTACAAACTGCCGGAAAACAACACAATGCCGGCCAACATCAGCCAGCCGGCCCAGCGCAGCAGTGCTGCGCCTGCGGGAAAAATCTGCTCGAGGCAGGCAATGCCGATCAAGCCCAGCGCATGCCACATTTGGTAATGGACGGCGGTCTGGTAAACCGCCAACTGCCCCGGCGTCAACACGGCCTTCAAGCCGTGCGCCCCGAACGCCCCCATGGCTACGGCGACAAAGGCGCAGACTGCGCCCAACAACAAAAACGGTGGCTTCATTTTTCCAATAACCTCGGCAGCAATTGCGCCAAATTGCACGGCCGGGTGCGGCTGTCCAGTTGTTCTCTAATCAGGCTGTCCCAGGCCAAGCGGCACGCGCCGGATGAGCCGGGCAGGCAAAAAATATAGGTGCCGTTGGCCACCCCGGCCAAGGCCCGCGATTGGACGGTGGAGGTTTTGATGTCCTGGTAAGACAGCATCCTGAACACCTCGCCGAAACCGTCCAGCACTTTATCCAGCAATGGCCGCACCGCTTCCGGCGTGCCGTCGCGTCCGGTCACGCCGGTGCCGCCGGTGCTGATGACGGCATGGACGGCCGGGTCGGCAATCCAAACGGAAACGGCGGCGCGGATGCGGTAAATGTCATCGGGCAGGCGTTTTTTTTCCGCCAAGCGGTGGCCGGACTCCAGCAAACGCTCCACCAACAAGGCGCCGGATTGGTCTTCGGCTTCGGTGCGGGTGTCGGAGACGGTTAAGACGGCGATGGTTAAGGGGGTGAAGGTTTCTAGCATCGGTGCGGGGGGGGTTGGGGTATGCCGGGCATTGTAGTTCAGTTCTTAGCGTTACCGCCACCGAAAGGTCTGTGGCAAAGCGTGACCGTCTGCGGATTTTGCCACGCCCCTTGGGCACAAGGCGCAGCCCTAGCCGGTTCTGCGTGCAGGCTTTACCCGCCCCGGTCTGCCAAGATCTTATCCCGCACCAACTGCCCCGACAACGTCACCATCGGCATACCGCCGCCTGGGTTGACGCTGCCGCCGACAAAGTACAGGTTTTTGAAACGGCTGCTGCGTTGCGGGGCCTTAAAGCCTAAGTTCTTACAGCGGTCGGAAACCACGCCGTAAATGGAACCTTGGTTGGAGTAATACCGGGACTCAATGTCCAGCGGCGTCCAGAATTCTTCGCAGACAATTTGTTGGCGCAAATCGGTCAGGCCCATGCGTTCTAATTTAACCAAGACCCGTTCGCGCAGGGCCAGGTAATCGTCTTGGCTATGGCCTTTGTGGGCATGCAAATGCGGAATATGCGGCAGCACTTTGATGATGTCACAGCCTGCCGGGGCTTGGGCAGGGTCGGTGCGTACCGGGGCGACCAGGTAAATAGTAGGATCCTCGGAAAGCCGGTCGTCATGGAATACCGCGTTGAAATGGCGTTTTGAATCGCCCGAGTAAAAAAAGTTGTGGTGCGCCAGTTGCGGGTAGATACGCTTGACGCCCAAATGCAGCACCAGGCCGGAGCAACTGGGGGCAAAACGTTGCCATGGCCGCAATTCGTCCGCGCTGGCGTTGAGCAGTTTTCGCAGTGCCGGGATAACTTCCATGTTCGACACCAAAATATCAGCCGGCAGCACCTCGCCGTCGGCTAAGGCCACACCGGTAGCGTTCGCGCTGTTGTGGTGAATGGCGGTCACTTCGGTATTCAGCCTAAAGTCCACCCCTAATTCCAAGGCCAAACGCTGCAACGCCTGCGCCAGTTGGTACATGCCGCCTTCGACGTACCACAAGCCGTAACCGAATTGCAGGTACGGCAACAAATTCAGCAACGCCGGGGCATCGTAGGGCGAGGAGCCGACGTATTTGATGAAGTAATTGAAAATCTCGACCAGTTTTTCGTCCTTGATGAAGCGGCGCACCCCTTGGTCCATGGTGCGGAACACATCGAACGCGGTCAGGCTGCGCAGCGGGCCGTAATGGGCCAGCAATTGCCAAAAGCTGTCCAGCCCTTTGGCGAAATAGCCGGCTTCAGTGACCTCGCACAAACGCTTTGAATAGGCTAAGAAGCGCTCGAACTGGGCGGGGACATCCGGGCCAAGCCGGGCCAGTTCCTGGCGCATCAACACCGGGTCGGGCGATAAGTCTAGGGTGAGGCCGTCCTCGAAAAAATTGCGCCAATGCGGGCTGACCGGCACGAAACGGACGTAATCCTCGCGGTTTTTACCCGCACGCGTGAACAGGGCGTCGAACACCTGCGGCAAGGTTAAGATCGACGGCCCTAAATCAAAACTGAAACCGTCGCGTTGCAGCACATTAAGCTTGCCGCCGACTTTGTCGTTTTTCTCCACCACCGTGACGGCAAAGCCCTCGCTGGCCAAAGCAATGGCGGCGGACAGACCGCCTAAGCCGGCGCCGATGACGACGACGCGTTGGTTGCGTTGCATTCAATACCCCCGGTGCCAAGTGATGGCGTGTTTAAAGTTGTGCCCGTGTTGTTTCAGGGTGAGCGCGGCGTAGCTACGCAGAGCCCACAACGTGGCGAAGTTGCGGCACAGGCGCCGGTGCCAGGCGTCTGCATGATAAATAAAATCCAGATAGCTTTTCAGTTGTTGGTAACTGTTCTGGCTGTACGGGAACCAGTTCGGTTCCTGCGTGAACCGGCCGCCATTGACCAATTCGCTGACCGGGTAGGTGAAGGCCAACAAGCCTTCCGGCCCGCGGCAGCGACCAAAACCGCTGCCGCCCACGCCGCCGAAGGGCAAGCCGGGGTGGCCGATGTGTTTAATAACCTCGTTAACCGCAAAACCGCCGACCCGCAATTGCCGGCCCAGTTTTCGGCCTTTGGCCAAATCCTGCGTCCAGATGCTGGCGTTCAGGCCGTAGCGGCTGTCGTTTGCCAAAGCCACAGCGTGGCTCTCATCGCAAAACGGCATCACCGGCAACAACGGCCCGAAGGTCTCCTCTTGCATCACCGCCATGCTGTGGTCAACATCCCACAGCACCACCGGGTTTAACACGCCGTCACCGCCGCACAGTTGGCCGGAAACTTGAGCGCCTTTGTGTACGGCATCAAGGTATTGTGCTTGAACAATCGCCCGTTGCTGTGCATGGGCCATCACGCCCAAATCGTCATCGACGCCCCGTTTCAGCTGGGCCGTTTCAGCACACAGCGCAGCGACAAAGGCCGGATAAACCGTTTGCTCGACATAGCAGCGCTCCACCGCCACGCACACTTGCCCGTTGTTACAGAACGCGCCGTACACGGCAGCCCTCGCCGCCCGCTCCAGGTTGGCATCGGCGCACACCAGCAGGGCGTCCTTGCCGCCCAGTTCCAAAATTACCGGCACCGGGTGCGCGGCGGCTTGCGCCATGATTTTTTTCCCGGTTTGGGCGCTGCCGGTAAAGCAGACCAAATCCGGGGCGGCGGCGATTAAGCGCTCCCCGGCACGGCCGTCTCCGAACACCCCTTGCACCAAGTATTCTGGCAAATCGAGTTCCTGGAACAGCGACAGAATCAGTTCGCCGACCGGTAAAACCCGTTCCGACGGCTTAACGATGACGGCGTTGCCAGCGAACAAGGCCGACAGCATTGGGGTCATGGCCAGTTGGAACGGATAATTCCACGGCGCAATCACCGCCACCACACCAAAGGCTTGCCGGTGGACGCAAGCGGCCGAACCGGGGTAAAGCATCGGCGAAGTACGCCGGGTTTGGCTGGCCAAAATAGCCGCCGCCCGGTGTTGGTAGTAATCCAGCAAGCCGATGACCGGGTAAATTTCGCCCGACAAGACGTCGTTGCGGACATTGCCCGTAAAGGCGCACAGGCCGTCGACCAGTTCGTCCAAACGCCGCAACAAGAGCGTCCGCAAACCGCCGAGTAGTTGTGCCCGTCTGGCTGTAGGCAGAGCCGACCAACGGCACTGGGCAGCGCGCGCCTGCGCCAACATCAAGGCGATGGGTTCATCGTCGCCCAGGCGGGTACCGTCAACCGATTCGTAAGAGCAGCGCACCGCCACAACCTTAGGCTACGCTAACACGGGTTCGGGAATGCCGTATTTTTGGCAAATCATCCCGGAAGAAATTTTCGCCGACAGGTAAATGGTCGGCAACCCGCTGCCCGGATGGGTGCCGCCGCCCACCAGATAGCAATTGTCCAGCTCCTCAAAACGGTTTCTGGGTCGCCAATAAAGCATCTGACTAAGCTGGTGGGACAAGCTGAAAGTGGCGCCCAAAAATACATTTTCATGCGCTTCCCAGGTACCTGGATGAATGATTTTTTCGTATTCGATATGGCTACGGATACCGGACAGACCCACGCGCTGTTCCAGTGCCACCAAGACCTGCTCGCGTAATCGCGGATACGTTTCATCCCAAGCTAGGCCGCTTAAGTTATTGGGTACCGGCACCAGCACATAGAGTGCTGATTTGCCAGACGGGGCAAGATGGGGGTCAGTAACCGATGGGTTTTGCACATAAAACGAAAAATCCTCCGACAGGCGTTTGTGTACAAAGGTGTTTTCGGTATTGGCCTGGTAATCCCGGGCAAAAACAATCGTGTGGTGGGGCATGTCGTAAGCTTTGTCCAGCCCCAAATAAAGCATGAACGTAGAGCAGGAATAGTTTTTTTTCGGCAACTTCTCGCGCCGGTATTTTTTCAGAATGCCCTCCGGCACCAAGGTGGACATGGCATGGGCAAAATCGGCGTTGATGATGATGTCATCGGCCAACACCGTCTCGCCCGAAGCCAAACGCACACCGTTCACTTTGCGACCGTCTAGCAGCAACGATGCCACTTCGCTAGCGAGGTGGATGCGGCCGCCCTGCTCTTCGATGACTTGCGCCATCGCTGCGGAAATTTTATTTAAACCGCCCATGACATGGTAAATGCCGTGTTTGTGTTCAATCAGCGGCAGCATCGTGAACAATGCCGGGCATTTCCACGGCGACATGCCTAAGTATTTGGACTGAAAGGAAAAAGTCAAACGCATTTTGTCATCCTTGAAATACTTTCCCAAATTGCTGAAGACACTGTGATGCAGGGCCAGATCAGGCAAGGCTTTAGCCAAATCCCATGAGAAAAAATCACGCAGGCTGGAATAGCTTTTTTCTATGCACGGGTAGAGTGCGAAGTAACGCCGTTCTTCTTGAGCCAAAAACCGGGCAAAACCGGCACCGCCTTCAGCAAAGGCCCGGTCAAGCTCGGCATGCATTTTTTCCGGGTCCGATGACACTGACACTTCGCGGTCGTCAAACACCAGCCGGTACATCGGATCCAGCTTGGCAAATTCCAGGTAATCCTCGCTGCGCCGCCCACAGCGTTGGAACATTTCATCCAACACAAACTTCATCAGCAAAAAGGTCGGCCCGGTGTCGAACGTGAAGCCTTGCTCGGTGATAGGCCGATTGCGGCCGCCCACTACAGGGTTTTTTTCGTATACGGAAACGCGGAACCCTTGTCTAGCCAAAAGCATGCCCGCGCACAGACCGCCCGGGCCGGCACCGATGATGATGACGTGCCTGTCGTGTCCGGCGTTAGGCTTAATACCCGCCCGCTGGCCGGTTAATTTTTTGAAATTTAAAAGCATAGTGGGGTAATTTATTTTTTTAGCGCAGGCCGGGCCGTTTTTAAGCCGAACCCATGGAGAAACGTGCTCTGTGCCGAGCCTTCTGACTGTAGGCTTAGCCGAGCAACTATAACCGTAATTCCAAAAAAAGCAAACCGCCCCGGCAGCTTGTCCGGGGCGGAAACACTCAAGCCGCCGCTCTGGGCGGCCGTTATTTCAGCACCAGAAAAAACCCCTCCTGCCCACGCTGAATATTGATCAACAAAGGCCGTCCTGGATGGGCCACTTGCCTGAGTTCGTCAACCGTGTGCACCCGGTAGCGGTTGGCCGAAATGATGATGTCGCCCGGACGCAAACCTACCCGCCACAGCTCGGAAGTGGTGTCAACCTGCTCAATCAAGACGCCTTCGACCTGGTTTCTGGCGGTCTGAGCCAAAATGGTGCCGCGCAGCTTAGGGTGCAGCTTTTCCCCCAAAATTTGCGCCCGCTGCGGCTTGCCGATCACGGCGGTCACTTGCTTGCGCTCGTTGCCGTGGTAATAGTCGATCACCACCTCGTCGCCGATTTGCAACAAGCCGACAATATTGCGGATGTCATGGCTGTCGTTCACCGGCTTGCCGTTGGCACCGACGATGATGTCACCCGGCTCCAGGCCGGCTCTAGCGGCCGGGGAATTGCTTTCGATGCGGCTGATCACCGCGCCCTGCCGGTGTTTTAAATCAAAAGCTTTCACCAAATCCGGGGTTAGGTCTTGGGTGACCACGCCCAACAGACCACGGCGCACCTCACCGTGCTTGACCAACGAGTTTTTGATGACCATCGCCATGTTGGACGGGATGGCAAAACCAATGCCGACATTGCCGCCGGAAGGCGCCAAAATGGCCGTGTTCATGCCGATGAATTCGCCGTTCAGATTAACCAAAGCGCCGCCGGAGTTGCCGGGGTTGATGGAGGCGTCCGTTTGGATAAAATCCTCGTACCCTTCTATGCCCAAACCGGAACGGCCTAAGGCGCTGATAATGCCCGATGTGACGGTCTGCCCTAGCCCGAACGGGTTGCCTATGGCGACGACAAAATCACCGACCCTAACCCGGCTGGAATCGGCAATCGGCAATTCAGCCAGGTTGTCGGCTGGGATTTGAATGACCGCGACATCGGATTCCGGATCGGTGCCCACCAATTCCGCCTCCAATTGCCGGCCATCGGTCAAAGTCACGGTGATTTTGTCGGCCTTGTCGATGACATGGCTGTTGGTCAACACCAAACCCTGATCCCGATCGAGGATCACACCAGAACCTAAACTGTTACGCTGCTGTTGCCGTGGCGGCATGTGGGGCAAGTTGTAAAAATAGCGGAAAAACGGGTCTTGTAATAACGGGTTGTTCTGGACGTCAACGTGGGCGGTGGTGGAAATGTTGACCACCGCCGGCATGGCGCGCTCCAGCATCGGTGCCAGCGTTGGCAAGGGCAGGCCGCCTACGGCCGGGGGCAAGCCTTCGGCCACAGCCGTAGCCAGCATACCCAAAAGACCTAAAACCGCCGCCCATTGCCATTTTTTTTTGTCGTTGCTCATAGTGCTCATCCCGAAGTTATTGATGTAAGTCGAACCAATGTAACGACGAATGCCGCTAATTCAAGGTTTCCCCCGGCGTAGCAAAAAATTTGCTAGCTTCTCAAAAATTATCGTCAATAATTATCGACCGTTTTTAACCGATGCCACAACACCCTGACCTAAGCAACACAACCATGAGCACTCTAGCAGAACCCCTTGTTGGCAATTGGCACCCCCATTTGGAAAACAACCGGCCCTCTCAGGTTATCACTATCGAAGATGACACCGTACGTGCAATACCCGAACGATTGCAATGCACCGTTTGACGAACTGAAAACCGATGACTTAGGCTATTGCGACACAAATCAACACAAGCCGGAAAATGTAGGTTTAGATGGCTTATTTGGGTGACCGAGATTAAACCATGAAAATGACCGCTGGCCAGTTCCTTAACTGGCAATCCAAACGCATCACCTTGTTGGCCATGTCCGGGGCGGGCAAAACCACATTGGCCAACAAGTTGCCCAAATCCAAATGGTTTCATTATTCCGGCGATTACCGCATCGGCACAAAATACCTGGAAGAGCCCATTTTGGACAACATCAAGCGCCAAGCCATGACCGTGCCGTTCCTGCGGGATTTGTTGCGTTCGGATTCCATTTACATTAGCAGCAAAATCACCGTTGACAATTTGGCCGCCGTCTCCAGCTTTCTGGGCAAATTGGGCGACCCCAAATTGGGTGGCTTGTCCTTGCCCGAATTTAAACGCCGGCAAAAACTGCACCATCAGGCCGAAATCAACGCCATGCACGATGTCCCCGAGTTTATCCACAAGGCCGAGGACATTTACGGCTACCAACATTTTATCAACGATGCCGGCGGCAGTGTTTGCGAATTGGACAGTCCCGAAGTGTTGGCGACCTTGGCGGAACACACCGTGATTGTCTACATCAGCATCCCACAGGAATTGGAGCAGACCATCGTCGAGCGTGCCAAAACCGATCCCAAACCCTTGTATTACCGGGAAACCTTTCTGGATGAAAGATTGGCGGAATTTTTGGCTTTAACCGGTTACGGCGCAGCCGATGAAATGCCGCCGGATGATTTTGTCAGTTGGGTGTTCCCGGAACTGTTCCGGTCGCGCATCCCCCGCTACCAAGCCATAGCCGATCAATACGGTTACACTGTCGATGCAAACGACGTTGCGGCGGTCAAATGCGAGGATGACTTTCTGCAATTAGTGGCCGACGCGCTACGCATCCAGCACTAACCTTAAGAGCAACCGCGCCCATGCCCCTTGTTGCCCACACCCAATTGCCCACGTTTGAACGTTTGCGCCAAGAAGGCGAGGAAATCGTCGAACCCGAACGCGCCCAACAACAAGACATCCGCGAGCTGCATATCGGTCTCTTGAACATGATGCCCGATGCCGCCCTAGAGGCCACTGAACGGCAATTTTTCCGCCTGGTCGGTGCCTGTAACCAGATCGTCCAGTTCCACATGCACCCGTTCACCATTGACGGCTTGCCCAGAAGTGAAAAAGCCCAAGCCCATATCGACGCCTATTACGAGCCGTTCGCAAAAATACAGCAAGACGGCTTAGACGCCTTAATCATCAGCGGTGCCAACGTTACCCGCCCACGGCTGCCCGAAGAGGATTTTTGGACGCCGTTGATGGCTGTGGTCTCTTGGGCAAAAGAAAATGTCACCTCCACGTTGTGCTCCTGCCTGGCCACTCATGCCGTGATTGAACATTGTTACGGTATCGCCCGCACCCGCTTGCCCGCCAAACGCTGGGGCGTGTTCGCCCATAAATTAACCGACCGCAGCCATCCGTTAGTAGCCGAAATCAACACCCGGTTTGACGTGCCGCATTCGCGCTTTAACGAGATATTTCAGGATGATATGGAACGGCAGGGGCTAAAAGTCTTGGCCGTCAGCCCCAAGGCGGGGGTGCATTTAGCGGTCAGCCCCGATGGCTTCCGGCTGGTATTTTTCCAAGGCCACCCCGAATACGATGCCATCAGCCTGATGAAGGAGTACAAACGGGAAGTAACGCGTTATTATGACGGCGATCTCGCAGAATCCCCGCCGTTCCCGGAAAACTACTTCAACAAAAACCTCCGCCATCACTTGACCGGGTATCAACACCAGATGGCCGATGCCAGAAATAACGGCCTGGCCATGCCAAAATTCCCCGAGGCCCTGTTGCTGGAACACCTAGACAACACCTGGCGGGACACCGCTAAGGCCGTTTTCAACAACTGGTTGGGGAAAATTTACCAGCTAACCAACCAAAACCGGCGCGTGCCTTTTATGGCGGGCATAGACCCGGAAAACCCATTGAGTCTGTAGACGAAACACCCGGTATGGCCCGATGCAGACGAGGCAAAAAAGTTACCCATACTGCTGCATTACCGTTCAAGCTGCTAAGAGAGTTAGTTTTAGATCACCCTTGGAATAATCCTAATAACCAGACAAGCCAACCCGCCAACGCAAAGCAGACGGGTCTTGTGATGGTTTTAATGCTATAAAACGCCGTTTTTTTACTCGAGTGTTGTGCTCATGTTTTTAATTCCTGACTCCATTGGCCGCTGGTTCCACCGCATGGCCTCGCCGCCGCATTTTTATGCGCTGACTGAACAACTGTTGCCGTGGTTGACCGCGTTGTTTTGGTTGTTTTTATTGCCCGGCTTGTACGGCGGTCTGGTGTTGGCCCCGCCCGATTACCAGCAAGGCGACAGCTACCGCATCATTTATATCCACGTCCCTAGCGCCTGGATGTCGCTGTTCGTTTATGTGCTGATGGCGGTCTCCGGGGCCATCGGCCTGGTCTGGCGCATCAAGCTGGCGGAAATCGTCTGTATCAGCAGCGCCCCGGTCGGGGCCAGTTTTACTTTTATCGCACTGGTTACCGGCTCGCTGTGGGGCAAGCCGATGTGGGGGACATGGTGGGTTTGGGATGCAAGACTGACTTCGGAACTGATCCTGCTGTTTTTGTATCTAGGCGTCATTGGCCTGTACAGTGCCATCGACGACAAACGCGCCGCAGCCAAAGCCGTCGCTATTTTAGCGCTGGTCGGCGTGGTCAACATCCCGATCATCCATTACTCGGTGGAATGGTGGAACACGCTGCACCAAGGCCCGACCGTCACCAAACTGGACAAGCCGTCGATACATATCAGCATGTTGGTGCCGCTGCTGTTGATGGCGGCTGCGTTCAAACTGTATTACCTCATCGCCCTGTTGCAACGCGCCCGCCTGGAACTGTTGCAACGCGAGCGCAACGCCCAGTGGGTGAAAACCCTGTTAAAGGACAACTGATGGATTTACAGAATTTTTTTGCCATGGGCGGATACGCATTTTACGTCTGGACGGCTTATGCAATCTGCTTCATCGTACTCGCCGTTAATCTCATGCTGCCCATCGTGCGGCGCAAAAAACTGCTGCGCGAGCTGGCTTTAAAACAAAAACGCCTCGGTTAACCCCATGAAACCCGCCAGAAGACAACGCCTGATTTTAATTATTTTGATGGTCGCCGGCATCACCAGCGCGGTCGGCTTCGCGCTGAAATCGTTCAACGACAACCTGATGTATTTTTTCTCCACCAGCGACGTAGTGGCCGGCAAGGCCCCTAAAGACAGCCTGTTCCGCTTAGGCGGCATGGTGGTGAAAGGCTCGGTGGAACGGCCCGATAAAGACATAAAGGTGCGCTTTAAATTGACCGACTACAGCCAAGAAGTGACGGTCGAGTATTCCGGCATCCTGCCCGATTTGTTCCGCGAGGGCCAAGGCATCGTCGCCAACGGCAAATTAGATGGCCGAGGCGTGTTTGTCGCCGAGGAAGTGCTGGCCAAGCACGATGAAAATTACATGCCGCCGGAGGTGAAGGCGAGTTTGAAGGGTCCAAAACAAAATTAAGTGACGGGGATTTATCCAACATTTCTGCGGTACCTGAAGGCTAGCGTCAATGATAAAAGAGCTAAGACTGAAAAACTGGAAAAGCTTTGCAAAGGCAACGCTGTACATTGATCCGTTGACGATCCTAATCGGTACTAATGCCAGCGGCAAATCGAATACGCTTGATGCTTTGTTATTCTTACATCGGCTTAGTTCTGGTGTGGGTATTTTCCAGGCGATTAATGGCGATGTTAATGTACCCGCGCTTCGTGGTGGCATAGAGTGGGTTTGTCTAAAGCCGCACAAACAATTCACTTTGGAAGTTTTGACTGATGGCGCTCATAAAAATCAAGACCTTCACTATAAGTTAACGATTCAACTCAATGGCACAAAGGCGGAAGTATTTGAAGAAGAGCTAAGCGTTTTGAGCCATTCCCCAAAAAAAGAAAAAAAGCTTTTTAATACCCAACAAGCAGAATCCACCAACCCTGGAATACCCACATATTTCTCGACGGGTACTCAAGGAAGAGGTAAACGGATCGATCTGAACCGTTCCTATGCGATTCTAAGCCAAACAGAATCTATGAACTTACGCAAGGAAGTTCAGGATGGGGCCAAACAGGTACTGTCCCAACTTAAGCAAATTTTTGTTTTTGACCCTATTCCCAGTCACATGCGTGATTACACGCCATTTTCTGAAAAACTTAATAACGACGGTTCCAATATAGCTGGGGTTTTGGCAGGTCTTGAAGAGAACAGAAGAAAAAATGTTGAGGCAACGCTTACCCACTATCTCAAAGCCTTGCCAGAACGCGATATTAAACACGTTTGGAGCGAGCCGGTTGGTAAATTTAAAACCGATGCCATGCTGTATTGCCAAGAAGGCTGGGAAGAGACGGCAACTCATGAAATTGATGCCCGCGGTATGTCTGACGGCACTTTGCGTTATTTGGCGATAGTCACCGCGCTGCTTACGCGAGAACCCGACAGTTTGTTGGTTATTGAAGAAGTCGATAACGGCCTGCATCCATCAAGGGCGCGTATCCTAATCGATATGCTGAGGGAATTGGGCAAGGAACGCGGCATAGACGTGATTGTGACTACACATAATCCGGCTCTGCTCGATGCTGCCGGCGTTGGCATGTTGCCCTTTATCATCGTTGCCCATCGTGACGACAAAACCGGAATTAGCCAACTCATCCAACTTGAGGATATTGAACAACTGCCTAAGCTAATCGCATCGGGTAGTTTAGGTCGGCTCAATACCGAAGGACGCATTGAGTCCGCGTTAAAACAAGAGAATGCCAGGTGAGAAAGGTCATCATCATCGACACCAGTATTTTATGTGTCTGGTTGGATGTGCCGGGTAAAGAAACTTGCGGGCGTCAGGGCGACCATTGGGATAAGCCGCGCGTTAATGAAAAAATTCAAAGCGAAATCGAGTCCAAAACAACTTTAGTGTTACCGTTAGCTTCGATTATCGAAACCGGCAACCATATCGCCCAAGCCATGCACAGCCGTTATGAACGCGGACAAGCACTGGCCGAACTCATGCGTAAAAGTGCCGATAACGAAACGCCATGGGCGGCTTTTTCTGAGCAGTCGGTATTATGGTCGCCTGAAAAATTACGGTCTTTAGCGGACGCGTGGCCTGACTTGGCTAAGCAGCGATTATCGCTCGGCGATGCCACGATAAAAGATGTCGCCAATTTCTATGCACAAATGCGTTATCAAGTGGAAATTCTGACCGGCGATCACGGTTTAAAGGCCTACCAACCGACAGTTCCGACTGAATTGCCTCGACGCAAGCAACGACGGTAAGCGTCCTCAACCCGTCAAGCACTGAAATACTGACAAGGACTACCCCCATGATTCCCGAACTCGGCCACTTCTCCCTCATCCTCGCCCTGTGCCTGTCGCTGGTGCTGGGCTTCTTTCCCATCATCGGCGCGTTCCGTGGCATTTCCGGCTGGATAGCTGTCGCCCGGCCAGCCGCTTACGGGCAATGGCTGTTCATGGCCATTGCCTACGGCTGCCTGACTTACAGCTCGTTGGTACACGATTTTTCCGTGGCCTACATCGCCCAAAATTCCAACACCGCGCTGCCGGTTTTGTACCTGGTTTCCGGCGTTTGGGGCGCGCATGAAGGCTCGCTGTTGCTGTGGGCCTTAGTGTTGTCGTCTTGGACGGCCTTGGTGGCCCGGTTCAGCCGCAGCATCCCGCAGATCACCGTCGCCAAAGTCTTAGGCGTGATGGGCTGGGTGGCGGTCGGCTTTTTGCTGTTTTTATTGCTAACCTCCAACCCGTTTGAGCGCTTGTTCCCGGCGCCATTGGAAGGCCGCGATTTAAACCCGCTGCTGCAAGACCCCGGGTTGGCCATCCACCCGCCGATGCTGTACATGGGTTATGTCGGCTTCTCGGTGGCCTTCGCCTTCGCCATCGCCGCGCTCATGGAAGGCCGACTCGATGCCGCCTGGGCGCGCTGGTCTAGGCCGTGGACTAGCATGGCCTGGCTGTTTTTGACGCTGGGCATCACGCTGGGCAGTTGGTGGGCGTATTACGAGCTGGGCTGGGGCGGCTGGTGGTTTTGGGACCCGGTCGAAAACGCCTCGTTCATGCCGTGGCTGGTCGGTACCGCCTTGCTGCATTCCTTGGCCGCCACGGAAAAGCGCGGTGTGTTCAAAACTTGGACGGTGTTTTTGGCCATCTTAGCCTTTTCGCTGAGCCTGCTCGGCACGTTCCTGGTGCGTTCGGGCGTGTTGACCTCCGTGCACGCCTTCGCCAGCGACCCGGCGCGCGGTTTGTTTATTTTGATTTTTTTAGCCGTGGTGGTTGGCGGCTCGCTGCTGCTGTACGCGATCCGCGCGCCCGCCGTTAAAAGCAGCGCGACTTTTGAACCGGTGTCAAAGGAATCGGCGATCTTGCTGAACAACGTCTTGCTGGTGGTGGCCGCCGCCAGCATCCTGCTCGGCACCTTGTACCCGCTGGCCATCGACGCCCTGGGTTTGGGTAAAATTTCCGTCGGCCCGCCGTATTTTAACGCTGTGTTCATCCCGTTGATGGCACCGTTGGCGGTCGCGGCCGGCCTTGGCATGTTGCTGCGCTGGAAGCGTGACCACTTCTCGGTGTTGTTCGGGCAAGTGCGCTGGCTGATGGCCGCCAGCGTCGCCGGCGGCCTGTTGCTGCCGTTGCTGATGCCCCATTATTCCTGGGCGGCGGCACTGGGTTTGACCCTGGCCTTGTGGACCACGCTGGCCACGGGCTTGTCCTTCGCCGAGCGGGCCGGCAACCGGGGCTGGTCGTGGCAACGCTTGGCCAGCATCCCCGCAGGTTTCTACGGCATGACCTTGGCGCATTTAGGGATAGCCGTGTTTGTGGTCGGCATCACCCTGACCAGCCAGTACAGCGTCGAAAAAGACGTG
>DBNW01000049.1:0-281 GCA_002299425.1 Methylococcaceae bacterium UBA662 | reverse complement strand
AGTACAGCGTCGAAAAAGACGTGCGCATGGCACCTGAAGACAGCTTGGACATGTCCGGCTATATCTTCAAATTCCACGGCGTCAAGCAAACCGAAGGCATCAACTACACCGCCCAGCAGGGTTATTTGACGGTCAGCCATAACGGCCGCGAAGTCGCCAAACTGGAGCCGCAAAAACGGGTGTACCGGGTGCAAACCATGCCCATGACCGAGGCGGCGATCGATGCCGGTCTGTTCCGGGATTTGGTCGGGGCCGTCGGCGAGCCGCTGGACGATAACGGT
>DBNW01000050.1:1043-36279 GCA_002299425.1 Methylococcaceae bacterium UBA662 | reverse complement strand
CTCGCCTACCTGCGGCTGATGGTGAACCCTGATGACGACGCCGCGTTTTTGCGTGTCGTTAACACGCCGCGCCGCGACATTGGCCCGGCTACACTGGAAAAACTTGGCGACTACGCCAACCGGCGGCATACCAGCCTGTTTGCCGCCAGCGCGGAATTGGGCTTGACGCAAACGTTAGGCGAGAAAGCCACGCAAAAATTAACCCGCTTCCACGATTGGGTGGTCGATACCGCAGGCCAGCTAAAACACGGCGACACCTTTATCGTCATCGAACAAATGATTACTCAAATCGACTACGTCGGCTGGCTGCGCGAGAACAGCAAAAGCAAGGAAGCCGCCGAGCGCAAGCTGGCCAACATGCATGAATTGCTGGATTGGTTAAAACGCATCGCCGAAAAAGAGCCGGGGAAACAAAAACCGTTGTCTGAAGTGATTGCTAACATTCTGCTGATGGACATCTTAGAGCGTCAGCAAGAGCAGGAAGCCTGCGACCAGGTCAGCCTGATGACCTTGCACGCCGCTAAGGGCTTGGAGTTTGCCCATGTGTTTTTGATCGGCATGGAAGAAAACTTGCTGCCGCACCAAAACAGCATTGCAGCCGACACGATAGAGGAAGAGCGCCGCTTGGCCTACGTTGGCATCACCCGTGCCCAAAAGACGCTGACCTTCAGCTACTGCACCCAGCGCAAACGCTACGGCGAAATCACTGCCTGTGAACCCAGCCGGTTTTTAGCAGAATTGCCGGAAGACGATTTAGAATGGGTCAATAAAAAACAACTGGCACCAGAAGAGGCAAGGCGGCGGGGCAAAGCCAATTTGGCGCAGTTAAAGGCCCTGTTGGCACAATCTTAACAACAGCCATGCGTTGTAGCGGCAGTGGTAAAAACAAGCCTAAAAAACAAGCCACCGCCAGCCTGAATTGCCCCCATCAGGTTAGGTTGTGCGGGTTAACACCCCGGCAATTTGCCCCTGGATTTTCTCCGCCATCGCCCTGGGATTGTCAGCATCGCGGATG
This sequence comes from Methylococcaceae bacterium UBA662, assembly GCA_002299425.1. Taxonomy (GTDB): domain Bacteria; phylum Pseudomonadota; class Gammaproteobacteria; order Methylococcales; family Methylomonadaceae; genus Methylovulum. The sequence continues at coordinate 35,264 of DBNW01000050.1, read as the reverse complement.
GGGCGCCCGACCACAATATAATCGGCACCATTTTCAAACGCTGCGGCCACGCTCACCACCCGCTTTTGGTCGTCTTCCTCGCGGTTATTGACCGGCCTAATGCCGGGGCTGACCACCAGCAGCTTATCGCCCAACTGCGCTCTAATCAGGGCCGCTTCCAGACCGGACGATACAATGCCGTCACAGCCGATGTGCAAGGCGCGTTTGGCGCGAGACAGCACCAAGGCGTCGACATCGCAGTGAAAGCCTAAGTCGTCCAAATCACCACGGTCTAAGCTGGTTAGCGCGGTCACTGCCAATACGGTTAAACCGCCTTTGTTTTTGGCGGCAGCCTCCATAATGGCGTCATTGCCGTGGACGGTAGCAAAGTCCACGCCTTTTGTGCTTAGGGCCTTTATCGCCCGACCGACGGTAGCCGGTACATCAAAGAATTTCAGGTCAACAAAGACTTTTTTGCCGCGCTGCTTCAGCGCTTCGATAAAGCCGAAACACTCCCCGGACATGAACAATTCCATGCCGACTTTGTAAAAAACGACGGCATCGCCGAGTGCTTCCACTAAGGCGTGCGCCTCCGGGACGGTGGCTACATCCAAGGCCACAATGAGGCGTTCACGGGCAGGGATGTTTTTTTGTGTTAAAAAATCGGGCATGGCTTTCAGGGGCAATTAAACCGGGTTACTGGCTGGGCAGGCCGGCTTTTTGCCAGGCGAAAAACCCGCCATCTAAGCTATAAACTGGGCTAAAACCGGCCTGTTTCAGCATTTTTGCCGCTTCTAGCGAACGTTTGCCGCTGCGGCATTGGGTGATGAGGGTGCGGTTTTTGTACTGATGCAGCTCGGACATACGCCCGGCTAATTGCCCTAGCGGGATATGAATGGCCCCTGGAATACGCGCTTGCTGCCATTCTGCATCGTCGCGGACATCGACGATGACCGCTTGTTGTCGGCTCGACAGCGCAGCGGCCTGCTGCACCGTAACCGTTGCCGGTTCGCCGGCATAAGCCACTGAAACCCAACACGGTGTGGATAAAAAAACGGCGATTAAAAAACGCCGATGGTGCATTGCGGTACGGCGCATCAGCGTTTTAGCAGCAATAAAAAATGTCATGTTAATTGATTTGGGTTGTGTGGGAGTTTTACCGGTTTCAGCTTGTTAGGCAGGAGGATTCTGCCGCAGTGTGGCCCGGCTAAGAGGCCGCAAGGCCGGCGATGTTGTAACCGCAATCGACGTAAGTGATCTCGCCGGTGATGCCGGAAGCTAGGTCTGAACACAAAAATGCGGCGGCGTTGCCGACTTCCTCGATGGTGACATTGCGCTTAAGCGGTGCGGTGCCGGCAGCTTTGCTGAGCATGGCTTTAAAATTGTTGATGCCGGAGGCGGCTAGGGTACGGATGGGACCGGCGGAAATGGCATTAACGCGGGTGCCTTCTGGCCCTAAAGCGGCGGCCATGTAGCGGACGTTGGCTTCCAAGCTGGCTTTAGCGACACCCATGACGTTGTAGTTGGGTATGGCCCGTTCTGCGCCTAGATAGGTGAGGGTCAACAAGGCACCGTTGCGGCCTGCCATCATGGCGCGTCCGGCTTTGGCTAGGGCGGTGAAACTGTAGGCACTGATGTCGTGGGCGATACGGAAGTTGTCGCGGGTGGTGGCGTTGACGTAGTCGCCGTCTAGGGCTTCACGCGGGGCGAAGGCGACGGAATGAACGATGCCTTCTAAGCCATCCCAGCGTTTGCCCAGTTCTGCAAAGACACGGTCGATGTGGGTGTCTAAGCCGACATCGCATTCGATAGTGAGGTCAGAGTCGCACTCGGCCGCCATGTCCACTACTCGGCTCTGCAATTTGTCGTTCTGGAAGGTAAAGGCCAGTTCGGCCCCTTCGCGGTGCATGGCTTGTGCGATGCCCCAAGCGATAGAGCGGTTGCTGGCCAAGCCTACGATTAAAACCCGTTTCCCCTGCATGAAAGCCATTGCTCTACCACCGTGTAATTTTTGTTAGAATTGAAGTCCCAAAAGTATCTATGAGTGCTCCGTTGATGTCCAGTTTTTTGTCTATGAACACGTTAGGTCGCTCTATTGCTGGGTGTTTGTTGGTGTTGTTAGCGGCGTGTGGGCCGTTGCCTTGGAACAACCCGTATCCCAAACAAGACAGCGGCCGCGCTATTTTGTACCAAGCGTTTTCTGAACGGCCCAAGCACTTGGACCCAGCCGTGGCTTACAGTGCTAATGAATACGAATTTATCGCCCAGGTGTACGAGCCGCCCCTGCAATACCATTACTTGAAGCGGCCTTATGAGTTGGTACCGTTGACTGCCGAGCGTATGCCGGAAGTCCGTTACCTAGACATCCAGGGCCAGCCGCTGACAGCACCTCATGTGAAGCGGCCTTATGAGTTGGTACCGTTGACTGCCGAGCATATGCCGGAAGTCCGTTACCTAGATGTCCAGAGCCAGCCGCCAGCACCTAAAGACGAGGACATTGCGTTTACCGAGTATGTCATCCGTTTGCGCCCTGGCATCCAATACCAGCCGCACCCGGCCTTAGCGAAGGCCGCCGATGGCAATTACCTTTACCATCGACTTGCAGCCGGCCAAACCGCTGCCTTCACCGCGTTAGGCGACTTTAAAGTACTCGGTTCCAGAGAGCTGACGGCCGAGGACTATGTTTACCAAATCAAGCGGTTGGCGCACCCAAAAAACCAATCTCCCATTGCCGGTATCCTGCAAAATTACCTGGTCGGTTTCGCTGAGTTTGCCCGCGAGGTGAAGGATCAGCCGACCACCGCCATCAAAAATGTGCCCATGGCTGGCGTTCAGGCGACCGGCCGTTACCAATACCGCATCCGTATCCGTGGTAAATACCCGCAATTTATGTTTTGGCTGGCGATGCCGTTTTTTGCCCCCATGCCCTGGGAGGCTGAAGTGTTTTACGGGCAGCCGGGTCTTGCGGAAAAAAACATCACCCTAGACTGGTACCCTATCGGTACGGGGGCGTATTTTTTGGCCGAAAACAACCCAAATCGGCGCATGGTGTTGGCGAAAAATCCCTATTTTCACGGTGAAGCTTATCCGGCGGAGGGCGAGCCGGGAGACGAGGCCGAAGGATTGTTGCAGGATGCCGGCAAGCCCATGCCGTTCATCGAGCGCGTGGTATTCACCCTGGAAAAAGAAACCATCCCGTACTGGACGAAATTTTTACAGGGTTATTACGATGCCTCCGGCGTGGCCTCAGACAACTTTGATCAGGCCATTCAATTTTCCGGGGGTGGCGCGATGGAGTTAACGCCGGCCCTGTATGAAAAAAACATAGATTTGCAAGCGGCGGTGTCTTTGTCGAATTTTTACCTAGGCTTCAACATGCTTGACCCCACCGTTGGCGGTACCAGTGAACGCGCCCGGAAACTGCGTCAGGCCATCGCCATCGCCATCGATTACGAAGAGTTCATTAGTATTTTTACCAACGGCCGGGGCGTAGCGGCGCAGGGCGTGTTGCCACCGGGGATTTACGGTCACGTCGAGGGCGAGGCGGGCATTAACCGTCAGGTTTACACCTGGCAAAACGGCAGACCCCAGCGCAGGCCGGTGTCGGATGCGGAACAGTTATTGATCGAAGCCGGTTACGCCCACGGCATCGATCCGAGTACCCGGCGACCGCTGGTTTTGTACTTCGACACCGCCGCCAGCGGCATTGACGACCGCCCGCGCATGAACTGGTACCGCAAGCAATTGGAAAAACTGGGCATAGAGCTGGTTATTAGGGCAACCGATTACAACCGTTTCCAAGAAAAAATGCGTACCGGCAACGCACAATTGTTCGTTTGGGGCTGGAACGCCGATTACCCTGATCCGGAAAATTTCTTTTTCCTGCTGTACGGCGGCCATGCCAAAGCCAAAACCGGCGGCGAAAATGCGGCCAATTACGCCAATCCCCAATTCGACCGTTTGTTCGAGCAAATGCGCAGCATGGACAACAGCGCAGCGCGCTACCAGATCATCCAAGAAATGCAGGCGATAGTTCGCCATGATGCGCCGTGGGTATTGGGTTTCCATCCAAAAAACGTTGCTCTGTTCCATGCTTGGTATCAAAACGTCAAGCTCAATTTGATGGCTAACAACACCGTCAAATACGCCCGCATCGACCCGCACTTGCGCGAACGCCAGCGGTTGCTGTGGAACCGGCCGGTACTCTGGCCGCTACTGGCAGGCGTCGGTCTGGTGGTGGTTTTATTGGTGTTGGCGGCACGTAGAGCGCGCCGCAGCCGTTTAGATCTTGAATAAGCGGCTGGTTTTGCGCAGTGCCTTTACAGAATGGGTACGCCCCGGGCTAGCTTGGGCAAGTTGCCCTCCAAACCCATGGCGTTGCGCATGACCCGGTTTTTCACCGGGTGGAGGTGTCCTGCCAGCCCCAAGCCTAGATTGCGGATGAGTTTTACCGGCAAAATGTCATTGCTGAAGACTTGGTAGAACACATCCATCAGCGTCATCATTTTTAGGTTCTCCAGACGCCGCATGTTTTCATAGCGCTGCAAGATGCGGCTATCGGCAATGTCTTGGCCTTGGTTTTGCGCTTCAAGGATCACTTCGGCTAGGGCGGCGGCATCCAGCAGGCCAATGTTAACCCCTTGCCCCGCTAACGGGTTAATGGTGTGGGCGGCGTCGCCGACCAAGGCCACGCCGTGCTTGATGTAACCCTGGGCATGTTGGCGCCGTAGCGGGAAGCTGGACACGCCCAGTATCTTCTCGACCGGGCCTAAACAGTCCGGGAAAGCCTCGGTCAATTCCTGTTTTAATGCCTCAAACGGCAGTTCTTGCAGGCGTTTGATCTCATCCGGCGAGTGGTACCAAACCAGCGAGCCATGATGCCCCGGCAACGGCAAAAACGCTTGCGGGCCTGAAGGGAGAAAGCGTTGCCAAGTGATGTCTTGTTGCCCGTAAGCGGTCTCGATATAAATGACCAGGGCGTGCTGCTGGTAGTCCCAACTGGTCACGCCCAAGCCGACCGCTTGGCGGACTTTCGATTGCCCGCCATCGGCGGCCACTAACAGGCGTGTGGCCAGCACACGGCCATTGTCCAACTCAAGTTCAACCCGGTTACCCGGACGGTACGAGACCTGTTTGATTTGCGTCGGGCAAATCCATTCGATGTGGTCAAATTCCCGCATTTTTTCCAGCAGAGACAGTTGCGTGACCCGGTTTTCGACGATATAGCCTAACTCCGGGTAATGGATGTCATCGCTACAGAATTCAGTGTCGCCCGCCGTTTCCCAGACCCGCATTCTGCGGAAAGGGCAGAGCCTTTTGTCGGTTATGCCCTGCCATGCGCCAACCGATTCCAGTATGTTTTTGGAAGCGATGCTTAAGGCCGATACCCGCAGGTCATGGGGTTGATCCGGGGCAAAAGGCAAGGGCGGCGATTGTTCAACGACGGCCATTTTTAAAGGACTGCCGCCCAGCGCACAGGCTACGGTCGCACCCACCATGCCGCCCCCCACTATGGCAATATCAAAAAGCTCTTTCATAGTAACCGGCTATAAAGTAATCTTAATTTTGGATGAATACTAACACACAACATGACTTTTATGGCCACTTAGCATACAATCGGCAGGTTTAACCCAACCATAATAATTGGGCTTGTAATTCACTTTGGCAACGCTTTTGCTTGGGATTAGCCAGTCTTTATGGATTCAACAGGCCTAACTGTAAACCGCAAAAACGGGCTGGATTCAATGAAAAACAATTCCCGACTAAACAACGAAGAATACATGCTTTATGACCCCAATTTAACCCAGGACAGTTGCGGCGTGGGCTTTATTACTCACAAGCACAGCGTTCAAAGCCACGAGCTTTTAACCATCACCCACCAAGCCTTATGCACCATACCGCACCGTGGCGGCATGAGCGTTGAAGGCATTGGCGACGGTGCCGGGGTTAATATAGATTTGTCGAGAAAGTTTTTTCGTAAAATTACCGGCAACCCCGCGCTTGAATTAGGGCAGTTTGGGGTGGCCAACTTTTTCTTCCCCGAAGACCATCTCCATTACGATTCTGCCGCGCAAAAAATGGTTGAAAGCCATTTGCAAGCATTTAGCCTGCCTGTCATTACCTGGCGCGAAGTGCCGGTGGACAATGGCGTACTTAACCGCGCCGCGCAAAAAGCCCAGTTACTCATTAAGCAATGTGTTTTTGATCGTCCCCAGTCGCTTAAGGGGGCAAGCCACGATGACTTTGAAAGCCATATCCAGCAAGCCCTGCTGGCCATAGAGGCGGAAGGGTTTTGCAGGCCGGAACTGCACGGTTTTTATCCGTTGTCGATGAGTTCGCGTACTCAGGTTTACAAAGGCCGTTTGAATTCCGGCGAAGTGATTCCTTATTTCAAGGACTTATACGACCAGGACCACGAAATTCATACTTTGTTTTTTCACACCCGCTTCTCGACCAATACCGAACCGGCAACCATGATGGCGCAACCGTTTCGGTACATGGCCCATAACGGCGAACTGAACACCGACAAAAAAAACCGTTTGAGCGAAAACGCCATTGCCCGGCAAAACAACAGGCATATTGTTTTTCCGTGTGGTCAATCCGATTCCGGCCGTCTGGACCAAACCCTGACCCGGCGCATCAACGAGGATCGGCTCGATATTGTCACCGCTGTGCTGGCCATGATGCCACCCGCCTGGGAAAACGACACCACCTTGTCGCCTGCGGTCCGCGCCATGCTGGAGTATTTCAGCTTGTATGAAGAGAAAAATGACGGCCCGGCCGCGTTGATATTTAATGACGGCATCCGTGTGGGTGCCCGACTCGACCGCTTAGGACTGCGGCCCTTACGCTCGGTGGAAACCCCCGATTATTTAGCGGTGATGTCCGAGGCCGGACAAATCGATTTCCCGCCCCGGGATGTACTCAAACGCGGCCGCATTGAGGCGGGCGGAATGCTTTATTTTGACCACAGCACGGGTGAATCCTATAACAGCCATCAAGTGATGGAACGGCTGGCTCAGGCACAAGATTACGCGGCTTTGCTGAAAAAACGCTGCCTGCACATTAAGCAGTTACCGCCAGTGGATTTGTCTGAGCTAAACGGCGAGCACCGTTTAGCTATTGATCAGCGGCATACCGCCTATGCCTTAAATCAGGAAAGCTTTAAGTTTCTGCTGGACCCCATTTTGACCACCGGTGCGGAAAAAGTCTCGGCCATGGGTTATGGCATCGCCCCTAACGCCTTGTCCAGTGCCGAAGGCGGCATGTCGCGCTACTTTAGCCAGCGTTTTGCTCAAGTTACCAATCCGCCGCTAGATTCCCTCCGCGAAAGCGACGGCATGAGCCTGCGCGTGGCGTTAGGGGCTAAACCGACGTTTGCCGATGCCGTGAGCCAGCAGTTGATGATCGAAACGCCTATTTTGCAACGCACCCAGTTAGAGCAGATACGGCGGCAAACAGCGGTTAGTCATAGAACCGTGGATTGTTTATTTAAACCGGATTTTATCGACGCCAAAGCCAATGCAGACACGCTGGAGGCGGCACTGTTGGCGGTTTGCGACCGGGTGGAACAAGCCGCCCGCGACCGTGTCGGCATTATTATCTTAAGCGACATTGGCATCAGCACCGAACACGCAGCGATCCCGGCTTTATTGATAGTGGCCGCCGCCAACCAACGCCTGGTCAAAACCGGCTTGCGCTTTAACTCTTCGTTGCTTGCCGAAACCGGCCAGGCCGCCAGCCCGCATGACATCGCCACCCTTTTGGGTTTTGGTGCCTCGGCCATTTGCCCGCTCAGCGTCCATAACCGCGTCATCAGCCATTATCCGAGCCTTGCCGAGCAACAAAAGGTGTTGGACAAATTCCAAAAAGGCGCGGAAAAATCGCTGATGAAAACCATGGCTAAGTTTGGTCTGTGCACGGTCGAGAGCTATATCGGCGGTGAATTTTTTGAATCCAATTATCTGGATACCGACGAACCTCGGTTGCGCCCTTATTTTCCCAACATCCATGCTTCCGTCGGCGGTGCCCGTTTTGCTGACATTGCTGCCAGTGCCGCCGAATGGCAGCAAAAAGCCCTGGCCGTCAGGGAAGAAAAAGACATTCCCTTTCTCGGGCTGTTCAAGGAGCGTCAAGACGGTGCCGGCCATTCCTACGGCAATACAGCGGTGCGCGAATACATCCACATGACCGATGAGCCGATTCTGTATATTCAGGAAAAATCCCCGCTCGCTAGCGACACCGCCTATTTTGACAGCGGTTACGAAAAACGCACGCCAGAACAAATTGACCGCTTCGGCATTACCCCGGCGTACCGCAGCTTCACCAAAAACTTGTACCTAGAGCGCGAACACCGCCCCGCCGCGTTGCGCGACATCATGGATTTTCCCGCTGATGTGACGGCGGCGCGAACCGCAGCCGACTTTGACCGCGTCCTCGGACGTCAGAATGTGCAGGGCAACCGCAATTTTTTGGTGCGTGGTTTAAAGGTGGAAAAAACCGGCGATTTGGCATACCAGATCAAGTTTACCGATGACAACAGCAGCGAACGCTTGCGGCATTTGGCGGAACATTGGGCAAAACGTTTTTCTGAATGCCCATTCAACGGGGCGGTGACTGACAGCGGTCTTACTGTCAACGTGGCTGCGGGTGATACCGTGTTAAGCGGCTACTTGGATAACCTAAAAACCGCCCGCGAGCCGATTGCTTTAGAGCGCGTTCAGCCGGCCCATCAAATCACCCAAACGCTGGCATCGGGCGCTATGAGCCACGGTGCGTTGTTGGCTGAAGCCCACGAAGCCGTGGCGCTAGGCACCAACATTGTTGGCGCATCCAGCAACTCGGGTGAGGGCGGCGAACATTCCAGCCGGTTCGGCACCTTGCGCTCGTGCAAAATCAAACAGTTCGCCTCCGGCCGTTTTGGTGTTTGGGCGGGTTATCTGGCCGACCCGACCATCGAAGAAATCGAGATCAAAATTGCCCAAGGCGCAAAACCGGGTGAAGGTGGGCAATTGCCGGCCGCTAAGGTGTCCGTAGAAATTGCTGCCTTGCGCGGCGGCACCCCTAAAGTGGAGCTGGTCAGTCCGCCGCCGCACCATGACACGTATTCCATTGAGGATTTAGGCCAGCTCATCCATGATGCCAAAGCGGCACGGGTCAGGGTCTGCGTTAAATTGGTATCGTCTGAAGGGATTGGCACGATTGCGGTCGGTGTCGCCAAGGCGGGCGCCGATTTGATCAATGTCGCCGGCAATACCGGCGGTACCGGGGCGGCGGCGGTCACTAGCTTGAAAAACAGCGGCCGTTCGCCGGAAATTGGCATTGCCGAAGTGCATCAGGCACTTGCCGTCAATGGCTTGCGCGAAAAAATCACCTTGCGTTGCAGCGGTGCCCATCAAAGTGGAATCGATGTCGTTAAGTCGGCCATTTTAGGGGGCGATTCGTTTGAATTTGGCACCACGGCGTTGATGATGCTGCGCTGCGTGATGGCCAAAAACTGCAATGTCAAATGCCCGGCTGGCCTGACCACCGCCCATGAGGAATTCAAAGGCGATGCCCGTGTCCTGGCGCAATACTTCATGAACCTAGCGCACGAAGTCCGGGAAATTTTGGCGCAATTAGGTTTCCAAAGCCTTAAGGACATCCGCGGCCAAACCGACTTGCTGCATTTGATCAACCACCCCTTGATGATCGGGCAAATCAACCTGCGGAAAATGCTGGCGCGCGTCGAGGAAGTGAAAATTTCACAACCTATTTATTTGGAAGCCAGTTTCAGCATTGATGACAAAATCATCCAGCACGTTAGGGAGGGCTTGTGCAATGGCGAGGGACGGCCGATTGTCATCGAAGGCCAGGGTCTTAAACTGAACAACCGCAACAAAACCGTCGGTGGCCAAGCCGCCATCGACATCGAACGGATGCTGGCTTACGAATTAAGCCCGGCACAAATCGCCGCCAGCAAATTGGTCTACACCCATCCCCAAGGCCGCCGTTATTTGGCACCCGACAGCGTGCGGGTACGCACAACAGGTTCAGCCGGGCAAAGTTATGCCGCGTTCTTAAACGACGGCATGCGCATGGAGCATCTAGGCACCTGCAACGACGGGGTCGGCAAGAGTATGTGCGGCGGCACTTTGGTGGTCGAATCGCCCGGCGGCGGCATTAAAACACCCGGCAATAATGTCCTGATCGGCAATTTTGCCTTGTTTGGCGCGACCGGCGGCCAGGTCTTTATCAACGGCGAGGCCGGCGACCGTTTTGCGGTCAGGAATTCCGGCGCGATGGCGGTGGTAGAAGGGGTGGGTGATTTTGCTTGTGAATACATGACCAACGGTTCAGTGTTGAACATAGGCGGTTTTGGCAAAGGTTTTTGTAACGGCATGTCGGGTGGCAATGCGTATCAGTATGACCCCGATAATCGCTTGGAAAAGCACTGTGACCAATCTTCGGTAGAGCTGCACAGCCTGGCAGAAGCCAGCGATACGGCCCGTGCTCATGAGCAGTTCATCGTCGCCATGCTGGAGCAACACGCCGACTACGCCAACTCCAGCAAAGCCCGAAGGTTATTAGATCAGTGGCAAACCGAGCGGGTACATTTTAAATTTGCCATCCCTTTGTGGCTGTACAAAACCCAAACGGCACACTACCTTAGCGCATCCATGGAGCGCAAGGAAATGATTGAAGAGCTGGCCTTGGACTTGGCGCACCGGCAAATCGAGCAAGTCCGGCAGGCTTACCAAACCGAACGCCCGTTGTTCGGTGGCGTCATTCCCAATTACGAGGTTCAGGACAGCGACCTGACTTGTAAGCTGATCAACAGCTATGCCGTGTTTGACAAGGCGTTGCAAATTGCCCGTGACCTGCTTAAAACTTTGCCGGAAAGCCAACGCAGCCCACGCGCTATCGAACAGGCGGCGCGGAAATTAATTTTGGAACGCCCGCGTAAATTGCAAGAAGCTTTGGTAAAAGTTACTCGCGAAGCCTACAGCAATTATCAAGACGAGCAATTGGCCAGTCTGCTGGCGGACAAACGCCTGAACGATTACAAAATCACTTTGATCAACCGTTCTGTGCAAAGCATTTATTCAATAGGTTCAACGGCTTGGATTATTGAACAAGACCGGCAAAACCAACACGCCTTGGCTGATATTCCGGCCATCGACACATTTCTGGCTCGTTTGGTGGGCTTAGAAGTGGTCCAAGGCCTGACGGCGGGGCAAGCACGGGTCTAGGTCCGTGCGTTAGCTGGGTTTAACGATCAATCTAACCCGCCTGTTGTTACTAACAAACCCTCTTACCGTTGTTGTTAACCCGTAATGACCCTACAAATACCTCAAGACGCCCCCTACAGTGACAGCCAACGTGCCTGGCTCGGCGGCTTTTTTGCCGGCATGCGCACTCAACTGTTACAAAGCACTTGCGCCGCCATCCAAACCGCTATGCCCGGCATCCATATCCTTTACGGCAGCCAAACCGGCAACGCCGAATCGGTTGCCCACGATGCCGCCAACGCCGCCAAGACTCATGGTCTACAGCCTTTTGTCAAGGGCATGGATGAAATTGAGCTGACCGCGTTCAGTGGCATGGCGCATCTGCTCATTATCACCAGCACCTACGGCGAAGGTGAAATGCCTGATAACGCCCAACTGTTGTGGGAAGCGGTTTCCGCCGATTCCGCCCCGTTATTGCCTAACTTGAAATACTCGGTTCTAGCCCTAGGTGACACCGGCTACGATTTGTTTTGCCAAGCCGGTATTGATTGGGATAACCGCTTAGCCGAATTGGGCGCAACCCGTATTTATCCGCGGGTTGAATGTGATGTTGATTTTGAAGCCCCCGCCCAGGCATGGATTGCCGCCGTAGTACCGCAAGTGTCAGGAACGTCGGCGGGGGTATACCTGAACACCGAAGACCCAGCCTCCGACAAGCCACCCTTCAGCCGGAAAAACCCCTTTGCAGCAAAACTGTGTGTCAACCGGTTGTTGACGACACCGTCTTCCTCGAAAGAAACGCGGCATTATGAAATCTCCATTGCCGGTTCCGGTTTAACCTATGAAGCCGGCGATGCCTTGTGTATTATCCCCAGCAATTGCCCTGATCTGGTCGATAGCCTCATCAAAGCCATTGCCTGTAAAGGGGATGAAGAAGAGCCGGTCAACGGCGAATTGATGGGCTTGCGCGAAGCACTCCGCAGCCAGTTTGAAATCAAATTGCCGAGCAAGGAGCTGCTGCAAGAAATCGCCAACCGTTCTGGCGATCAAGAACTTAACGGTTTGTTGTTGACGGGTGACAAAAACAAATTGGCCGATTATCTGTGGGGCCGCGATACCTTAGATTTGCTGTTGCAATTTCCGCAAGTGGAATTTTCCGCCGCCGAATTCTTGGCTTTGCTAAAACCCCTGCAACACCGCGCCTATTCGATTGCCTCCAGCAGCAAGCTGTATCCTGACAGCGTGCATCTGACTGTCGCCAGCGTCCGTTACGACAGCTTTGGCCGCCAGCACAAAGGCGTCTGCTCCACTTTTTTGGCCGATTTGGTCGATGAAAGCACCGCCGTGCGTTGCTTTTTTACACCCAATAAAGTCTTCCGCGTCCCCGAGGACAACAGCCTGCCGATGATTATGGTTGGCCCTGGCACCGGCATCGCTCCGTTCCGCGCCTTTTTGCAGGAACGCAAAGCCCGCGCCGCCAGCGGCAAAAACTGGTTGTTCTTCGGCGACCGCAACGCCGCCACTGATTTTATTTACCGCGAGGAGCTCGAAGCCATGCAGGCTACGGGCTTGCTGAGCCAACTGGATGTGGCGTTTTCCCGCGACCAAGCGGAAAAAATCTATGTGCAAGACCGTATGCGCGAACACGGCGCACAGGTGTTCGCCTGGTTGGAGCAGGGCGGTTATTTCTTTGTCTGCGGCGACGCTTACCGCATGGCCAAGGACGTAGATCAGGCCCTGCACGAAGTTATCGCCGAACACGGCGGGCTAACCGGGCAACAGGCGATCGATTATGTCAATCGTTTGAAAAAAGACAGGCGCTATGTACGAGACGTTTATTGAAGACCAGGCGGTACGGCAACCTTAACGCCGTACCGCAACACCGTTGCACATGAGGGGGTAACATGCCATCCGTAACAGAAATAGAAAAAGCAAACAAAACACTGACCACCGTCATCTATGCCCTGTATGCGGCATCGCTGTTTGTAGGCGTCACCTGCTTGGTTGCTATCGTCATGAATTATGTAAAAAAAGACGATGTCGCAGGGACTTATCTGGAAAGCCATTTTCAATGGCAAATACGAACATTCTGGTACAACGTGTTGTGGGTGGGTATCGGCTTTTTTACGCTGCCGGTGGTGATTGGCTGGTTTGTTCTGAGCGCAGGGTTGATTTGGTTTATCTACCGCATTGCCAAAGGCTGGTTGTACCTTAACGAAGGCAAGCCAATGGACACGCTGTAAGTTAAAACCATCGGCGGTTCTGTGGCATCTAGGAGCGGTGAAAAAAACGTAACATTGTTTTTCTCGCCGCCCGTTACAGAGTGAATGCTTTAAAACGTCAAAATCTGCTCGCCGTCGCTGACCAACACCACATCGGCCGGCCGCTTTGCAAAAATGCCCACGCAGATCACGCCGGTGATCTGGTTAATGGTTTGCTCCATTTTGATCGGCTCGGCAAGGGTCAGGTTGTACACGTCCAGGATATGGCCGTGGTTGTCGGTGACGCAGTTTTCCCGCCATACCGGACGGCCGCCTAATTTCACCAGCTCGCGGGCGACGTAGCTGCGCGCCATCGGGATGACTTCAATCGGCAGCGGAAATTGGCCCAGCACGTCCACCCGTTTGGAAGCATCGGCGATGCAGACAAATTTATCGCTGGCGGCAGCGATGATTTTTTCCCGGGTCAAGGCCGCGCCGCCGCCTTTGATCAATTGTTTCAATGGGTTGATTTCATCGGCGCCGTCCACATAAACTTCCAAGGTGCCGACCGCGTTCAAATCCAACACCGGGATGCCGGCTTTTTTTAGTGCCTCGGTGCTGGCTTCGGAACTGGATACCGCGCCTTCGATATCGGCTTTGAAGTCCGCTAAGGCTTCGATAAAGTAGCGGATGGTCGAGCCGGTGCCCACGCCGATGATGCCTACGCCTTTAACATAAGGTAAGGCCGCTCGGGCTACTGAGCGTTTCAATTCGTCTTGTGTCATAGTGATGTCTCCTGTCCGGTTTTGTTAGTAAAAGGCGTGCGATAATAACCGAAAAAACCCCCTTCCTCAGCCCCTTTTTGACTGTGCCGCACAACTACATAGAAAAAATCCTCCGTGCCCGCGTGTACGATGTCGCCATAGAAACCCCGCTGGATTTCGCCGCCGCCTTAACTGCGCGTCTGGGCAATACCGTGTTGCTGAAACGGGAAGATTTGCAGTCGGTGTTTTCGTTTAAATTGCGCGGTGCTTATAACAAAATGTCGCTGTTGGATGCTAACGCCAAGGCCCAAGGCGTTATTGCCGCATCGGCCGGCAACCATGCCCAAGGCGTGGCTTTGGCCGCCAAACGTTTGGGCATCCATGCGTTAATCGTGATGCCGACCACCACGCCGGATATTAAAATCAACTCGGTTAAGGCCTTAGGAGCCGAGACCGTGCTGTTCGGCGACTCCTACAGCGAGGCTTACCAAAAGGCGCATGATTTGGCTAAGCAGAATGGCCGGGTGTTTATCCATCCTTACGACGACCCGGATGTAATCGCCGGCCAAGGTACGGTGGCGATGGAAATACTGCGCCAGCAAACCGGCAGCTTGGACGCGATTTTTGTTCCGGTCGGCGGCGGTGGCCTGATTGCCGGGGTGGCCGTGTACAGCAAATTTGTCCGCCCTGACATCAAAATCATCGGCGTGGAACCGGACGATGCCGATTGCCTGAACCGTGCCTTGCAGGCGGGCGAGCGCGTTATTTTAGAACAAGTCGGCTTGTTCGCCGACGGCGTCGCCGTGAAACAGATCGGAGCAGAACCGTTCCGTTTGGCGCAACAGTACGTCGATGCTGTGATCACGGTCAGCACCGATGAAATCTGCGCGGCGATCAAAGATATTTTCGACGACACCCGCTCCATCGCCGAACCGGCGGGGGCGTTGTCGGTGGCCGGTCTTAAAAAATATGTCGAGCGCGAGAACATCACCGGCCAGACCTTAGTGGCCATCGACAGTGGCGCGAACATCAATTTCGACCGCTTGCGCTATGTCGCCGAGCGGGCGCAAGTTGGCGAGCATCGGGAAATTCTGCTGGCCGTGACCATCCCGGAAATTCCCGGCAGTTTCCATGCCTTTTGTGGCTTGTTAGGCGGGCGTAGTATCACCGAATTCAATTACCGCTACTATGATCCGGTCACGGCGCGGGTGTTTGTCGGCTTGTCCAGCAGCGGTTTGGCGCACGACCGCGAGGCTGTCATCGGGTTGCTGTTGGCGCAGGGTTTTGCCGTCACCGACATGACCGCGAATGAGCTGGCCAAAGAACACAGCCGCTACATGGTCGGCGGCCATGCCCCGGCGGGCCTGAATGAAGTGGTCTACAGCATCGAATTCCCCGAACGCCCCGGTGCCTTGCTGCGGTTTTTGACCGAACTGGGCGGGCGCTGGAACATCAGCCTGTTCCACTACCGCAACCACGGTGCCGCCTTTGGCCGGGTGTTGATGGGCTTGCAGATGCCGGAAAACGGGCGGGCTGAATTAATCGGTTGTTTGGAACATTTAGGCTTTGTGTACCGCGAAGAAACCGGCAACCCGGCGTACCGGTTGTTTTCCGGTGAGTGACGCGCAGGGCCGCAGTCTTTAAAAACGCCTGTGGGCTAACCCCTGGGCTATTTTTTGCAAAGTGGCTCGGTTCTGTTTTGTCGTATTCATTCCAGCACCACCCCGGATTGTTGTGCCGATCCACGGCAGTGACTGATTTCATGCGCAACCTATTGGCCCGTTCCGATGAGAACACCCCTTGTTGCTGCGAAGTCGCGCCTGGCAGACACAAAAAACCATGAAAAAGCCGCTAGAGCGCGTTAGAATCCTACGGAAACCCTGGGAGGGCGCGAATAAGCGGTGGTCTAGCGTTTTCACGGCATCAATGTAGCGTAAAATCAGGGGGCTTTTTTAAAAAGCCGGGTGTACTCGCCATAACCGGCCGCCGCCATTTCTTCTACCGGAACAAAACGCAACGCCGCTGAATTCACGCAATAACGCCGCCCGCTTAGGCTGGGACCGTCCATGAACACATGGCCTAAATGCGAGCCGCCGTGGCGGCTACGTACTTCAGTACGCGGCAGTAGCAGCAAAAAATCTTTCTTTTCGACGATATTTTCTACCACTAACGGCTTGCTGAAGCTGGGCCAGCCAGTCCCGGAATCGTATTTATCGGTGGAAGAAAACAACGGTTCGCCGCTCACTACATCGATATAAATGCCGTCACGCTTCTCGTGCCAATAGGCGTTGTCGAAGGCAGGTTCCGTCGCCTGTTTTTGTGTCACCCGGTACTGCAACGGGGACAGTTTTTTTTGCAGCACCTCATCAGACGGTTTACTGAAACTGCCCTCGAGATTTTTGTTGGGTTCGCCGGAAGTCGAACCGTTGCCGGTCAACAAAGTGGCCAGTAGGATGAGAGCTTTGGATAGATAGTTTTTCATGGTTTTTCTGTACGTTTTTTGATAAAAAAGCCCGCTGTGTCGAGCGCTGTTTGCCTTATGAGTATCCAAGCAATGTTCATTTATCCAAATGCCCATGCAAATACTGTTGCCTGCGGCTGAATTGGCGGTTGCAATGTGATTGGGTTGAGACTGGCAGGTGCACGCCAAAATTGTTACCCATTTTTTCTCCTTACAGACTGTATCCCTAAAAAAATTATGAAAAAAACCAGTGTTATCGTTTTGTTCGTGGCCATTTGTTGGGCCGCGTCCAGCCATGCTCAAGGTGCTGAGAAAACCGACCCTCTTTTTGTGTTTGCGGATGTCTTGGTTTATCGGCCTTTGGGCTTGGCGGTGACTGCCGCAGGTATCGGCCTGTTTGTGGCGATGATTCCATTAACGGCTTTAGCCTCCATCCCTGAACCGCATGATGCGTTTAAAAAAATGGCTAGAATTTTGGTCGAGGCACCCGCTGCTTACACGTTCACTAGGCCGCTTGGCGACCGGGGGGTCAGTGTGGGACCTCCGGCTTATTTGCGCAAGCCGAGGGTAGTGCCACCTGCTCAGCCTAAGCCGTCTGCGCCCGCCCCGTCCAGTCTACCCAAGCCGCCGCTTGGTCCAGAGACCGGTTTTAGTGGCTCAAATTTGAAATGAGCCGGGCCAAGTGCGTAGTTAAAGCATTCTTATCAAACTTATCAAATCAAAACCGATGCCGGTGAAACCGGTGCCTTTTATTGTCAGTGGAGTGACCGACCGATGGGTAGAGCCTACCAAAACCGTAAAGTGGCCATGGCTAAAACAGCCGCCACTAAAACTAAGGTGTACAGCAAATACGGGCGCGAAATTTATGTTTGCGCTAAATCAGCAGGCACCGACCCTGGGGGGAATCTGACCTTGCGCGGCTTAATCGATCGGGCGAAAAAAGACCAGGTTCCCAGTCATGTCATCGAAAAAGCACTTGAGAAAGCTAAGGGCGGCAGCGGCGAGGATTTTGCTCAGGCGCGTTACGAAGGGTATGGCCCGGGCGGTTGCAAGGTGATTGTCGATTGCCTGACCGACAATCCCAACCGCACGTTCGGAGACGTGCGCCTGTGTTTTACCAAGACTAAGAGCAAAATTGGCACCCCAGGCACGGTGTTGCATTTATTCGACCATACCGCCATCCTAGCATTTGATCACGACGACGAAGACGCGGTGCTAGAAGTTTTATTGGCGGCCGACGTCGATGCTACGGACATTGAAAGTGAGGCGGGTAAAATTACCGTATTCACCCCGCCCGCCGACCACATCAAGGCCAGGCAGGCCTTGACCCACGCTTTTCCAGGGATTGATTTTGATGTCGATGAAGTCCAGTTTTTGCCAAAAAGCGCCACCCCTATCAGCGGCGATGATGAGGTTCTTTTTGAAAAATTTATGGATATGCTAAACGATTTGGAGGATGTGCAAAATGTCTACCACGACGCCGAATTTTAATCGGTAGGGTAAGTTTGCGCCGACAGTTTTAGGATACTGCGGCGTTGACGCGGTAGAAAAACCCGCCGAGTGTTAGCGCGGGTTTTTGTGCTTGTTTGGCCGTGTTTGGCGTCCCAAGGCGGATTCGAACCGCCGGCCTGTCCCTTAGGAGGGGACCGCTCTATCCTGCTGAGCTATCGGGACGAGGCCGAACATTCTAGCATGGAACGGGCTTGAAAACTGAAGTTTCAGCGTAGCCGTGAATGATTTTTAGGTGTGCACTATCCGGCAGGGTGCTTAGCATCGGTTCGGGCGGGTTGCCGTTTTTTTACACACCCGTTGTGTAGAGGGCATTCAAAGCAGGGATTGTATATCCGGGTAAGTTTGTTTCAAGTGCTGCCTGAAGGCTTCGATTTGATGTTCGTCATGGCGGGCTTGGCGGGGTATGGTGATTGGAATTTGCCTGATTACCCGCATGGGTGCAGTCGATAAAAACACCAGGCGGTCGGCCAAGACGGTGGCTTCACGCAGGTCGTGGGTGACAAATAAAACGGTGTGTGGGCGCTGTTGCCACAGTTGCACCAACAGCTCGCGGGCTTGCCTAGCAGTCGGGGCATCTAAAGAAACAAACGGTTCATCCATGAGCAGCAAATTGGGCTGAATGGCAAAAGCGCGCAGAATGGCGACCCGGCGGCTCATACCCAACGACAGCCGTTCGGGGTAGTGGTGCTGGACGGCCAACAACTGCACGGTCTCAAGCAGGTTGTCGAGGGTTTCGGGGGCTTGTTTAGGGTCGGCGACGACCAATTCGATGTTTTCGCGCACCGTGCGCCACGGTAACAGGCGCGGGTTTTGGAACACATAACCGATGTTGGGACGGGTTGAGGACTGGCCGTGGCGGATG
The DNA here is from genome assembly GCA_002299425.1 of Methylococcaceae bacterium UBA662. Classification (GTDB taxonomy): domain Bacteria; phylum Pseudomonadota; class Gammaproteobacteria; order Methylococcales; family Methylomonadaceae; genus Methylovulum. The sequence continues at coordinate 16,275 of DBNW01000050.1, read as the reverse complement.
CGGCCTTGGTAATGGTGGTCCAATCCGGCTAGGCAATTGAGCAACGTGGTTTTGCCGCAGCCAGAGCGGCCTAGCAGGCACACGAATTCGCCGTCGGCTAGGTCTAGGGCAAAGTCTTGGATAACTGGCGTGGTTTGGCCAGGGTAGTATTTGCTGTCGATACGGATGGCAATGCCGTTCATCGCCGCCACCGTCTGGCCCGGCTGTCCAAGGGTTTTAGCACCAGCATTTCCAACAATTGAATGACGGCTACGAAGGCGACGGTGTAAGCGAGTAGGCTGGCGACATCGAACAATTGGAAAAATAAATGCAGTTGGTAGCCCATGCCGTTGCTGCGGCCTAACAACTCGACCACCAGAATAATTTTCCAAGTTAAGGCTAGGCCGGAGCGGGTTGCGCCCATCACGAACGGGTACAACTGCGGCCAGATGATGTGGACGAAGGTTTTGCGTTGGCCAAAACGGTAGCAACGGGCCATTTCCAATAAGTCTTGATCCAAGGCGCGGGCACCTTCCCGGATGGTGACGATAACGTTGGGCAATTTATTAACGACCACGGCGAAAATCGCCGCGCCCTCGACCAGGCCGAACCAAACATAGCAGAGGATAATCGTGACCAGGGCCGGGATATTCAGGAACAACATTACCCAGCTATCAAAAAAGGCGTCCAGTTTTCGGTTGCGGCCCAAGACAATGCCTAAGGCGCAACCTAGCGGCATGGCGATGGCGAAGCTGGCCACCAGCCGCAGCAAAGTCGCACCTAAATGGTAGGGCAGTTGCCCGCTTAAGCAGGCTTGCCAAAATGTCTGGGCGACGGCGTCTGGAGTCGGCAGGTTGCGGCTATCTAGGGACATGGCCAGCACCTGCCAGAGTGCTAAAAAGCTCAGCGCAGATAAAAAGGCAAGGTATTTGTTTAGCAAAATCAGGTGATTTTCAGGTTGTGTGCCGGATTCAGTCGCGTTCTGTTGTAGCCTTCATGCACACGGCACCTAGCCTGAACGAGACAACAGAGAGCGAAAAAACTTAAGTTTTGATTTTCCGCCCTTGTAAAACAGGGCCGGCGAATCCAATCGGCTTAGGGGGGTGCGGTCGGGTCTTAAGGGCTTAAACGCGGCCACAGTCAGTCGGGAACCCAAAATAAGCCGTCGGGTAAGTTGGCTGATAGCCCCGTTAGGTGTTGATTGCTGAGCGTATGCAGCAGTCTATAAAGCTTTGCGATGGCTTGACGTTCTGGTTCGTTCCAGCGTTCGATACTGCCCTCGCAATAGCCCTGGCGCAATTTAGCCTGGGTGGCCGGGTCTTCGGTTTGAGTTTTCGGCAACACTTTTTGCCAAGCCGCATTGGTTGTGCAGAGCCTTTCTTTAGCTTCTTGGCTAGCGGCCAAAAAGTGATTGACGGCAGTTTTGTGCTGCTGCGCCCAGCTTTGTTTGAACACATAACCGATGGCCGGGAGTTCTTCGGTTATGCCGAGACCTTGCAAAATGCTTTTTCCATCAATAAGGGTTCGATACCCCTGGGCTTCTAGCCGGGCGGCAAAGTGCCAGTAGGTCAGGACCGCGTCCAGATGCCCTTGTTTAAGCTGCTCGTTGAGCAACGGCGGTGCCGCGTATACGGGTTTGATGTCGTCGGCTAAGTCGGTTTGTTGGGTTTGTCCTAGAGCTTGTAGCAGCAACCAGTTTTTGTCCAGTGCCCCACCGGCAATACCCAGGCGTTTGCCTTTTAGGTCGGTCAGGCTGTGAATGAGGCTGTCTTGCGGGACGACTAAGGCACCCGAACTGGCTGAGTACGGGTAAAACACAAAATCACTGCCGCCGTCACGCAATTTAGCGGCCCACAACCAATCGGAGACAATGATGTCCACGGCACCGGATTGCAGGGCTATCTTGCCGGCCTCGGCGTTGGCGAGGTGTTCAATGTGTATTTGGTAATCGGCGGCCGGGTCTGTGTCCAGAGCGGACAATTCCCAATCCACTGTGCCATAAGCGTGTACGCCAATACGCAGCGTGGTTTTTTCGGCAGCAACAACGACGCTTGTGGTTGCCAGCAGGCAGAGTGCGAAAAACAGCGGTTTCAATGGCATGCTACATCCGGTTCAGGGTTGGGTGGTTGGGGTTGGGCGGTAGGCTAGGAAAGGCATGGACAAAATCGTCAATGACATCAGCCAAAGCACTAACTGCTGGTTGCCCAAGGTAAATTTGACCGCTAGGCCAAGACGTTGGCCGACCTGTGGGTAGTCGGCAACCGTATCGCGGCTAATGAAAAAGGCATGGGTTTCGCCCAACACCAACATTAAACCCGAGCCTAACAGCAGAAAGCCTAGGCTGCGGCGGTAAGTTTGCCAGCGATCTACCGACAGCAGTTGGCCATTCAGGCCGGCAAGCCCTTGTCGCCAGGTATGTTGGCTTAGCCCTGACAACAGCAGAAAAGTAATAACGCCAATAACCGGGATGCAGGTGGCCCAATTAGGGAAGCTGATATACCGACCGTTGAAGGCAAGGCTTAAGGTTTCGAACACGGCATACGCGGCGAACGCCAGATACAGGGCGTAGCTTGCGGTTGCCAGCCTTGCAAAGCCGGCTTGTTTAATCAAAAGCAGGTAGCCCTGCCAGATGATCAGGCCACCGATGGCGGCGTTTAAACCCACAATGAAAACGCTGGCCAGGCGTTGCCAGACACTGTAGCTGGTAGACCATAAAAATTCGCTTTGCCCCGCCCAAAGTGCCAGCATCAGTTGCATCGACAGCAACAAGGCCGCCGTTTGCAAAGGGGCTAATGCACGCAGTGGTTTTCTAAAAACGGCCGCAGCAACCAGAAACAACAGCGAGGATAGGCCTAGGTTTTTGTACCAATCTGGGTTTTCGTACACGCGGCCAGTCAGTGGAAATACTTCCTGGCGGTGGCTGGAAAACAGCCCCCAGTTAGCACCCACTACGCCTTCTAATTGACTTTTCCACGGTTGGTTGAAGGCCTCAACAATGTTGACATCAAAGCCGTTGGCTTGGGCAACTTGAATCAGACTGCGGGTGAAGGTGGCGGCGTTGACCACGCTCGGCACCGCAAAGCCGCGTTGCCGCCCGGCGCTAGGCCAACCGGCCTCGCCAATTAAAATGGCTTTGCCGGGTGCGATGCGATCGGCCTCCTCGCGCACTTTTTGGTAGATGTTTTGGATATGGGCAGGGGCTTGGTCCACGGCGATCGGCTGGTCTTCCCAATAGGGCAGGATGTGGATGGTAATGTAATCGACTTCCTGGATGAGTTTAGGGTATTTCATGTACATCGACCACACGTCGGCGTAAGAGACGGGCTGTTCGACCGCCTGCTTCACTTGGCGGATGTATTGAATCAGTTGTTCTGGTGTCAAATCTCCGCGCAGCAGCACTTCATTGCCGACGATAACCCGTTTGACTACGTCAGGATTGGCTTTGGCCGATGCGATCACGGCTTTAATTTCCTCATCGTTACCTTTTGCCAGACTTCCCAGCCAAGCACCTTGGGTGAGACTGAGACCGTGTTTGCGAGCGAGTGCGGGAATTTCCGACATACTGCCTTCGGCACTGGTGTAGGTACGGATGGAACGGGTTTTGCCGCCCAACAGGTGCAGATCTTGGTCAAGTTGCGGGACGGTTGGAAAAATGCCCTGCAACGGTCCTTGGTGCTCGCGGAACGGGGCATACGACAAGCTGTTGAGCCGGCCGGCGGGCACATCTTCTCCAGCGTCCTGGGGTAGATTGGTGGCCCAGTAGGCTAAGCCGTTGAGCAGGGTTATCAAGGTGACGGTGCATAAAAAGTTCATTGCTTTAGGTGTTGGGTGGGGGCGTGCAGGTCTTAACCTGGTTCAGAGTGAGGGCATTCTACCAAAGCTTGCCGGATGCTGGATACCGGGGTGATGTGGCAAAAATCCAGCCAGTTGAGCGTGATTTTGCTGGTTTTAAGCACTAAGGCACCGTGCAAATCGGCTTGGCCTGGACACAGCAAGTGCGTAATTCGCCAGCATCCGGCCGCGCCGTAGGCAGTCGGCAAACGGGCGAACCGGCCCGGTCGATGCGGGTCGGTCACGCAGTGCTGTAAACCCAATGCCATACCGCGTCCGGTGGCTTTGACAAACGCCTCCTTGGCGGTCCAAATACGGTAAAACGCGGCCAGTTGGCTGCCTTCATCAAGGCTTTCCCAGTAGGCTGCTTCGCTGTCGGCAAAGCACCTCGCTACCAGTTGCGGTAGGTCGGCTAGGGGTTTGCTGTGTTCGATGTCTACGCCCAAAAAATCGATCTTGCCAACGGCAATGACTAGGCTGTCAGCCGTGTGGGATAGGTTAAAGGTCCAATGGGGGCAATCGACCAGGTAGGGTTTGCCGTGTTTAGTGGTCTGGATGTTGACTCGGTCGGGCGGTTGGCTGGTGTAGTGCGCGAGGATATGGCGCAGTAAGCCGTGTGCCTCCACATAGCGGTATTTCAGCTTAGGATGCAGGAAGCGGTTCGCCCGGGCTTGTTCTGTCGCATCCAGCACAGACCAGTAGTGGCGGCAGGTGTGTTCGGTCGCCGCCAATCTGCCATGCCATAAGTCGATATTTTCTGGGCTACGGGTTGACAATGGCCCGCCCCTCGCCACGCGGATCGCTGGCGGCAGCCAGGTCGTGCGTGTGTTTGTCGAGCTGCACCGCCTGCATGTCGCCGTAGGGGTAGCGTACCGGTTTAAGCTGATGGCCTAGTTTGATGAGTGCTTGTTGTTGTTCGGGGGTGAAGGCATCGGCTTCGTGCTGCAACAGGTCGGGGACGTATTGGTGGTGGAAGCGCGGGATCTTCACCCAGGAATGAGGGCCGTTGCCGTCGGCGAAATCCAATACGCTAAGCAGCACCATGGACGGGATGCGGCTGCCGCCGGGCGTACCCAATACGGCGATGCGTTGGCTGTCTTCCAAAAAAGTCGGGGTCATGCTCGACAGCGGGCGTTTGCCGGGAGCGATAGCGTTGGCGCTGCCGCCGGTCAGTCCGTAGCCGTTCACGGCCCCGGTTTGGCTGGAAAAATCGTCCATTTCATCGTTCAGCAACACGCCGGTACCTTCGGCGACAAAGCCGGAACCGAACGGGAAGTTAATGCTGAGCGTGGCGGCGACGCGGTTGCCGTGTTGGTCGATGATGGAAAAATGCGTGGTGTGCTCGCCTTCGGATTGCTGCGGCAGGTCGCCGGACAGATAGCTGCTGGGTAGCACGCCATCAGGCCGAATACTGGTACGCAGGCCGGCGGCGTAGTCGGTATTGAGTAAGCGGGCGACGGGAATGTTGACAAAATCGCTGTCGCCTAAATGCAAGGCGCGGTCGTGAAAGGCGCGGCGCAGGGCTTCGGCGATCAGGTGAATGCGGGTGGTGCTGTCGGTTTTCTTGAGATCGAAGTCGGATAGGATGTTTAAGCTTTCCAGCAAGACGACACCGCCGGATGAGGAGGGCGGTACAGTGGTGACGGTCATGCCCAGGTAATGACCGGTTAAGGGTGGACGTTCGACGATTTGATAATCCGCTAAGTCTTGCAGGCTCCAGATGCCGCCGGCTTGAGTGACGCTTTGCACCAGTTTGTCGGCAATGTCGCCGCGATAAAAGCCGTCACGCCCGGATTCGGCCAGCCGCGTTAAGGTGTGCGCTAAGTCCTGTTGTTTGAACAGACTAAACGCTGCCGGTGGCTTGTCGCCGGGCAAAAAGATGGCGGAGGTGGCCGGGTATTTTTTCAATACCTCAGCCCGGAAATTCAGCATTTTCAAGTAACGCTGGCCGATGGCATAGCCGTTTTTAGCATAATGGATGGCCGGCGCCAGGCTGGTTTTCAGCGGCAGCCGCCCGTAGTTTTCCGACAAATGCGCCAGTGCCGCAGGCAAGCCGGGGATGGCCGCCGCCAACGGGCCGTCCAGGGACAATCGAGGGATTATCTGGCCGTTTTTGTCTAAGTACAGGTCTTTGTGTGCCGCCTTGGGTGCTTTTTCGCGGCCGTCAATGACTGTCTTAAAACCGTCGTCGGCGCGGTGCAGCAGCCAATACCCGCCGCCGCCTAAGCCGGAGCCTGCCGGCTCCACCACCGCCAGCGCCGCGCTGACCGCGACCGCCGCATCGAACACGTTGCCGCCGTTGCGGATGATGGCCAAACCGGCCTCGGTGGCTAAGGGGTGGGCGCTGGCGATGGCGACTTTGTTAACATCGGCAGAGACGGACGGGGGTGCTGTGGCCAGGGCAAACCCTAGCAGGCTGTGGCAGATTAAGCGGATAAAAACGTGAAGGCGTGTTGGCACGGTCGATCTCTTAGGGGTTTGGCAAGCCGGTGGGTGTTTCATCAGCAGGGATCAACGGCTTACCGGACTGCTACCGGGGCTGGCCCGGCAATGTTGAAATACGGCGGCATATGGTGGATGTAGGCCATATACAGGGCGTCGGCCATAGTCCATAGCACGTCCAGCTTGAATTTCAGGATTTGCAGCATACGCTCTTGTTGCTGGCGGGTTTGGTACCAGTCCAGGGTCAGTTGCAGGCCGTGTTCGACATCGCGGCGGGCTTCGGTCAGGCGTTTGCGGAAATAACCGTAGCCTTGTTGTTCCACCCACGGGTAATGTTCCGGCCAGTTGTCCAGGCGTTGTTGGTGTATTTTCGGTGCGAACAGTTCCGTGAGCGACGAGCTAGCGGCTTCGTGCCATTCGGCGCGGCGGGCGAAATTGACGTAGGCATCGACCGCAAAGCGCACGCCCGGCAACACATGTTGCTGGGAAGTGATGGCCTCACGGGTTAAGCCGACCGCAATGCCCAGTTGTATCCACGCCTCGATGCCGCCGGGGTCGCCGGGGTGGCCGTCGTGGTCGAGGATGCGCTGCACCCACTTGGCGCGGGTTTCACGGTCGGGGCAGTTGGCGAGGATGTGGGCGTCTTTTAACGGGATGCACACCTGGTAGTAATAACGGTTGGCGACCCAGCCTTGCAGTTGCTCTTTGGTCAGTTTTCCTGCATTCATCAGGGTGTGATAGGGGTGATGGATGTGGTAATACGTTTCCATGTTCCGCAATTGGGTTTCAAATTCTTCCCGGGTCCAGGCCGTGGGTTCTGAATGCCGCATGATAATTTCCTGATGTTTTTAGGTGTTGTAGGGTTAAGCGGGTCGTTTTCGCAATTTTTTGCCCCACTTTTTAAAAAATTTGCCCCCGGTTTAGGGTTGCCGGCATAAATCCGTAAACGCTTGATAAACCGTGTAAACAAACCTACAGTGCGGCGGCCGCGCCAAATTGCTTTTGCAACCGATCCTTAACCGCGCTGGCTGCTAATTGGGTCGAGTCTATCGGCGCATAGGTCCAATAGTCAAATTCGTCGGTGATGGGTCTGGCTGCTCCGTAGTCCACTAACCGGCCAACAATTTCACGATGGCAATATTCGGTGGCTTCGGGGCTGAGATCGACCAAGATGGGTTTGCCGGTAAATGCCGCTTCCGAGCACATCGACAACGAATCGCCGGTGACGATGAACAAATCGGCATACGCTAGGATGGCGTGGTAAAAATCTAACGAGGTGTGTTGCCAATCGAAAAACCGGGGCTGAAACCTAGCAAGCTCAACTAAGAGGGCTAAGAGCGGTTCAGGTGGGGTGCGGCGGCTGTTAGTGATAATCAAGCTGCCGCCTTGACGGGCGGCAATGGGGGCAATCCGGCGGGCCAGTCGCTGGGCATGGTCTTCAGTAAAACCCGTGCAATACCGGGTGTTACCGCCGATCAGCAAGACGGTGATAGGGCGCGCTAAGGCCAGGAAATACGCGGCATGTTTTGCGGAGGCAGCGGCCAAGTTTTGCTCACTTAGCGGGTGGGGTACGCCAAGCAGGGTAACGGTATTTTTGCCCGTCAACTGCGGGGAAGCGATCAAATCGTACTCGTGTAAGCGGGGGTGGTGCTGTTCGGGCAAAATGGACGCTAAATACACCGTAAACAAGCGATTCCCAAACAGGGGCCGTAAATCGGCAATTTCTGCCGTGGTTTCCTCGCCGGTACCCGTAATAATGAGCAACGGCAGGGCGGTGTTAGTGCGGGCGTATTTTTGTTTGAGCCTGTGTTGGTAGGCGGCAGTATCGGTGTCCGGCAACGGGATTATTTCATAACCGCAGCCGAGGCGTTCGGCCAAGCCGATTCTAGCGTGGCGCTCCCCGGTGTAGGCACTGTCCACGACCCAGACTAATGGCAGGGATCGGTCGCCGTTTGCCGCCATCATCCGTCTTGGGCGAATGTTTGCGCGGCCAAGGCACCATCGGCGAGTGCTGCGACCACGGACGGGTGGCTGGAATTGGCCACGTCGCCTATGGCGTAGAGCTTGGCTAGGTTGGTGCGTTTGGCGGTGTCGGTCATGATGTAGCCCTGTGGTTTGTGCAGTCCTGAGCAAGCGGGGAAGGCATCTAAAAAGGCACTGTTGGCAGCAAAGCCAATGCGGATAAAAAGCCGGTCAACCACCAGCCATTGGGTTGCTTGGTGGGGTGTCGACAAGGCCAAGGCTAGGCCATTTTGTTGCCGTTTAAATCCGGCTAGCACCGTGTTTTCGTGCCGCATAATGCGGTCTTCGCTGCTGAGAACAGCGATTTCCTTAAGCAGTGGGGCTTGGGCTTTAGGGGGAGAGCGCATGAGCCAATGCACACGGGCACCGGCTAAGGCGGCATCTTTGATCGTACACAGGGCATTGTCGCCGGCACCCACCACGGCAATGCGCTGGCCGTTTAGGGTTGCCAGCCAGTCGAGATGGTCGAGCGGGTAGCCGCCCATCAAGCCTGCTTCCCGAGCCGCTGCAAACCCGGGCAGGTGCTGAAATGTTTCTATGCCCAAGGCTCTAGCACCGGTGGCAATAACCAGTGCCCGCACCGCCCAATTTGCCGTGTTGCTGGCATGTTTAATTTCGATTCGATAGCCATCAGCACGCGTTTCAATCGCGCTAGGGTAACAATTTAAGCAAACCTCAACAGAGGTCTTGCGGATGTGTTCGGCATAGCGTTTTGCCAGTTCTGCGCTGGTCAAGCCAGGCAAGCCTAATACCCAGCGGTTTTCTCGGTTTATAGTGCACAATTGCCCGCCTAAAACGCCATTCCGTTCGATAAGAACGGCTTTGTGGCCAAGTTGGCTTAGCCATAAAGCGCACGACATACCTGCCACGCCGCCGCCGAGTATCCCGACGGTAGACGGCTTAGCTGGGGATTGGCTCATAAGAATCGGTCCGTTGTTTTAGGGTCGGCTGCGGTTGTTCGCAGCCGCATTAGACTTTAACCTAAAATACCGTGCAAGCAAGCACCCGTAGCGGCAACTCCCCGTGGTTGCCCGTTGTCCCCAGGGCAGGCACGGGGGCCTGCCCCTACGGTGGTGATGATGCCGTGGATGTGATTGGGCATGGCGATGAATGCATCGGTATCAATGCCTGCATAATGGGGCGGGCTTTCATCCCAAACCGATTGAATCATCCGCCCCGCATCATTCAATCGCATTTCGCCATCTGCGATTTCCCCAAACAGACATTCCCGGTCGTGGGCGCAAATGGTCACGAAATAGACCCCGGCACGGCAATAATCGTAAGTCCGCAAACGGATGGAGCGGCGATGATGGCGATCTGGGTCGTAGTTCATACGGCTTCCTTGCTGCCACGCGGCATTTTTGCGCCTTTGGCGTGCTGCATGTCGGCAATCAACTCCTCAATCCGGCTCATTTCTTCTTGCCCTCGATCTTCTTTTGCGCCTTCTTGACGGTTTCCAGAAATACCGCCTCGACCGCGGAAGGCTGCTCGTTCAATTGGGCGCGGAACTTCGCATACTCGCTTTCAGCGTGGGTCAGCGCGTCCTGATGGCTGACTTTGCCTGCGCCTTGCAGGGCCTTGCCGCCCATGGCGGCAATCAGTTGCTCCAGGTGCGCCAGCCAATCCTTCATGTGCGTCGGCTCATGGTTCATGGCGCGGAATTCGGCGGCATCGAAATAGGCCGACACCAGCGTGTTCAGACGCTTGAGTTCGTTCGCATCAAGGTAATTCTTGGCATTGCTCGCATCGGCCTTGATGGGCTGGCGACCAGAGAACGCCAGCAATCCCATGAAAGGCTTGCTGGCGTCGGCGCGCTGGGCGATCACTTCGGCAGCCGTCTGGCCGTGGGCGGCGTAGTGCAGTTTGTTTTGCACGGTTTTGAAGAAAACGGTGCTGGCTTGGGCCTTGGGGTCGTAATCGACGCTGGTGGCGTACAGGTCCAGCACTTGCCGGTAGAGTACCTTTTCGCTGCTGCGGATGTCGCGGATGCGGTCGAGCAGTTCTTTCCAGTAGCTGCCGCCGCCCAGGTTCTTGAGGCGGGTATCATCCATGGCGAAGCCTTTGACCAGATACTCGCGCAGCCGCTCGGTGGCCCAGATGCGGAACTGGGTGGCGATAGCGGACTTGACGCGATACCCCACTGAAATGATGAGGTCGAGGTTGTAGAAGGGCAGCGTGCGGGCCACCTGGCGAGTGCCCTCGGTGCGAACCTGTCGGAATTCCCGACAAGTTGCCTCTTGGTTCAATTCGCCTTCAGCGTAAATGTTGGTGATGTGCTCTACGACGTTGGTGCGCGACGTCTGAAACAGATCGGCCAACTGCTGCTGGCTCAGCCAGACCGTATCGCCGTCTAGCCGTACATCGATTGCGGGTGCATTGCCACGCTGGTACAGGACGATTTCGCCTGCTGGCTGCTCGCTCATGCTTGACCTCCTTCCAGATCCGCCACGATGCCCGCGATCTTGGCGTTGAGCGCTTGGATGTCCACCAAGCGCGCAAAGTGTGGGGTGCTCTTGTTCTTGTTGCCGCTGCGCACGAACAGGCTGCTGCCGTCGATAAACAGCGTGGCGTTGTCGCGCTTGGCTACAGTGGGGCCGAGCTTGCTGCTGTTGACGTCGAGGTCGTCGAACAGCCCTTTGATGTCGTGCTCGGAAGCGCTGCCGGCAAAGATGCGGCTCAGGGTTTCGTTGAGGTTGGCATCGTGCCGGGCGCGGGCGCGCACGTTGGCAAACAGTTCGGAGGGCAGGATGTAAAAGCCTTTTTCCTGCACCGTCTCCAAACGGCCAAACTCGGCCTCGACATCGCTCAATTGGGCGTAGTCAAACGCGGCACTGCCGGCGCGGCGCTCCTGCTGGTTGAGGTAGCCGCTCAGGTTCTCGGAGATGAAGCGGTAGAACAACATGCCGAGCACATAGGTTTTGAAGTCCCAGCCATCGACGCTGCCGCGCAGGTCGTTGGCGATGCGCCAGAGGGTTTTGTGCAGTTCGGCGCGCTCTTGTGCTTTGTTATGGGCTTCAGGTGTCTTGGCCATGTTGATGGGGGTTTTTCTACTCGAGGCGAGTTTAATGGGGGGGGGGTTGGTAAAACACGGCCTCTACGCCAGAGACTTATCCAGGCGCCGTTGCTTGGCGTGGCTTTTGTCCATACGTCGCCACAGCTCGGCATAGCTTAGGTGATGGACAGGGTGTGTTTGTTCGGGGGCAATTTCCGCTAAAGGTGCTAGCACAAACGCATAACGGTCGATGTCATCGCGCGGCAGTTTGAGTGAGCCATCGTTGATAATGAGGTTGCCAAAAATCAGTAAATCTAAATCCAGGGTGCGGGCGGTAAATTTTTGGCTGGCGGTAGAGCGACCGTGCGCGGTTTCAATATCGCGCAAGCATTGCCAGACGTGTTTTGCATCCTGTTCCGAATGGAAGCCCACCACTAAATTGTAAAAAGGTTCGCCAGTGAAGCCGACGGGTTCGGTTTCGTAAATGCTCGATACGCACAATGGGCCGAATTGCCGGTTAAGTGCCGCAAGACCGGCTTTGATATGGCGTTCCCGGTCGATATTGCTGCCGATGCTGACGTAAGCTGGGGTCACGCAGGTTTTTCCCCGCGTTCGATGGTGATGCCGACAGCGATGCCCGCGCCAATCGCGCCTTGTTTGTTGAGGGTAATTTTTACCCACGGCACGCTGAATTCTGAACGGAGCAAATGGGCGATTTCAGAAATTAACCGTTCTACTAAGAAATACTCACTGTTTTTGACAAAATCAATAATGCGGTCGGAGACTTTTTTATAATCAAGGGCGTATTGGATGTCATCGGTTTGCGCGGCCTTATCGATGGCAAAAGCCATGGCAATGTCGAGGATAACGGTTTGCCGTTGCTGCCGCTCCCAATCGTAAATACCAATGAGGGTGTCTATTTTTAAGCCGTTTAAAAAAACAATGTCCATGCTGCGTTTCCGGTTATGATGCTGCCGATTTTCCCCAAGTATCCGGCAAACGTCCCCGTCTTACAAGTTTTGGCAATGAGGAATGTGACAATGGTTGAATGGTTGTTTATCCCCCTAGCGTATCTGGTTGGCGCTATTTCCAGTGCTGTTTTGGTTTGCCGTTTGTGGGGTTTGCCCGACCCGCGTGAACAAGGCTCTGGCAACCCTGGGGCGACCAACGTTTTGCGTATCGGCGGCAAGAAAGCGGCGGCTATCACGTTGCTGGGCGATCTTTTAAAGGGTTTGATACCCGTTTATGCCGCCCGATTGTTGGGTGTGTCAGTTGAAATCCAAGTCCTTACGGGGTTGGCTGCTTTTTTTGGTCATTTGTACCCGGTGTTTTTTAAGTTTAAGGGTGGCAAAGGGGTAGCGACTGCCGTTGGCGTGATGCTGGGGTTGTCGTGGTCTTACGGATTTGCAGTGATGGCCACTTGGATTTTGGTGTACAAGGTCGGCAAAATTTCCTCGCTGGCGGCTTTAATTGCAGCGGTTTTGTCGCCGATCTATGCGTGGTTTCTGGTGAGTGCGATGCCCGTAGTGGCTGCGGCAGGCGTTATGTCTGCGGTTTTGCTATGGCGGCACAAAAGCAATATCCGGCGCTTGTTGGCTGGAGAGGAAACTTGACTAAGGCCAGCAGCCTAGATTGTTTATAGGTTATTTTTGCCAGGCCTGTTTTTCTGGTAAATGACAAAATACAGATTCCTAAAATAGATCAGCAGCCCAACTGCTTGGCCAAAAACAAAGACGGGGTCTTGGCGATAAAGGGCATAGCCTAGTAACGTAATACCGCCGACAATGCTGAAATACCAGAAGCTGACCGGAAACACGCTCTTTTTTTCGCGCTCGCTTTTCAGCCACTGGACGATAAAACGGGCCGAAAACAAGCCCTGGCCAAGGAAGCCTACCGCTATCCAAACCGTTTCGTTGTCAATGTTCAAGTTTTTCCACCTCCGCTATTCCCCCCCTTTTTTTTAGCCACATAACGCCCAGTAAATCGACCATACCAACGCCCAGTCTGTCTAATGTCCCGTATTTGGATACACCGGCACTGCGCGGGCGGTGGTTGACCGGCTCTGACAGTACCGCCCCCCCCGCCCTTAAGACCAGGGCGGGTAAAAACCGGTGCATGTGGTCAAAGTAAGGCAATACCAAGAACAGTTCTTTAGAGAAAATTTTTAATCCGCAGCCGCTGTCCGGCGTGTCATCGCCTAGTAGCTTGGCCCGGACGGTGTTGGCAATTTTTGATGAAAACAAGCGCCAGGCCGAATCGTGCCGTTGGTTGCGCCAGCCCACCACCATCGTTAGTGCCGCAGGGCGCGGCTGTTGCCCGGACAAAAGTTGAAACAGGCGCGGTATGTCTTTAGGATCATTTTGGCCGTCGCCGTCTAAGGTAGCGATCCAGGGGAATTGTGCCGCCTTGATGCCGGTATAGATGGCCGCACTCTGCCCGTAGCCTTGTCGGTGCCGGATTACTTTCAGTGTTGGGATGGTCTGCAGAGCTTGCTTAAAAATAGCGCTGCTCTGGTCAGTGCTGCCATCATCAACGTAAATAATTTCGTACTCGGCTGCGGCATGCAGGGCATCGATAATTTCGTTGAGCAAAGGCAGTAGGTTGGCCGCTTCATTGCGTACCGGGACAACTACAGACAAACGCATGAAAATTCCCCAGATAATAGCCACAGGCTTTTAGCCCAGCTACACTAAAAGCCGATGATTCTAGCACCAAATTTAGGGGGCTAGAAACCATTACGACAGAGTGACTGCTTTGTCTTTACCCGCTTTTTCAAGGGTGAAAACCGGACATGGCTTGCAATCTGCAATCAATTGCTTTAGCTTTAGCCCCCATCCGTAAGGCTAGGGGTGCTGGTATTCGCGTTTTCTGCGGTCAGCTGAGAGAGTCCCTTTGAACCTGATTCCGGTTAATTCCGGCGTAGGAAAGCCCATCCACTTCCCTGCGCCTATTTTTTATTTTGGATAGGGAGAGTAATGTGGTCGCAGTCCTCAAAGAAAACCCGGTCGACCGGGTAAACATTTCCGCTTATCCGGCATCGGAGAAAGTTTATGTCCCAGGCAGTCGCCCGGACGTTCAGGTTCCGATGCGGAAAATTAACCTGTCGGACACCCCCGCCCATTTTGGCGCAGAAAAAAACCCGCCGCTTTACGTCTACGACACTTCTGGTGTTTACACCGACCCTGCGGTTGCCATCGATTTAAAAAAAGGCTTGCCGAGTGTGCGCGCAATGTGGATTTTAGAACGCGGCGATAGCGAGCAATTAACCGCGCCGAGTTCTAAATACGGTTTACAGCGTCTTACCGACAGCAAAACAGCATCTTTGCGCTTTGAACACATTCGTACCCCGCGCCGCGCTAAGGCGGGCTGCAACGTCAGCCAAATGCACTATGCCAGGCTGGGGCTAATTACCCCAGAGATGGAATACATTGCCATCCGTGAAAACCAAAACTTGGAGGCTATGCGCGAACTCTGCAAAGACCAGCATCCGGGTGAGTCTTTTGGCGCGGCGACCCCTGCTCTGATTACCCCTGAATTTGTCCGCTCCGAAGTCGCGCGGGGGCGGGCGATTATCCCTGCCAACATTAACCACCCGGAATTGGAGCCAATGATTATCGGGCGCAATTTTTTGGTGAAAGTGAACGCCAATTTGGGTAATTCTGCAGTTACGTCCTCTATTGAAGATGAAGTGGAAAAAATGCTCTGGGCGATTCGCTGGGGCGGCGATACCGTTATGGATTTGTCCACGGGCAAAAACATCCACGAGACGCGCGAGTGGATTTTACGCAACGCGCCGGTGCCGATTGGCACCGTACCCATTTACCAAGCCTTGGAAAAAGTGGGTGGTAAAGCCGAGGAGCTAACCTGGGACATCTACCGTGACACGTTGATTGAGCAAGCCGAACAAGGCGTGGATTATTTCACCATTCATGCCGGTGTCCGCCTGCATCATGTGCCGTTGACCGC
>DBNW01000050.1:441-734 GCA_002299425.1 Methylococcaceae bacterium UBA662 | reverse complement strand
CTGCATCATGTGCCGTTGACCGCTAAGCGCTTGACCGGAATCGTCTCACGCGGCGGCTCCATCATGGCGAAATGGTGTCTGGCGCACCATAAAGAAAGTTTTTTGTACACGCACTTTGAAGACATCTGCGAAATCATGAAGGCTTATGATGTGTCGTTTTCGCTGGGTGACGGCTTGCGTCCGGGTTCAATTTACGATGCTAACGACGCCGCTCAATTTGGTGAACTGGAAACCTTGGGTGAGTTAACCCAAATCGCCTGGAAACACGATGTGCAGACCATGATCGAAGGCCC
>DBNW01000050.1:0-135 GCA_002299425.1 Methylococcaceae bacterium UBA662 | reverse complement strand
GTGCAGACCATGATCGAAGGCCCTGGCCATGTGCCGCTGCACATGATTAAAGTCAACATGGAAAAGCAATTGCAAATTTGTGGCGAAGCACCGTTTTATACGCTAGGTCCTTTGACCACCGACATCGCCCCCGGC
>DBNW01000022.1 GCA_002299425.1 Methylococcaceae bacterium UBA662 | reverse complement strand
CACCAAGATCACCGGCGGGCAGCGGGTCGATTTGTTCGGCGCGCGCGTCGATCAGTTACCGAAAATTTGGGACGAACTGATCGCCGCCGGCTTTGAATCCGGCCATGCCTACGGCAAATCGTTGCGAACGGTCAAATCCTGCGTCGGCAGCACCTGGTGCCGCTACGGCATCGACGATTCGGTCGGCTTGGCGGTGGAACTGGAAAACCGTTACAAGGGTTTGCGTTCGCCGCATAAGTTAAAGTTCGCCGTGTCCGGCTGCACCCGCGAATGCGCCGAGGCGCAAGGCAAGGATGTCGGGGTGATCGCCACGGAAACCGGCTGGAACCTCTACGTCTGCGGCAACGGCGGCATGAAACCGCGTCACGCCGATTTGTTCGCCACCGGCTTGGATAAGGAAACGCTAATAAAAATCATCGACCGCTTCTTGATTTTTTACGTCCGCACCGCAGACCGTTTGCAACGCACTTCCGTCTGGATGGAAAACATGGAAGGCGGCCTGGATTATTTAAAGTCGGTGGTCATCGACGACAAGCTCGGCCTGTGTGACGAATTGGAGCAACACATGCAGCACGTCATCGACACGTACCAATGCGAATGGAAGGCCACTTTGGCGAACGAAGAAAAATTGAAACGTTTCAAACACTTCATCAACAGCGACCAAGCGGATAACAACATCGTGTTCGTCGAAGAACGCGGGCAAATCCGCCCCGCCAAGGACGATGAACGCAAGCATTTTAAAATTTTGGAGGGGGCGTAATGGCAGGCATGACCCAAGCGTGTGACAAAACGGGGTGCGATGCCCCTGACAAACCTTTAGCCGGGGGGCCGTTTTATGTGGATTGATGTTTGCGGCATAGACGACTTGCAACCGGATTCCGGCGTCTGCGCCTTGGTTGAAGGCCTGCAAGTGGCGATTTTTTATCTGCCTGGCCCACAAGCCGTGTACGCAGTCGGCAACTTCGACCCGTTCAGCGGCGCTAACGTGTTGTCACGCGGCATAGTCGGCGATTTAGGCGGCCAACCGATGGTGGCCTCGCCGATGTATAAACAGCACTTCAACCTAGCGACCGGCGTTTGCCTGGAAGACGACAACGTCAAAATCCCGGTCTACGGCAGCGTAATCGACGACCGCCGGGTGCTGATCAATTCGAAGGCAAAACCATGAAATACCCCTACTACATAGCGGACGTGTTTACCCGGCAAATTTTCGGCGGCGCCCAAATTGCCGTGTTCCCGTATGCCGAGAGCATGCACAAAGAGCACATGCAGCAGGTGGCGCGGGAACTGAACCTGTCAGAGACCGTGTTCATCAAAAAACGCGACCTGGCGCAAAACAAACGCACTATGCGCGTGTTCACGCCGCAACGGGAAATTGATTTCGCCGGCCATCCGACCATCGCCACGGCCTATGTGCTGGCGACCATCGGCGACATCACGCTGGAACAGCCGGTCACGCCGATTATTTTTGAACAAAACGACGGCCCGCTGTTGGTCAACATTTCCAGCACCGAGGGCGTGCCGACTTTTGTCCAGTTCACCCGCAAGGTGAACCCGGTGGTAGACCGCTTTGCGCCAGTGCCGGAAGAATTGGCGGCATTCCTGTCGTTATCGACAACCGACTTAGACAGCAAAAAATACGCCCCGCGTTTGGTGTCCTGCGGCTTCCCCTATCTTGTGGTGCCCGTGTACCGCTACGAATCGGTGCGCAAGGCCCGGTTCAATTATGCCCACTGGAGCCAATCTTGCGCCCCGCAAACCGCCGCCCAAGAAATTTTATTGTTTTCGCCGAAAACCGCGCACAGCGACTGCGATTTCCACGCCCGCCTGCTCGGCCCGCGCATCGGCATCAACGACGACCCGCCCATAGGCAGTGCCATGCCGGCCTTCTGCGGTTATTTGTGTTCGTTTGAATTGATGCAAAAAGGCACTTACCCGTTCAGCATCGACCGTGGCGAACAGCGGCAACGGCGCAGTTTAATCAACATCGAAATGGACCACAAAGGCATGGATGCCTTGACCGTCCGCATCGGCGGGTCAGCGGTGATGGTCGCCGAGGGCACGCTCACCGTACCCGATTAGGTTAAGCCCATGGCCAGAATAAAAAAACCACGCCTGGTCGTGATCGGCAACGGCATGGCCGGGACGCGCACGGTCGAGGAGCTGATCGCCGCCGCGCCGGATGCTTACGCCATTACCGTGTTCGGTGCTGAGCCGCACGGCAATTACAACCGCATCCTGCTGTCGGCGGTGCTGGCCGGCGAACAGGACTTAACCGCCATCACCACCCACGACCGCGCCTGGTACGCTGACCAAGGTATCGAACTGAACGCCGGCCCTGACCAGGCCGTGGTTAAAATTGACCGCGCCAAGCGCCGTGTCCACGCCCAGGGCGGCACCACCGCCGACTACGACCGGCTGCTGATCGCCACCGGTTCCAAAGCCGTCATCGCCGACATTCCCGGCAACGCTTTGGCCGGGGTCCTCAGCTTCCGCGACATCGCCGACGTGGAAACCATGCTCGCCTATACCCAAAGCCACCGCCACGCCGTGGTTTTGGGCGGCGGCTTGCTGGGCTTGGAAGCCGCCAACGGCTTGGCGGTGCGCGGCATGGCCGTGACCGTCATCCATAACCGCGACCTGCTGCTGAACCGGCAACTCGACCGCCCCGCCGCCCAACTGTTGCAAGCGGCGTTGGAAAAAAAAGGCCTGCGTTTCCAAATGGGCGCGCAAACCGCCGCCTTGCTGGATGACGGCAACGGCCATGTCGCCGCCGTGGAGCTGGCCGACGGCAGCCGCCTGCCCTGCGACTTGTTTGTGATGGCCATCGGCATCCGCCCGAACATTCGCTTGGCGCAAGCGGCCGGGCTTTATTGCGAGAAAGGTATTGTCGTCAACGATGCGCTGCAAACCGAAGACGAAAACATCTATGCGGTCGGCGAATGCATCCAGCATCGCGGTGAAACCTTCGGCCTGGTCGCGCCATTATTTGAGCAAGCCAAGGTTTGCGCCAACCACCTAAACGGCTGGGGGACGACCCACTACAGAACCTTACCAACCGCGACCAAACTGAAAGTGACCGGCATCCATTTGTTCTCGGTGGGCGATTTTTTGGGCGCAGCGGGGACTGAAAGCATCCACTACCACGATGCCGGTGCCGGGGTTTACAAAAAACTGGTGGTGCAGGACGACAAACTGGTCGGCGCGGTGCTGTATGGCGACACGACGGATGGCTTTTGGTATCAGGAATTGCTGGAGCAAGGGCGGGATGTGACGGATATTCGGGAGGGGATGGTTTTTGGACAGACTGTATCCGCCAGTTAACCGTGTTTTGAATACTGGCTGCTGCTCCATTTTGAATGGACAACCCGTCCTTACGCCGCCAGCGGCGGCAAAAGTGTTGCAGATTGCACAATGAACGAATTAAAAAAACAGTTGCCCGGCTACCAAACTGTTGCCAAAGTTGGACACCGCCAAACAAAACGCAAAGAAAAGTTTAGCATCGGCAATACCGGAAGGCACTGACAATCCCAACACCCGTGTTCACGAACTCATTGCTTATTTGCAAAACTTAAAAGACAAAAAACATTAACCTGCCTATGAACCCAACCCTGAAAACCACCTGCCCTTACTGCGGCGTCGGCTGCGGCATCAGCGCTACGGTCGATAGCGAAAACCGACAGGTCAAAATCAGCGGCGACAAAACCCATCCAGCCAATTTTGGCCGCTTGTGTTCCAAAGGCTCGGCTTTAGGGGAAACGCTAGGATTAACAGGCCGCTTGTTGCAACCGAAGGTGTTCGGCAAAACAACCGGCTGGGACGAAGCCTTAAATGCCGTCGCCCAAACCTTCCAAGACAGCATCCGCCAATACGGCCCGAATGCGGTCGCCCTCTACGGCTCAGGGCAATTGCTGACCGAAGATTACTACGTCGCCAACAAATTAATGAAAGGCTTCATCGGCAGCGGCAACATGGACACCAACAGCCGCTTGTGCATGTCCTCGTCGGTGGCCGGGCATAAACGCGCCTTCGGCTCCGACACCGTGCCGGGGTGTTACGAAGATTTGGAGCTGGCCGATCTCATCGTGCTGGTCGGCTCCAACACCGCCTGGTGCCATCCGGTCAGTTTCCAGCGTATCCGCGCCGCCAAAGAGTCCAAGCCGAATTTAAAAATTGTCGTCATCGACCCGCGCCGGACGGTAACGTGCGACAGTGCCGATTTGCATCTGCCGTTGGCCTCGGGCAGCGATGCCACGTTGTTCAACGGCTTGTTGCATTATCTGGTAGGGCAGGCATCGCCTGTCTTTCCAGACTACCCTACGGATGCCGGTTTCATCGCCAACCACACCGAGGGCTACGAACACGCTATCGCTGCTGCTGCCGCTGCCGGCGGTATTGAACAGGTCGCTGCCGCCTGCCAACTTAACGCCGCCGATGTGCAGCGGTTTTACGACTGGTTCGCCGCAACTGAAAAAACCATGAGCCTGTACAGCCAAGGCGTCAATCAATCCAGCAGCGGCACGGACAAGGTCAACGCCCTCATCAACTGCCATCTGGCGACCGGGCGCATCGGCAAACCTGGGATGGGCCCATTCTCGCTCACTGGCCAGCCGAACGCGATGGGCGGGCGCGAGGTCGGCGGCTTGTCGCACCAATTGGCGGCGCACATGGATTTTGCCAACCCGGACGACATCGGCCGGGTGGCGCGGTTTTGGCGCACCGGCAACATTGCCCAAAAACCGGGGTTGCCGGCGGTGGATTTGTTCGATGCGGTTTACGACGGCACCATCAAAGCCATTTGGATCATGGGCACCAACCCGGTGGTCAGCCTGCCCCATGCCGATAAAGTCAAACAGGCTTTGCAACGCTGCCCGTTCGTGGTGGTTTCCGATTGCATAGCAGACACCGACACCGGCCAGCTGGCACACGTTTTGTTACCCGCGCAAGGCTGGGCCGAGAAAGACGGCACCGTCACCAATTCCGAACGCCGCATCTCGCGCCAGCGCGCCTTGTTGCCCGCCGCAGGTGCCGCCCAACCGGATTGGTGGATCATCAGCCAAGTCGCCCGGCGCATGGGGTTTGAGGACGCCTTCGCCTACCAAAGCCCGGCGGACATTTTCCGCGAACACGCCGCTCTGTCCGGCTTTGAAAACAACGGTGCGCGTGATTTTGACCTGTCCGGGTACGCGCACATTTCCCGCACCGATTATGACGCACTCAAACCGGTGCAATGGCCGGTCAACGCCCACTACCCGCAAGGCCGGGCGCGCTTTTTCGACGACGGCCAGTTTTTCACCGCCAGCGGCAAAGCCCAATTCATCGCCATCACCCCAAGACCGCCCGCCAACCAACCCGATGCCGATTACCCGCTGATCTTGAACACCGGACGGTTGCGCGACCAATGGCACACCATGACCCGCACCGCCCTCGCACCCAAGCTTAACCAGCACAAACCGGAGCCGTTTGTCGAAGTGCACCCTTTGGATGCGGAACGCTTTGGGCTAAGCCACGATGGCTTAGCCAAACTCAGCAGCCGTTGGGGTGAAATGACGGCGCGGGTACAGGTCACGGACGGGCAAAAATCCGGCCATGTGTTCGTCCCCATGCACTGGACGGACTGCTACGCCAGCCAAGGGCGCATGGGGGCGCTGGTCAACCCGGTGGTCGACCCCCTCTCCAAACAACCGGAAAGCAAACACACGCCCATCCGCATCGCCGCTTACCGGCCCGCCTGGCACGGCTTTTTATTGACCCGACAAGCGCTTGCGGTTGGCAGTGACTATTGGGTAAAAATCAACGGCGACGGCTATTACCGGTACGAATTGGCCGGGGATCGGCTGCCGCACGATTGGCGGCATTATGCGGAAAATTTATTGCGCTACCACAGGCCCGGCGATTGGTTGGAATACGAAGACCGGAGCCTGGGCAATTACCGGGCGGCCCATGTGCAGGACGGAATCCTCAAGGCGGTCTTATTCGCCGCCACAAAAACGAAATTACCGGAACGCGGCTGGTTGGGCGGCTTGTTTGCCGAAACCGAGTTAACCCCGGAACAGCACCGCGCCCTGCTGACCGGCTCACCGCCATTAGGTGTGCCTGATGTCGGTGCCATTATCTGCGCTTGTTTCAATGTGGGCGAAAAAACCATCCGCACCGCGATCCAGCAGAAAAACCTTAAGACGGCCAAAGAAGTCGGGGATTGCCTAAAAGCCGGCACCAACTGCGGTTCTTGTCTACCGGAAATCAAGGGGTTGTTTGCAGGGGCGCACGGCAATCCGCCCCAAACCATCACCCTTTAGGCCGCAGGTGCGGGAACAGCAGCACATCACGGATGGATGGCGCATCGGTGAACAGCATCACCAAACGGTCTATGCCGATGCCCTCGCCTGCGGTCGGCGGCATCCCGTGCTCCAAGGCGGTGATGTAATCGGCGTCGAAGTGCATGGCTTCCAAATCGCCGGCTTCCTTGTCTGCTACTTGCTGGCGGAAACGTTCGGCCTGGTCTTCGGCATCGTTCAGCTCAGTGAAGCCGTTGGCGATTTCACGGCCGCCGACGAAAAACTCGAAGCGGTCGGTGACATGCGGGTCGGTGTCGTTGCGGCGGGCCAAGGGCGAGACTTCCACCGGATAGGCGGTGATGAAAGTCGGTTGCAGCAACCGGCTTTCGACGGTTTTCTCGAAAATTTCAATCTGGATTTTGCCCAGCCCGTAGCTGTCTTTGACCGGGATTTTTAGGTTCTCGGCCACGTTCACCGCCGCCTCGCGGGTCGCTAAGTCCTCGGCGCTTAAATCGGGATTGAAACGCAGGATGGATTCGGCCACGGTCATGCGGGTAAACGGCTGGCCGAAATCGTATTCTTCGCCCTGGTAGTTGATAACCGTCTGCCCGACCACTTCCTCGGCGATGCCGCGCAGCAGGGCTTCGGTCAAGTCCATCAAATCGTGGTATTCGGCATAGGCTTGGTAAAACTCCAGCATGGTGAATTCCGGGTTATGCCGGGTGGACAAGCCTTCGTTGCGGAAATTGCGGTTGATCTCAAACACCCGCTCAAAACCGCCGACCACCAGCCGCTTCAAATACAACT
>DBNW01000066.1:9359-15830 GCA_002299425.1 Methylococcaceae bacterium UBA662 | reverse complement strand
AACCACACCCAGTGCGATTCGTTGTTGGTCGGCGACCGTTGCGGTGCCCATACCTTCCCGTATGTCGAAGTCAGGCAGCCGTCCGCGCAAGTCGAACACGAAGCCACCACGTCTAAAATCAGCGAAGACCAATTGTTTTTCTGCCAGCAACGCGGGCTTTCAGCAGAAGATGCCGTATCGATGATTGTCAATGGTTTCTGCAAGGAAGTGTTTAAGGAATTGCCAATGGAATTTGCGGTGGAAGCGCAGGCCTTGTTGGGCTTGAGTTTGGAAGGGTCGGTGGGGTAATTGCAGAAATTTACTTGCTTAAGTTGCTTTTTTGTATAAAAATTACAAAAATTAACTTATTATTTATATTTTATTTATTATGCTACTACAGTTTAGCGTCAATAATTTCCGTTCGATTAAAGATACGGTTACTTTTAGCATGAACACTGCTTCGAATAAGGAAAACGAGCATAGTTTTCAAGTAAGAAGCTATCACTTGCTTAATAGTGCCGTGATTTACGGAGCTAATGCGAGCGGTAAAAGTAATGTTTTAAAGGCAATGGGGTTTATGAGGGCGTTAGTGCTAAATAAACCAAAAATTACCCAATCGACAGACAAATTACCGCATGAGCCTTTCCGATTAAATACTGAAACGGAACAGGCTTCGAGTTATTTTGAAATCGTATTTTTTTTAGAGAATATCAAATATCGCTATGGTTTTGAGGCTGATAATTCAACCGTTTATTCTGAATGGTTGTTT
This sequence comes from Methylococcaceae bacterium UBA662, assembly GCA_002299425.1. Taxonomy (GTDB): domain Bacteria; phylum Pseudomonadota; class Gammaproteobacteria; order Methylococcales; family Methylomonadaceae; genus Methylovulum. The sequence continues at coordinate 15,082 of DBNW01000066.1, read as the reverse complement.
AGCGATGAAAATGACAAAGAAGCTCGCCTATTTGAACGTGACAGCGAACAGAGTCTTCATTACGTTAATAAGCAGAAATTTAAAGAAGGCATTGGCATAAAAGTACCAAATAATCAGCTTTTTATTTGGAAATGTGACCAAAATGATGGTGATATTTCAAAGAAAATTTTGAAATGGTTTAATTATTTTAATTACATTGACGGTTTAGATCGTGATGGGTATTTCCATGTTGCCTTAAAACAGATGGAAAACGAGCATGCTAAATCAGAACTTCTTAAGTTAGTCAAAGTTGCTGATTTGGGAATCGAAGGAATAAATATTGAAGAAAATACAATTTCTCAAGATTTTATTAAAAATGTACCTATTCCAGAGGAAATAAAACAAAAAATCCTCAGTGAGGGCGGTAACCTATCCTCTATTGAATTGCAATCCCTTCACAAAAAATTTAATGCTGAAAATCAAGAAATAGGTTCGGTATTATTTGAACTAGACGAAGATGAATCACAAGGAACAAAAAAATTCTTCGCGCTTTCTGCGCCTATTTTAGATACTTTGGAAAAAGGCAAAGTCTTATTGATAGATGAGCTTGATGCCAGCCTTCACCCGATGCTCACTGAAAGTTTTGTTAAGCTATTCAATAACAAAGAATTAAATAAACATAACGCGCAACTTGTTTTTGTTACCCATGATATTCATTTGCTATCAGTACCTGGACTTTTTGAGCGTGACCAAATTTGGTTTACTGAAAAAGATAAATTCGGCAGTACGGATCTTTATTCGTTAATTGAATTTAGAAAAAACAATAAAGGCAAAGATGTCAGGGCAACAGACAATTTAGAAAAGCATTATTTACAAGGTCGTTTCGGGGCGGTACCAAACATAGGTACGTTGTAATGGCTCGACGGAATATAGGTGGTGCGGAAGGGCATAGAATAAAAAAAGAAGCAGAGAAACAGGCGAATCTTAAGCGGAAAGAAAATACAAGGGATGAGCGAAAAATGCTAATCATCGCTTGTGAGGATAGTGTGTCAGCTCCGTTATATTTCAGAGCTATTTTCAGTGATCTGAAAAGAAATCATGCAATTTCGGCGGCATCATTAGTTATAGCAAAGCATAAACGCTCCAATCCTACAGGTGTTTTACAAGATTTGCTTAATCACCCAAATTATCAGGATTTTGATCATCAATGGATAGTAATAGACCGTGACGAAGAACGCACCCAAAAAGTAAACAACAATAGTCAAAGTGGACATTCTCTAGAAAACTTCAATCAAGCCATTAGCAATGCAATTAGAAAGGGAATTAAATTCGCTTATTCCAATCCCTGTTTTGAAATTTGGTATTTATTGCATTTTGAATATACAAGCGCGGCGATTGATAGGAAACAACTTGTGACGCAATTAGAGCATGGGTATCAATATGCAAAAAATAAATTATTTACCAAAGTTCTTGACCAAGAGCTACAAGATAAAGCTATCGAAAATTCAGAACGCTTAATTCAATCATGGATTGATATTAACGGCACGACAAACCCCGCAAAGGATAATCCAAGCACGACCGTGCACGATTTAGTTAAATTGTTAAACACCTTTGCCAACTAGACACTATCAAACCAGCAAAAACGGAAAACCCATGCTCAGCATCAAAGACCTGACCGTTAACATAAACGCTAAAAAAATCCTCAAAGGCATCCATCTTGAGGTCAAAGCCGGCGAAGTGCACGCCATTATGGGACCGAACGGTTCCGGCAAAAGCACCTTGTCGCATGTCTTGTCTGGCAAAGCCGGTTATGACGTCACCGGCGGTTCGGTGACGTATCAGGGCAAGGATTTGCTGGAAATGGCACCGGAAATCCGCGCCCGCGAAGGCGTGTTTTTGGCCTTCCAATACCCTGTTGAAATCCCCGGCGTCAGCAACGTGTATTTGCTGAAAGCCGCGTTGAACGCGGTACGCAGGCACAAGGGCTTGGATGAAGTCGATGCGATGGATTTTTTGCTGTTGGTCAAAGCCAAGGTGAAAGCTTTGGCAATGGATGAAAAATTCCTCTACCGCGCCGTCAACGAAGGCTTTTCCGGCGGCGAGAAAAAACGCAATGAAATCCTGCAAATGGCAATGTTGGAACCGAAATTGTGCATCCTGGATGAAACCGATTCCGGACTCGACATCGACGCGCTGAAAATCGTCGCCGATGGGGTCAATTCGCTGCGCTCGCCTGACCGCGCGTTCATCATGGTCACGCATTACCAACGCCTGCTCGACTACATCAAACCCGATTTTGTCCACGTTTTGGCGCACGGGCAAATCATCAAATCCGGCGGTCCCGAACTGGCGTTGGAGCTGGAAGAAAAAGGTTACGGCTGGTTGGAAGAGGTAGCAGCATGAGCCCGGCGTTAAGCGATTACACAGAGCGTTACTCTGCGTTGGCTTTGCCTGGGCAAGACTTGCCGTGGCTGCAACAAAGCCGCACTGAAGGCTATGCACAATTCGCCAGCCACGGTTTCCCCTCGCCGCGTGAAGAAGAATGGCGTTACACCAACGTGTCGCCGCTTACGAAAAAAACCTTCAAGCCGTCGCTAGACGCAGCGCAAACCGTCGATACCGAATGGCTTAAAGCCTACCAGTTAGCTGATACCTATTCGTTGGTGTTGGTTGATGGGCATTTTTCTGCCGACTTGTCGCAACTGGCCGGGTTGCCGGATGATGTGCAAATCCTCAGCATGGCGAAAGCCTTGCAAACCTGCCCCGAACAGGTCGCGGCGTATTTGGGTAAAGCCGTCAGCCCTAACGAACACGGCTTTATCGCCTTCAACAATGCTTGGTTCACCGATGGCGTGTTTGTCCACATTCCTGCAAAGTGTGTTTTAGACAAACCCATTCAATGCCTGCACATCGTCACCCAAGACGGTGGTTTGGCGACCACCCGCAATCTGTTGGTGCTGTCTGAACACGCCGCCGCGCAATGGCTGGAAACCTTTGTCGGTGCCGATGTCGGTTACTTGTCGGCGGCGGTGACAGAAGCTTTTGTCGGCCAAAACGCGGAGTTGACCGCCTACAAAGTGCAATGCGAATCGGCCTTAGCCTATCATTTCGGCGGTTTGTACCTTAAGCAAGCCCGCGATGCCCGTCTAACGCACCACAATTTTTGCTTCGGCGGCTTGCTGGCGCGCTCCGACATCCATACTGATTTGGAGCAAGCGGCAGAATGTGAGTTGAACGGTTTGTACTTAGGTACAAAACGCCAGCATCACGACAACCACACGCGCATCAACCACTTAAAACCTTACGGCATCAGCCGCGAAACCTACAAAGGCGTGTTGGACGACCGCGCCCGTGGCGTGTTTCAAGGCCGCGTAGTAGTTGCCGAAGACGCGCAAAAAACCGACTCGCAAATGCACAACCGCAACCTGTTGTTATCTGCCGATGCCGAAGCCGACACCAAACCGCAGCTAGAAATCTACGCGGATGATGTCAAATGCGCCCACGGCGTGACTGTTGGGCAGTTGGAAGAAAAGTCGGTGTTTTATTTGCAATCGCGGGGCGTCGATGAAGAAACCGCTAGGAATATGCTGACCTTTGCGTTTGCCAATGAAATGGTCGATAAGCTCAAGATTAAAGGCTTGCACGATTTGGTGCTGGCGCAATTGTTAGACCGGTTTCCACAGCAAGGGATTGAAAAGGCGTGGTTGTAGCGATTTAGACCTTTCAGGTTTTAAAACCCTAAAAGGTCTGGTGCTTATAAAATAGTGGAAACGTCAATACTGATAGTTGGTAATTGCGATAAGGTGACATTATCGCCAGCGTCTAACGTGGTTTTTTCTGCATACGCCTCGCCATTGGGCTTGCGGTAAACTTCCAAGCAGTTGTCGTGCAGATTTAGCAACCAATATTCAGGAACACCGTGCTGGGCGTATAAACGCAATTTTTCATTTTGGTCGAAACGTAAGGACAAATCGGCGACTTCAATCAGTAAAAGCACATCGTCGGCGATGGGATGACGTGAGGTATAAAAATCCTCATGCGGTTTTAGCAACATGAAATCCGGTTCGGGTTCTGATAAATCCCCGAGTTGCAGTGGGTCTTGAACGCTGATTATCAGGTTTTCAGGCATTAATTTACTAAACACAGAGTTGATGCGTTTCAAGTGACCCGCATGATAAGAGCTTATCGGAGCCATATCTAAAATTTCTCCGTTAATCAGTTCCACGCGGCTGCCAGGCGGAAAAATATTAGCCTCACCCATCCTGCGCCATTCATCCAGATGGGTCAGGTGCTTAAGCGGACGAGTAAAGTCCGTCGAAGCTGTAGGCAAAGCTTGATTGCGCCATTGCTCGCTATTCGCCAGAGGTTTAGTAGGATTCACAGTGACCATAAACACACCAGAATTAGAAATTGTTAACGTAAATATAATGGCTTAGGCTTAGCCAAGCAACAGAAACTCATAGTGACCATGACAAACTTCCCAGTACAACAAATCCGCGCCGACTTCCCCATCCTAGCCGAAAAAATTCGGGGTAAACCGCTGGTTTATCTCGACAACGCCGCCAGTTGCCAAAAGCCCAACGCGGTGATTGATGCCATCAGCAATTTTTACCGCCACGATTACGCCAACATTCATCGCGGCGTGCACACGCTGAGCGTGCGTGCCACTGACAAATTTGAAGCAGCGCGGGAAAAAGTCAAAACGTTCATCAACGCCTCGCTAGCCAAAGAAATCATCTTCGTGCGCGGGGCGACCGAAGCCATCAATTTGGTCGCGCAGACTTACGGCAAGGCCCATATCCAAGCGGGCGATGAAATCATCATCACCGCGATGGAACACCATTCCAACATCGTGCCGTGGCAAATGCTCTGCGAACAAAGCGGCGCAGTGCTGAAAGTGGCACCGATGAACGTGCAAGGCGAATTGCTGTACCCCGAATTTGCAGCCTTGTTGAACGACAAAACCCGCTTGGTTGCTGTCGTGCACATGTCCAACGCACTGGGTACGATCAACCCCGTGGAAAACATCATCGCCGCCGCCCACGCCAAAAACATCCCCGTGCTGCTCGACGGTGCCCAAGCCATCCCGCATAGGGCGGTGGACGTACAAGCCTTGGATTGCGATTTTTATGTGTTTTCAGGTCACAAACTGTACGGGCCGTCGGGTGTTGGCGTGCTGTACGGCAAACAAGCTCTGCTTGAAGCCATGCCCCCGTATCAAGGCGGCGGCGACATGATCCGCACCGTAACGTTTGAAAAATCCACTTACGCAGGCTTGCCGCATAAATTTGAAGCCGGCACGCCGAACATTTCCGGTGTAGTCGGTTTGGGCGCGGCGATTGATTACTTAAACAATATCGGCATGGACACCATCGCCGACTACGAAGCTGAACTACTGGCCTACGCCACTGACAAAGCCAGCCAAATCAAACACTTAAATCTAATCGGCACGGCGGTGGAAAAAGGCGCGATCCTATCGTTCACCCTCGACCACATTCACCCGCACGACATCGGCACCATGCTGGATAGCCTAGGCATTGCCATCAGGGCAGGGCATCACTGCGCCATGCCGGTGATGGATTTCTACGGTGTGCCGGCCACGGCCAGGGCGTCGTTTGCGATGTACAACACCCAAGAAGAAATTGATGTGTTGATAAGCGGGATTAAGGCCTTGATTACGGCGTTTGGTTAACACCTAATTAATCACACTCTTTTTCAGGCGCGCCGCTCACTAAGCGTAAACG
>DBNW01000066.1:0-9046 GCA_002299425.1 Methylococcaceae bacterium UBA662 | reverse complement strand
CCGCTCACTAAGCGTAAACGAAGCCGCCAAACCTTAATAAAAAACCAAACCCCAAAACCGCAACCGGGCGCGGCCACGGGAGGCATAGAAATAAACAAAGTGCCAAATGGCCGTGCTCCGGTTGAGCGCAGGGTTGGGTTTTATACTTTGCTGGACGGGCTTGCTCATTCACAGGAAAACTAAAACGTATAAATCAACCTACTACTCAGCATAAATGTGCCACGTTTGTCCTGATGCTTCTGGTAACCTGAGCCCATCTGTAAGCTCAACTGGTCTGTAAAATTTAGATGCACTTGGGGCGTAAGCGAGTAATGCCAGTGGCTTCCTGAAAATGCCTTGTTGGACTCAAGGCCAAGCACCATATTTTCGTTCATGGCATAAAAAACGTTGAGATTGACCAAACCTTCCAAGTGCAGGTTCTTTCCAATATCCTCCCCTCTTATGCCGAGCATGTTTAACGTGCTCCAGCGATCATTCAACCGATAGCCGACAATGTATAGCATATCAGCGGAATAGCTTGATTCGTGCCGCGCGTATCGCCCGATCATTTGCCAGCCATGCGCAAAATGATGAGAATATTCAGGCAATGTGCCTTGGATGGCCAATTTATAGTCTTTCAGTGTGGCATTGTCGAAGGGCAGCTCCAATTCAACAGCCAAGCTATCACGGATGGCATATTCGATTTCGGGCGCCCACTCAACGCTGTTGTCTTGGGTTTTATATTGAGACAAAGTGTTGACCTCAAGCTCCCCCCGCGTGACACCTAACGGGCGAACCAGGTCAAATACCATAGGTTCTGGGATATGGGGGAATTCTGACCCCATAGTACCGTCATCTTGGTCTGTGTCATCATCAACATTCGCGTTGACCAACGGGTTTGCGGACATTAAGGCCAACAGCGCAAAACTCATGAAGCCATTTTTTCGATAACTGCATTTTTTTCTGCAAGAAAAACCTTTCATTAAATTACCCTGCACATTAGCCAAAAAACAACCAACTTCAAAACCGCCCCGAAAAGGCGCGTCCCGCTTGAGCGGCATGTTAGACCAAGCAGCACGGTGAAGGCAAGCTGCCACGGACAAAAATGTTTCAGTGATGCACTGGGCTTTATTTTGGCACTGAACTCGCGGCTTGCATCGTGCGCGGCACGCCTGTGCTAAATAAAAACCTTGGAAGCTACCCCGCGCATGATGCAAACGCACCCGACCGTGCAAACACCACCGAACTACACGCTGCCCCAGAAAAAAACCTAAGCGGCGCACAAGGCAACAACTTGCTGAGTTCGATAAACTGCGCCCCGTACCGGAAAGACCGATACGCAAATAACCAGTAACTGTCAGGTTAGGTTTGAACTACTACAAATAAATTCCCCCGATACATCCCCAGTCTATCCTACTTGCGGTCGCTGTGAGCGGGTCTTGTGAAGTTGTTGCATGGGTTCAACGAAATGACGTTGTGTTTGCAACATTCTTCAGTTTGTGTTCAGTTTCACGCGCTTATTCTCTCCATCGAGGTTGCAAAGCCTTAATTCATAGCGATGAATGCTGGTTTTGTCGTTTCTACGCACAGGTAACGCCATAGGGCAAGGTGGACTGATGATTGGTCAAAACAATGAATGGCAAGATAACATTGTCGAATCGATGAACAAGGCCTTCGACAACCGTAGTTTTTACGGATTGGAATATGTTTTGGATGAGTTGGAAGGCAAAAAAACCATCCAAAAAGCACCGTATCCGGTTGATTGGTTTGGTTTTTGGGATAGGTTTGACTAAACGGCATCTTTACGAAACCACACGACAACCGCGCTGCTTTATCTAATGGGTTTTCAAGCAAAAAATAATTTTTCAGGGCTTTTCCGACAGGGTGTGCCGGGGCGAATTTGGCCATCATAGATAGCGGGCCTGTCTGGGCGCAGTTGATGGCTTACTAGGGCGTTTCGGTGTGGGTAAGTTCTGACAACGGCCAGCGGGGTTTGGCGAAAATTTCCAAACCTTGATGTTGTCCTGCCAACACCCGCTGGCAGCCTGTATAAGCGATCATGGCGGCGTTATCCGTGCAAAATTCTAATTTTGGGAAATAAATTTTCCTTGCCTCTGCATGGGTCATGTTGCTTAGTGTCAGGCGGATGCGCGTGTTTGCACTGACCCCGCCAGCTACCACCAACCGTTTTAGGCCGGTTTGTTGCAGGGCACGCTGGCATTTTATTGCCAAGGTGTCGGCTACCGCCGTTTCAAAAGCCAAGGCGACATTAGCTTTGTCTTGGTCCGTTTTAGCCGTGTGATTAAAAACATTAAGACAATGTGTTTTAAGACCGCTAAAGCTAAAATCTAACCCTGGTCGATCAGTCATTGGGCGAGGGAATACATGGAAGCGTTTGCCCTGCTCGGCAAGTTTCGCCAGCTTCGGTCCGCCCGGATAACCCAGGCCAAGCAATTTTGCGGTTTTGTCGAAAGCCTCACCGGCGGCGTCGTCCAATGATTCGCCTAGGATTTGGTAGCGGCCTATGCCGCTAACGTGTACTAGCAAAGTGTGACCGCCGGAGATTAGCAAGGCTAGGAAAGGAAATTCTGGCGGGTCGTTCTCCAACATGGGGGCTAACAAATGCCCCTCCATGTGATGGACGGCCAAAGCTGGGATTTTAAGGCTCCAGGCCAAGCTTTGGGCGGTAGCGGCTCCTACTAATAAGGCACCCATCAAGCCGGGTCCTGCGGTGTAGGCAATGGCACCCATGTCGCTAAGACACAATCCGCATTCGCGTAGGCATTGCTGGATTAGGGGGGCTAATTTTTGGATATGGTCGCGGGAAGCCAGCTCAGGCACTACCCCGCCGTAGCGGTTGTGGGTGTCTGCTTGGCTAAACAGTACATGGTGGAGGAGGCCTTGCTGGGCGTGATAAACAGCGACTCCGGTTTCGTCACAGGACGTCTCTATGCCTAGAACAAACATTAGGTTTTTGAAAATGTTGAAAGTGTCGGTATAATGCTAGGATTTTTCAATCCAGATTAAGGGTTTGTTTGAAACCCTTCCATGCTAACATAACCGAGTCACAGAGCTAATGCCTTCAGTAAAAATTAAAGAAAACGAGCCTTTTGATATTGCCATCCGCCGCTTCAAGCGCACCTGTGAAAAAGCCGGTGTCTTAGCCGAAGTTCGCCGCCGCGAATTTTATGAAAAGCCGACAACCGAGCGCAAACGCAAAGGGGCTGCAGCCGTCAAGCGGCACCTGAAAAAGTTAGCGCGTGAGCGCTATGCTTTGAAAAATCTTCGTCGTGGCCGTCCGGCACCCTAAAATCCATGTCCGCATTATTGACCGACCGCATTAAAGATGCGATGAAAGCAGCCATGAAAAATGGCGACAAGGCCAAGTTGGGTGTTATTCGTCTTATTTTGGCCGCCTTCAAGCAGGTAGAAGTTGACGAGCGAATTCAGTTGGATGACAACCGAGCACTTCAGGTGCTGGATAAAATGTTGAAACAACGGCGCGAATCAATCAGGCAGTTTGCTGATGCTGGCCGTGCTGATCTGGTCGCCATTGAAGAAGCCGAAATTCTTGTAATTCAGGCATTTTTGCCGCAAGCCCTGACCGATGCCGAAATTAACACCCTGGTTGCCAGCGCCATTGCCGAGGCCGGGGCACAATCGCTGAAGGACATGGGTAAGGCAATGGCGTTGTTGAAGCCTAAAATGCAGGGCCGTGCCGATATGGCCGTTGTGAGCGATAAGCTAAAGGCCGCGTTGACTTAGAATTTACCCCCTCAGCCGGGTGCGCGGCTATGTCTGGTTACAGAAAAATTCCTGACACCTTCATTAAAGAGCTACTGGTGCGAGTTGATCTGGTTGATCTGATTGATTCGCACATTACTTTAAAAAAATCGGGTGCCAATTTTATCGCCCGTTGTCCTTTTCATGCCGAAAAAACCCCCAGTTTCTCTGTCAGCAGGAGCAAGCAGTTTTATCATTGTTTCGGTTGCGGTGTCAGCGGCAATGCCATCAGTTTTTTAATGACGTTCAGTCATCTTAGCTTTATCGAAGCGGTTGAAGATTTAGCTACCTTTGTCGGCTTGCCAATGCCCCAGGTGACTGGCGCAAGCCCTCTAGGAGAGACGGACTTGACGGTTCATTATGACCTGATGGCGCAAGTAGCCGGTTTTTTTGCCGAGCAATTGCGTGCGAGTGAGGAAGGTAGAAAAGCGGTCGCTTATCTGAAGGAACGGGGGATTTCTGGACAGCTTGCTAAAGAATTCATGCTCGGTTACGCACCTGCCGATTGGCGGGTGTTGACCGAATTGTTTGACCAACAAGCCTTGCTGATGACGGGAATGCTGGTAAAAAAAGAAGATGGGCAGGTTTATGGCCGGTTTCGTGACCGCCTGATGTTTCCGATCCGCGATAAGCGTGGGCGGGTGGTTGGTTTTGGCGGCAGGGTTTTGCACGCGGGCGTGCCTAAATACCTAAATTCCCCAGAAACGCGGCTGTTCCATAAAGGCCAGGAGGTGTACGGGTTATACGAACTGTTGCAAAAAAACGCCAAGCCAAAGCGAATTTTGTTGGTGGAAGGCTATCTTGATGTGATAGCCCTGAGCCAAGCCGGCTTAGGCTGGGCGGTGGCGGTCTTGGGAACGGCAGTATCGCAGGCGCACATCCATCTGTTGTTCCGTTTTACCTCAGAGCTGGTGTTTTGTTTTGACGGCGACGCCGCTGGGCAAGACGCTGTTTGGCACGCGCTGGATGCTGTTTTTCCGGTCCTTAAAGAAGGGCGGCGGGTTAGGGTTATGGTGTTGCCGTCTGGACACGACCCTGATTCGTTGGTGCGTGCGGACGGTGTCGAACAGTTTCTCGGTCGAGTTGAGAGTGCTCAGGCCTTGTCGGATTATTTTTTCCAGCGTTTGATGGTCGGCGACGTTAGCCTAGCCGACGTTGAAGCTAGGGCAAGCCTTGCAAACCAAGCCAGTCCGTATTTGGAAAAAATCCCCAACGGGATATACAAGGAGATGATGTACGAAAAATTGTCTGGTCTTACCCGGTTTTCTGGTTTAGGCGGCCCGGCCGTATTGCAAGTCGCGCCCACCAGTAGAGAGCGGGCGGTTGAGCGGGTGCAGCGTGCCCATGCGCCCCAGTCCATTCAGAGCAAAGTGCTTGCGTTGTTAGTGCAAAAGCCGACGTTGGTCAAGTTAGTTGAAGAAAAGGGTCTCGATTGGCAGGGTTTAGTGTTTAGGGGAGCCGACAAATTCAAAGCTATCCTAGGCTTTATCCTCGACCAAAAACCGGCTACCACCGCTTTGTTGCTAGAGGCTTACCGTGGCCAACCAGACGAAAGTATTATTCAAAAACTGGCGCAGTTCGATTTCCAGTTAGACGAGGGTATCGATAGGGAATTTAGCGATGCCTTGGTCAAGCTGGAACACCTCAGCAATAAAGAGCGGCTCGATCAGTTATGGGCCAAACAAAACAAGGAGGGAAGGCTTGATGCCGATGAACTAAGGTGTTTTCAACACTTATTAAAACAGACCCAAAAAATCCCGAATCAAAAAGATTTTCTTCCATAAATTTATAATTTTTAATACTATGCCCGGTTATGCGCGAATGATTTGGAGAGTGTGTGGTGGGGGGGTAAGATGAGTCAAGAACAACAGCAATACCAACTCAAGCAACTAATTGCTAAAGGCAAAGCTCAAGGCTATTTGACTTATGCCGAAGTGAACGATCATTTGCCTGGAGACATTGTAGACCCTGAACAGATAGAAGATTTTATCGCCATGATCAATGACATGGGCATTCAAGTGCATGAAATTGCTCCGGATGAAGATGCGTTGATCAGTGATGTGGCGGCAGTTACTAGCGATGACGAAGATGCCGAAGAAGTGGCGGCATTGGCCTCTGTCGACAGCGAGTTTGGCCGCACCACCGACCCGGTACGCATGTACATGCGGGAGATGGGTTCGGTGGAATTGTTGACCCGTACCGATGAATTAAAAATTGCCAAACGTATTGAAGAGGGTCAGCGGCAACTTATCAAGGCCATCTCCCGTTCTTGTTTAGTGGGACAAGAATTTTTGCAGGCGTTTGATGCCCTTTCTAAGGAAGAGAATGGGGTTCGTCTGACCGACCTAATAGCCGGTTTTGCTGATTTATCTGAAACCGGGGAAATACCCAGTTTGCAATTGGTGCCGGACGAGCCTGTTGAGGACGCACCCGCTGAAACTGCCGCCGATGACGACTTGAAAGAACTGAATTTTGATGAAATCAAAGCAAAAGTGGAGGCGTTTCGGGAACAGCTTGCCATTGCATCGGAAGCGGTAAAAAAGTTCGGCTATGTCAGCGAAGAAACTGAAGAATCGTTTGAAAAGCTGGCCGGCTTGTTCATGGAGTTTAAATGGACACCCCAGTACCTGAAAAAATTGACCGGCATTATTCCTGACGGGGTGAGTCAGGTTCGGGAACAAGAAAAATTTATTCTGGATACGTTCCTAAAGCATACAACGATTGATCGCAAGGAATTCATAGACACGTTTGTTGGCAATGAATCAAATCCAGAATGGCTGGAGAAATATCTGGATTTAAGCCATCCGCACCATGAAAAATTGCACTGTTACGCAAAAGAATTGCGCAAAGCACAAAGAACGCTCGCTGACATTGAGGGCAAATTTGGCCTGACCGTCAGTGGTATTAAGGACATCAACCGGCGCATGTCCATCGGCGAAGCCAAAGCCAGGCGGGCAAAAAAAGAAATGATCGAAGCCAATCTCAGGCTGGTCATTTCTATAGCCAAAAAATACACCAACCGGGGCTTGCAGTTCCTAGATTTAATCCAAGAAGGCAATATCGGCTTGATGAAGGCGGTGGACAAATTTGAATACCGCCGGGGTTATAAGTTTTCGACCTATGCGACCTGGTGGATCCGCCAAGCCATCACCCGTTCCATCGCCGACCAAGCTCGGACCATCAGGATTCCGGTGCATATGATCGAAACCATCAACAAGCTCAACCGCATTTCCCGGCAAATCCTGCAAGAACAAGGCCGCGAGGCCACTCCTGAAGAACTGGCCGAGCGCATGGAAATGCCCGAGGACAAAGTCCGTAAGGTGTTGAAAATCGCCAAAGAGCCGATTTCCATGGAAACCCCCATCGGCGATGATGAGGATTCGCATTTGGGGGATTTTATTGAGGATGGTAAAGTGCTGTCCCCGGTGGAAGCGGCGACCATTGCCGGTCTGCGTGAATCGACCCAGCATGTATTGGCGGGCTTGACGGCCCGGGAAGCAAAAGTTCTGCGTATGCGCTTTGGCATCAACATGAACACCGACCATACCTTGGAAGAAGTCGGCAAGCAGTTTGATGTCACCCGTGAGCGCATCCGCCAGATTGAAGCCAAAGCGTTAAGGAAATTACGGCACCCGTCTAGGTCCGAGCAGCTTCGGTGTTTTTTGGACAATGACTGATAAACAAGGGGCCATTAGCTCAGTTGGTTAGAGCGTCCGACTCATAATCGGCAGGTCGTAGGTTCAAGTCCTACATGGCCCACCACATAATTTTGACAAGGCTGCGAATGCAGCCTTTTGTCTATAAGGGTTTTTAAGTTTTAGAGGATTGTTGGCATGAGCAAAAATTTTATCTTCACATCAGAATCGGTATCCGAAGGCCACCCCGATAAAGTAGCCGACCAGATTTCTGATGCGGTATTGGATGCCTTATTGGCTCAAGACCCTAAATCGCGGGTGGCTTGCGAGACTTTGGTCAAGACCGGCATGGTGGTGTTGGCGGGTGAAGTCACCACCAGTGCTTGGGTGGACCTGGAAGCCCTGGTGCGTAAAGTGGTCTGTGACATTGGCTATGACCACGGCGACATCGGTTTTGACGGCCAAAGCTGCGCCGTGCTCAATGCCATCGGCAAACAATCGGCCGATATAGCCATGGGCGTCGATGAGTCTTCTGATCATGAACAAGGCGCCGGCGACCAAGGCCTGATGTTTGGTTACGCCACCAACGAAACCGACGTGCTGATGCCGGCCCCGATCACCTATTCCCATCTATTGGTCAAACGACAGTCTGAAGTCAGAAAAAACAAAACGTTGCCCTGGCTGCGCCCGGATGCGAAAAGCCAGATCACCTTCCGCTACGAAGACAGCAAACCGGTCGCCATCGATGCCGTGGTGCTGTCCACCCAGCATTCACCCGACATCTCGGCCAAGGCCGTGTACGAAGCGGTGATGGACGACATCATTTTGCATGTGCTGCCAAGACAATGGCTGCATAAGGATACCCGGTATTTCATCAACCCGACCGGGCAGTTTATCATCGGCGGCCCGGTCGGCGACTGCGGCTTGACCGGGCGGAAAATTATCGTCGACACCTACGGCGGCATGGCGCGGCATGGCGGCGGGGCGTTCTCCGGCAAAGACCCGTCCAAAGTTGACCGTTCAGCGGCTTACATGGCGCGTTATGTGGCAAAAAATATTGTGGCGGCGGGCCTGGCCGAACGGTGTGAAATCCAAGTGTCTTATGCCATTGGCGTGGCGGAACCCACCTCCATCAGCGTGGAGACTTTTGGCACCGGAAAAATCAGCGAAGACCGGTTGGTGACGATTATCCGCGAACATTTTGATTTGCGGCCCAAAGGCTTGATTGCCCAACTGGATTTGTTGCGCCCGATTTATCAACCTACCGCCGCCTACGGCCATTTTGGCCGGACTGAAGACACTTTTACTTGGGAAAAAACCGACAAGGTTGACGCATTGAAAGATGCGGCCGGCCTTTAATGAATGAATGCCATGGGAGCTAAAATGAGCCAAACCGATTATAAAGTAGCCGACCTTGCCCTGGCCGACTGGGGCCGCAAAGAGATCAATATCGCCGAAACCGAAATGCCGGGCCTGATGGCGTTGCGTGAAGAATACGGCTCACGGCAGCCACTAAAAGGCGCCAGAATAGCCGGCTGCCTGCACATGACCATCCAGACCGCCGTGTTGATTGAAACCCTGACCGCATTAGGGGCTGATGTGCGCTGGTCATCCTGCAACATTTTCTCCACCCAAGACCACGCCGCCGC
>DBNW01000009.1 GCA_002299425.1 Methylococcaceae bacterium UBA662 | reverse complement strand
CTCGAATCATGGTGCTTGCTGATTCAGACGCTGCCAAGCGGCCGGCAGTTGTGGCGCCGCCCACAAGTCACAGCGCATTGCAGCCTAAGGCGCGTGGGCTTTGACTAGAGTTAGCTAATGTTTATGCACTGGCGAGATTCGACAACTTAAGCTAAAGTTAATTCCACATTTTTATAAAAGCCGAGTGATATGAATAGTAAATCAGTTAACAATGAAGTGAATTCGACAAAGCTAGCTGCCTATGTCGATGAAATTACAATGCGTCTGGATGAAAACAGCATTGTTGAATCGTTGGTCAGAGAACTGGCCCTACAAAAGCTAAGCCAAGACGAATTGATAAAGAATTTAACCTCCATAAAAGCTTATATGACCATGCGCGACATCCTGTTGCCTGAAGCTCTAGCACGCTACGAAGGTCTTAGGCAAATAAAAATTGATGTGGCAATGCCGATCAAGCCCGATAAAGGGTTTTACGGTATTGAGTACACTGACAAAGGCTTACCGTTTCGTTGGACAGGTCCAGAAAATGCGTTCTTTTTTGACCTGCATCTTTGCCGCACCACGCCATTAAAGCTCAGTCTCAGACTGGCCAGATGGGGCACAGCACCTAGCAACAGAATTCGCTGCTTTTCCGATAATAAAGAAATACCGCTGGTTAAGAAAGTGACAAGCTTGCTGATTGAATACAGCGGCGTACTCCTGCCAAGGGAGTCCTTGGGTGTCACGCGTCTGGAGTTTTTGGTGGCTAAAATGTTCAGGCCTAATCCTGCCGATGACGCGAGTCCTTTGTTAGGCGTTGTGTTCCATAATTTTACCGTTGATCCGGCTACCGAGCAGGAGGTTGAAGAATGCCTCGATATGTGCGATACGCTGACCAATCAAGAGAATGACGTGGCCGAGCCTGCTGACACGGTTCATTCACCTAGCGAAGGCTAATAAGGATACACAATGAATCCGCGTATTACGCTCTGCATCTGCACCTACAACCGCTACGAGGTATTACCTAAGGCTATTGAAAGTGCTAAGAATCAATCACTTGATAAAAAACTCTATCGCATCATTGTGGTAGATAACTCTCCCGATCATCAGCAGGCAGAAATTTTTGGCCGCCGCTATAACGAGCCGCCTTTGCTCGATTACCGGATTGAAACAACACCAGGGCTTTCCAATGCCCGTAATGTGGGCTCCCGCAATTGCGGTACTGAATTCATCGCTTTTATGGATGATGATGCCATTGCTAGTCCTCATTGGCTGGAAAAACTGGTTCAAGCTTTCGACCAGTTTGATCAGGATGCAGTCGTGGCCGGTGGGCGGGTCGATCCACTCTGGGAAATTCCTCGACCGGTTTGGCTGCATGACTGGAATCTCGGTTTTGTGTCCGTGGTCAATTGGGGCGGAAATACGCGTGTGGCAGCGCCTAACGAATGGCTGGCAGGTACTAATATTGCCTTTCGTACCAAGCCCTTACTCGAATTTGGCGGTTTTGATGGCAAACTGGGCCGAATCGGTAATGGCAGTACGCTTTTGAGCAACGAAGAAATTGCCATGCTCAACTTTTTTCGTGAACGTGGGCTAAACACGCTTTATGTTCCGGAAGCTTCAGTCCAACACCTAGTGGAGCGTAAGCGCTTGACGCGCACATGGTTTCGCAAACGCGTTGCCTGGCAGGCTGTCTCTGATTTTACGATGGATCCGGAGGCAGCGACAAAACGTGCAGCCGATGAATGGGAACAAGTATTAGATTATTTTTTTCAGATTCCCCCCTCCAAACGTACCGTCCTGGGGTTTTATCTGGATACCGACAGCCCGAAACTCTTTCAACAGCAGCTTAAAGCGCTGGAAGTATTTACCTTAGCGGTACTCTGCGGCTTCGAGGGCCTAGGAGTAATCGCCTATGACTAAAGGATTGTTTTCAACATCCAAGGCTAAAGATGCTGCGAATTCCAGCATCCCTTCCTGTATTTCACAGCCTAGCACCCGCTTAACGGGCACCGATATTCTTGTTTTGTCACCAACCCCCACTGTTCCCGTTGACCAAGGTAACCGCAAACGAATTTATGCTGTTTGCCGCGAACTGCAACAGCGGGGAGCGCGCATTCATTTCGTGCATTACCCGCATGAATGGTGGTTCCACTATGTGCCAATGGATCTTGCCCGGCAAATGGCCGAACAGTGGGACAGCTTTCATCTTTTGCCTACCACACGCCCCTTGCACACGGCGGCAGCCGACCAGCACCACACTATTGATGAATGGTGGGATCACGCTATCGGCGATTATCTGCAGTGGCTTTTCAAGCGTAGTCATTTTGATGCCTTCATTGTTAATTACGCCTATCTTAGTAAAGCCTTTGACTATGCGCCTAAATCCACCCTGAAAATTCTTGATACGCATGATAAATTCACCGGCAGACGGGAGCTCTTTGAAAGCAATGGGGTTCCCTGTGAGTTTTTTTACACGACGCAGGATCAAGAAGCGATTGCCCTCAATAGAGCCGATCTGGTGTGGGCGATAAAGGATGAAGAAGCAGAATTTTTTCGTCGCATAAGTCCGACAGAATGCATCACCATGCCGCATGTTGAACCAGAATGCCGCGTTTTACGCCGGCGCTGCCCTGAGGATGAAGGGTATTTGGTAATCGGCATGATCGGCACAATGAATTCGGTTAATGTCTATAACGCCCGCGCTTTTGTTACCGAGGTGTTGCCGTACTTTAAACAACAACTGGCACCAATAAAGATTCGTTTTGCCGGGGGCATGTGTAGTGCCTTGACAGAGTTTGCAGAATTGCCCGGTATAGACCTTATGGGGCGGGTTGAGACAGTGGATGATTTCTATGCAAGCGTTGACTTGGTTACCGTACCGCTCTCCTTCAGTACCGGATTGAAAATAAAGGCCATTGAAGCGTTTGCTAGCGGTATGCCGATTGTTGCCATAGGCCATGCTCTTGAAGGCATTCCGAGCGATCATCCGTGGCATCACTGCAAAACCATGAACGATGTGGCCGATGCCTGTATCAAGCTGGCTTATCAACCGGAACTGCTGGAAAGCCTTACCTTTGCCACTCTGGATACCTACAACAAAGTAAAGCTTCAGGCGGTCATCGCTTTTGACCAGGTTGCCACGAAAATTAAAGCACGTCCGAAAATCGTTCTAACCTGTGGCCGGGAGTTTTTTAATGGCGATTCGCCCTATCGTGAACACGTTTCCCAAACAGCCAATTACCTAAGGCATCTGGGGCAGATTATCTTTTATTTCGACCAACCTCTTCCTGTCTCTCAGGCGACCTTATTTGAATGTTTCAACGGTCTCGCCGAATACGGAAAAGTTGCGCTCTCACCGGTTTGTGTCAACGCTTCACGCTCTGTGGGGATGACCAGCTTTACCGCCACACTGGCTGAACTGATAGCAGAAAATCCGCGCGTAACGCTATGGATGTTGCGTCTTTCCGATGAATTTGCGAACTTAAACAGGCCGTCAATACACCACACCAAAGTATACCTGCGTCTGGATTCCCTACGTCTTTATCAGCCCGATGCCATGGCTACCTTACCGCAATTGGCGTTAGGGATTGATAATCTGACATTAGTGGATAGCCATGACCAGCTTACCCGTTGCGTTAACAGTCCGGGGATCAAGTTCGCCTGCGTGCCATTCTGGAGATGGAAACCTTGGCAGGTAGGTGGCAAGCCGCAGCAAAATCGGATAGATATCCTCGCCGATACTGTTCAACAATTCAAACTGGCTGAAGCGGTTGCCCACTACGTCGCCAGTCTCTGTCCAGAATGGAGTTATCCGCGAATTATTGCGCCGACATCTAAAGACGCTGTTCTAGCTTCTAGCAATCACCGCACCCTTGTTTCTGTTGATTCGATTATGAACAGTTTTCATAAATTAGGCGATCTTCCCTCCGCAGTTATAGATTTAAGTCCTGGGGTTGCGGAATTCGCTTCTTACCGGGAGACGCTAATCCGGCTTGCTATCCCGATACTTGACAGTTATTGCCCAGCCGGTTCTTCTGGAATAACCAATCCTGCTACATTGTCAGAACTGATCCAAGGAATTTCAATCCTGGCGCATGATCTTGAAGCGTTGACCCATGCAGCCCAACAACGGGACAAGCTCTGTTATGGCCATGATGCCGGTTGGCATAGCATTTGGAAGGCATTTTCGGTTGGGAATGCGTTAACTTGATAGCATTTTTAATACGATGGAGACGATGAGTATGAGTCAAGACACCTTAATTATTGTTGGCACCTATCATAAGGGCGGGACTGTTTGGTTTCTAAATATTTTTAAAGAATTTTCAAGAAGGACAGGTCGGCAATTTTTTAGAGGAGAGCAAGAAGACTTACCTGATTCAGCCGATGTATTTTTTCAAGATCATTCACGGATTGATATGAACGCATTAGAAACTCGCTTTCCTAACCGCTTGCTGAGGGGTGTGCATATTATTCGCGATCCTCGGGATATCATCGTCTCCGCTACCTTTTTTCATATGAAATGTGATGAACGCGACGAACCCTGGATAAATGTTAAGCAAGAAAAATTTGACGGCATGACCTATAAAGAAAAAATTAATTCTTTGCCTGATGATTCAGCACGATTTATTTTTGAGATGAGTCATTCGGCCAGTTGGACAATCCGTGATATGCAAAATTGGAATTACAATGATCCCCGATTTTTTGAATTGCGCTATGAAAAGTTGATAGAAGATTCCAAGTTAGAAATATTTTCCCGCGCATTTGCACACCTTGGTTTAAATAGCACTGATTTAGAAATTGCTCTTGAGATTGCTTTTAATAACTCTCTTTTTTCTGGGAAAGTAGTGCATCCATCGCATGTGCGGTCTGGGAAAAGCAACCAATGGAGGGATTTTTTTACCCAGGAAGTCTTGGATTTTTTTAATGCCAGATTCCCTGATCTGAGTAATATTTTAGATAACGAGCACAATTCGTCAGAGAATGGCAGCGATGTGCTTCAAAAAGCCTGGGTCACGCCAATAAAAAGAATGGGGGAATCTGTTGGCGAGTATCCGCATACCACTGAATTTATTGGGAGTATCTATAACGACCAAGGCCAGCCTCATACAAAATCGTTGTTAAAACGAAATTATGGACAAATACAATGCCCAGAAAATAATTATCTTCCAAATTTAAAAACAGCGGCTTTGCAAGAAAGAAAAGGGGTTTATTGCGGAATAATCCGACATCATTATGGACATTTTTTACTGGAGACGCTGGCGCGAGCGTGGGCTTTAAACGATTATCCCGAAGAAGACGTGTATTTTCACTTGGACCCTATCGCTGGCACACCGCTTAATTCATTTTCTGATCTTAAAAATTGGCAAAAAGAGTTATTAGCAGCAGCACTAATCAACACTAACCGCCTACATTTTATTACTGAAGTAACCTACTTTGACGAGTTAATTGTGCCAGAGGCCGGTTTTGAAATACGCAATTATTGCAGTCAAAAACAAGCGCAAGCATTAGCTGAAATAGGGCAACGGGTTAAAGTTAAAACAGCGTTGAAGCCGACGGCGGAAAAAATTTGGTTAAGTCGTTCTTTGCTAAAAAAGGGAGTGATTGCGGGTGAAAAAGAGTTTGAAGCGGCACTGGAAACAGAAGGCTTTACCATTATTCACCCAGAAACTCTTGCGTTAGGTGAACAAATTCTTCTATTTGAACAAGCCACTGTTATAGCCGGAATGACCGGTTCAGCGTTTCACACTGTATTACTGACGGAAAACAGCACTGCTAAATTGCTGCATTTTTGGCGCACCAAACACAGTAATCAAAATTACATCACGTGTGCACAAGCTAAAGGACTCAATGCGGAGTATTACTCTTTTTTTGTAAAGAGTGGCGTGCTTGAAAATCAAGGTAATCCAAATGTACTGCAAGATTTAGGAAAAGTATGGCAAGTTTTTTTTGATCAGGGATTGGTAAAAAAAGAAACCTATCATGACCCTGACTTAGAATTAAAACTACAGAAACTTGACACAGAAAGCCAAAATAATCTATCCCCGATTGCACCAGGGCTTTCCCCAACCACTACGCCTCCTATGACACTAAAGCAAGCCACCCGGTTTTTTAATGCAACAACCCTTGACGACTTAGGCTCTAACTACAACACAGATAAGTCAACAAAAGGGCATGACTATTTGCGTTTTTATGAATTTTATTTAGCCAAATTTAAAGAACAACGTTTTACCTTGCTTGAGCTAGGGGTAGGCCCTGAAAAAAATAAAGGTAAATCACTGTTAACTTGGAAAGATTATTTCCCCAATGCACATATTGTCGGAGTCGATATTCGACCCGATGCGAAAACAGTAGCAACAGATCGAATTACTGTTGAAATTGGCGATCTTGGGTCATTGGATTTTTTGTCAAGCCTAGCGGAAAAGTACCCTTCAAATAAAATTATCATTGACGATGCCAGTCATTATTGGTCCCACCAGATATTGGCGTTTGAAAAATTGTTTTCAACCGTTGAAGCAGGCGGCATTTTTATTATGGAGGATGTCCATACCAGTTTTTCACCCTTAGATGAACAAGGCTATGCAGATTGTGGCGAAGATGCCTACTCTTATTTCAGTAAACTGGCTTATTTGGTTTGTGGTAAAAGAGAAAATCATCCCTTTTATAGCACGAACCCCCCTACTCCTATGCAGGTAGCTTTAGCTAAAAAAATAGAAAGCATGAGCTTTTACAATGGAACTATTTTGATAATTAAAAAATAAGATTTCCTGCATAAATCAGGAAGAGATGGTGAATACGCCCACATCAAATCAAACCAAATCGGTCATTATTGTTGGTTCTGGCAGGTGCGGCACCAGTTGCCTTGCGGGTCTTTTTGACCAAACCCATTACTATCATGGCGATAACCTCTACCCGCCAAACAGCGCCAATCCTAAAGGCTTTTTTGAAAACAAAGAAATCAATGACCTGAACGAGCAGATCATCACCTCTTCTGTGGTGCGTGAATATCCACAGGCAGCGCAGCGGCTGCTTGATGGCTATCGGCCTGGACAATTATGGCTGGCTCGTTTACCCATGAGCCTGGCTTTTATCCCTGATCAAGACACTCGCTCGGCCATTCGTGCGTTAGTAGCGTCCTCACCTTTTTGTTTTAAGGACCCCCGCTTTTCATTGACTGCCAATGCCTGGCTGGAAGCGGCACCCGATACATTGGTGCTATGTGTGTTCCGCAACCCAGCCGCAACAGTAGAAAGTATTCTCAAAGAATGTCGTTCCGCGCCTTATCTGCGTGATTTTCGCATTAGTGTATTGGATGCTTTCGCGGTGTGGCGGCTCGCTTACCTGCGCCTGCTTCGCCTTTATCAAAATCACGAGACGGTTTATTTCATCCGTTACGATCACCTGTTTGATGCCGACAAGTTAGATCAGATAGAAAATTTAACCGGCGCAAAACTGGATCGCAGTTTTCCTGAACGAAGGCTCGCACGCAGTCAGGAGGTGCTGGCTCTGGATGTCGAAACGCAAACGCTTTATGACGTCTTGCTCAGCATTTCAGAAGACCATTTTGGCGCTGACCGTATAAACAATGCCGCGTTGATAACGGCATTAGACGTCAAACTTGGCTTAAATGCGAATTAAGAGCCTCTAGAACCAGCCGAAAGGCTTCGTTTCGACCACCCAACGCTTAGGGATGACGGCGAAGGTGTGCCATTCACTGCGCTTGGCGGACCTAGACGGTGGCTCCCAGCGTTTCCGCCACGGCAGCGGCAAAGGGTTGCCCGTATAGCCGCCGTCCACCCGAACGCTCTCGACATGCCGAAGGCGGCCGATGTGCCGCTTGATGCCGGACACTTTCCAACAAGGGACGGAGGCGTTTAAATTGTTCGCGGCTGATGCCGCTGGGATAGGCTTTTCTCATCCCCCCGTTATCAGTTAATTAAACCAAAAGTACGGTCTTTACCCAGACCCGGCCTGGTACTTGTGTATAATAAAAGCCCGGTATCCATTTAAATTCAACCAGCAGGCACACACTATGATTCCAGTCATTCTGTCGGGTGGTTCAGGCACTCGGCTATGGCCTTTGTCCCGAAGTCAGCACCCTAAGCAGTTTTTGCCGTTGGTGACCGACAACACTATGATTCAAGAAACCTTGCTTAGGCTCCACGGCATCGAGGGGTTGCAACCGCCGATTGCCGTTTGCAACGAAGATCACCGTTTCATGATGGCTGAACAGCTATGGGAAATTGGCGTTAAGCCGTCTTCCATCATCTTGGAGCCTATGGGTAAAAATACCGCCCCAGCCGTAGCACTGGCTGCCTTGTCCGTCCCTTCCTTAGACGACGTGCTGCTTATCCTCCCGGCAGACCATGTCATCGAAAACGTGGCCGCATTTCAAACCGCCGCGCTGGCTGCCCGCGCATTGGCCAGACAGGGTTATCTGGTCACGTTTGGCATTGCTCCAAGCGGCCCTGAAACCGGTTATGGCTACATAAAACGGGGAGCGAGCCTAGGCGATGCATTCCATGCAGACGCCTTTGTTGAAAAACCCGATTTAGCCACCGCCGATCAGTATTTGGCCAGCGGCGATTATTATTGGAACAGCGGCATGTTTGCTTTTACGGCCGGCAATTTCTTAGCAGAGCTGGAAAAATTTAACCCTGCCATGCTGGTTGCCTGCCGGGAGGCCTTGGCTACCGCCAACATCGACTTAGATTTCACCCGCCTGGATAAAAACCGGTTCGCCGCTTGCCCGGCAGATTCCATTGATTACGCGGTGATGGAAAAAACCGACAAAGCCGTGATAATCCCGCTAGATGCCGGTTGGAGTGATGTCGGATCGTGGTCAGCACTATGGGATGTGACCGAAAAAGATGCCGCCGGCAATGCCGTCCACGGCGATGTTTTGGCCTTGGACAGTCGCAATTCGTTCATCCATGCTGAATACCGTTTAGTCACGGTAGTTGGCGTGGATGGTTTGGTCGTGGTGGAAACCAGCGATGCTGTCATGATTGCCACCAAAGACCGGGTGCAGGAAGTCAAAAACATCGTCAACCAACTGAAACAAAAACAACGCGGCGAACCGGACGTGCATCGCAAAACCTACCGGCCCTGGGGTCACTACGACTTAGTCGACAGTGGCCACCGCTATCAAACCAAGCGCATTGTGGTGAAACCGGGTGCCAAACTGTCCTTGCAAAAACACCACCACCGCGCCGAGCACTGGGTGGTGGTCAAAGGCACGGCCCTGGTACACAAAGGTGACGAACAGGTGTTGCTGACGGAAAACCAATCCACCTTCATTCCGCTGGGCGTGGTGCATTGCTTAGAAAACCCCGGCGTTATCCCGCTAGAAATTGTCGAAGTGCAATCGGGCAGCTATCTAGGTGAAGACGACATTGTCCGTTTCGATGACCAATACGGGCGTATCTAAAGCACTGAAACCACCCACCAGGACATTAAACCATCTAAAAGAGAGACCCCTGCATGAAAAAAATTACCAAAGCCGTTTTCCCAGTCGCCGGTTTAGGTTCCCGTTTTTTGCCCGCTACCAAGGTCATACCTAAGGAAATGCTGCCGATCGTTGACAAGCCGTTGCTGCAATACGCGGTTGAAGAGGCGGCGGCAGCCGGTATCGACACCCTGATTTTCATCACTGGCCGCACCAAAAACTCAATTATCGACCATTTCGACAAAGCCTATGAGCTGGAGACCGAATTGGCAACACGCGGTAAAGACACGTTGTTGCAACAACTTCGGGACAGCATCCCGGCCGGCATTTCCTGTGTGTATATTCGCCAGCCAGAAGCATTAGGATTGGGCCATGCGGTCTATTGCGCCCGGCCTGTGATCGGTGATGAGCCGTTCGCGGTAATTTTACCGGATGATTTAATTGCAGACGGCCACCGTGGCTGCATGAAGCAAATGGTGGATCTGTACCAGCAAAAACACTGCTCAATTTTAGGCGTGGAATCGGTCGACCCCAGCGAAACCGACAAATACGGCATTGTCAGAACGCAAAACTTTTTCGGTCAATACGGTGCCGTTGAGCATATCGTGGAAAAGCCCAAACCTGAGGTTGCTCCTTCCAATTTGGCCGTAGTCGGGCGTTATATCCTGACTCCGGCCATTTTTGCCAAACTTGAAAACACGGGGCGGGGTGCCGGTGGGGAAATTCAATTAACGGATGCTATCGCCGATTTGTTGGCAGACGAGACTGTCCTCGCCTATCAATTTGCTGGCAAACGCTACGATTGCGGTACTAAGCTGGGTTTTTTGATGGCCACAGTGGAATACGGGCTGCTGCATGAAGAATTACAAGAAAACTTTACCGGCTACCTGAAAAACCTCGCGGCCAACCGGCTCTAAACCCGCGCAAATGGTTTTTGAAAGTAGCCAGACCCAGCGGTTGTTTTGGTAACGCTAAAAAGCCTGTTTGCCGCTTGAAAAAGCAGCCTGTACACCTAACCGGGTAGGCACCCACCGGGAAAGCCTAAAATCCACCCCCTCACTGTTTCCGGCACAACCCGCCTATTGCTTAACCCTTAAGGCATAGGCGCGGCGATGGGCATACTGCTGCGTGGAATGCCCTAAATTCCCAGCAAAAACACGCCATTTCACGCCCTCCGTCGGCCGGGCGCACGCGCAGACAGCACCGCTAAAGACAGCGTTTGTAGCGTTTTCAGGACAAAAAACAAATCGGCATGAATTCTGCTTGGGGCCATAAAATCGAGCCGCAAAAAATGGCTTGCCGCCGTTTGCCAACCCCTGAGGACACAACATGCCCTACAAACTGAGCGCTCTAAGAGCACAACTGGCGCAATCCACTGCCTGCTTATTGGCCACACTCGTTTTGGTCGGCTCCGGCCATGTCAGCGCAGACACCGCCGATGGCAAAAAAACTGCCGCCCAGAAGCCCGCTAAGGCCAAATCAGAAGTGACGCTCGATGCCATTACCGTACACGGGAAAAACGAGCTGAACCCACCTAACAGCAAGCCACACTTAGACACCGTAACCGAGACCGGCAGCCGACTGGGCTTAACGGTACGGGAAACACCGGCCTCCGTAAACGTCATTGACCGCAAGACCATGGAAAAACGCGGAGCCTATACCAGCCAAGAAGCCTTAGAGCGCAGCCCTGGAATTACCGTATCATCCCAACCGGGGGCGGCCGGTTCGGTGTCGATGCGCGGTTTTACCGGTGCCCAAATCACACAATTGTTCAACGGCATCACCGTGCAATACGACGCGGTATCCGCCCGGCCCATTGACAGTTGGCTGCTGGACCGGGTTGAGGTTTTGGGCGGGCCGTCAACCTTTCTGTTCGGCCAAGGTGCCGTCGGCGGCTCCATCAATTACGTCAGCAAACTGGCCAACCGCGGTCCCGACAGCCACAACGCCATGCTGTCCTTAGGCGAATACTGGAGCCGCCAGGCCGCTTACGGTTACAACGGGCGGGTAGGCAGCGGCAACAACTGGGTGCAAGCCGACCTCAGCCACACCGGCAGCGAGGGCTGGTTCAACAACAGCCGCTTTAACTCCGGGGTGATGAGCTTCTCCCTATTGAGCGACATCACAGACCGCTTGTCGCACACCGTCGCGGTGGAACACCAATTGGAAGACCGCTTTGCCTACTGGGGCACACCGGTGCTGAATCCGACCGTCAGCGGCGGCATTGTGCCTTGGGGCGACCCACGCATCACCTCCGGCACCGTCGGCAACATAGACCCCCGCACCCGCTTTGAAAACTACAACGCCAAAAACCCGGTGTTCGACCAACAAGTCACCTGGGTGCGAGACATCATCGAATACCAATTAAGCCCCAACACCCAGTTGAAAAACACCTTGTACTACTACGGTGCCGACCGGCAATGGCGCAACGTCGAAGGTGCCGACTGGAACGACACCAACACCTTGATAGCCCGCAACCTGTCTCTTGCCACCGACCACAGCCAGTACCTAGTGGGCAACCGGATTGAGGCCAGCCATGACACCCGGCTGTTCACCTTGCCGAGCAAATTTTTTGCCGGCATTGACGTGGCCTACAACAACCAAATCCGCAACCCCAGCCTGGAGATTGGTCAGGTGGGTGGTTTAATCAGCCCCTACGGCTTTGTCGCCGACCAAACCTACTACGACAACCCGCTGGCAACCGGGCCGGTACGCGGGGCCAGAAATGAACTTCTGACTGTAGCCGGCTACGCTGAAAGCCGCCTGACCTTATTGCCCAAGCTTAATTTAGTCGCCGGCCTGCGGGTAGACGACATCACCTTGGATAACACCAACTACCGAGACCCTACGCCGCCTTCGGAAACCAACCCCTTCGGCTTGCCCCCCTCATTCACCCGGCATTACCAACCGGTCACCTGGCGCACCGGGCTGATGTACGACATCACGCCGACCGTCAATATCTACAGCCAATACAGCACCGCCGCCAGCCCACCGGCGGGCATGTTGACCACTGCCAATCTGGGCCAAGTACGCGATTTTGCCCTCAGTACCGGCCAGCAGGCGGAAATTGGCAGCAAATTTGACTTCTGGGGCAAGCGCGGCTCGGGCACGGTAGCCGCCTACTGGATTGAGCGCACCAACATCGCCACCACGGATATGTTGTTTCCGAACCTTACCCTGCCGGTCGGGGCGCAATCTTCGGTTGGCGTGGAAGCTAACTTAGGGCTACAGATCACCCCGCAGTGGAGCGTGCAAGGCAACATGGCTTACACCGATGCCCGTTTGGACGAATTCAATGAACGCGGTGTCTCCCGTGCCGGCAACCGCCCGACCAACGTCCCTGAATGGGTTGCCAACGGCTGGCTGACCTGGGATTTTTACCGACATTGGCAATGGAATTTTGGGGCGCGTTTTGTCGATCAACGGTTTGCCGACAACGCCAACCTGGTGATCATGCCGGCCTACGCGGTTTTTGATATGCAAATGAGTTGGCAATTTCACAAAAATGCCGGCCTAACCGCGCGGGTCAAAAACCTTACCGACGAGGTCTACGCCGAATGGGGCAGTGGCGGCACCGCACCCTTGTTCCTCCTGCGCGAGCCGAGGCTGTTCTTGATGGAACTGAAACTGGGTTTTTAATAACGTGAAACGCGCGGTTTATCTTGCCCACCGTTGGCTGGGTATTGCAATTTGCCTGTTCATGGCCGCATGGTTCGTCTCCGGCGTGGTCATGCTGTACATCGGCTACCCTAAGTTGTCCGAGCGCGAACGCTGGCAAGCGTCGCCGGGTTTATCAAGCCACGCTCTGGGTGTGAATTTAGCCGCCGTGCTGGATACTGCCAAGCCCGGCCAAAACCCTCAATCTATCCGTCTGGTGACGGTCGCCGGCCAGCCGCGCTTTATTTTGACCTACCCTGCGCACACTTGGGTGGCGGTCGATGCGAAAAGCGGCCGGCTTGTCCTGCCGACCACAAGCGAGGAAGCGGTGCAATCGGCACGCGCATTTCAAGGCACGGACGGCGACTACTTAGGCCAAGTGAACGAAGATGCTTGGAGCCATTCCCGCGCCCTAGATGGCAACCGGCCTTTATCAAAAGTGTTGATGCACGATGCTGAGCAGACCGTGCTGTACGTCTCCGGCAGCACCGGTGAAGTGGTACGCGATGCCACCGGCACTGAGCGGTTTTGGAACTGGATCGGGGCTTGGCTGCACTGGCTGTACCCGTTTCGTGGCGGTTTTTTTGACCCGCAGGCCGCCAACATCATTATTTACAGCTCGCTGTTAGGGACAGTGCTGGCGGGTACCGGCCTAGTCGTCGGCGTGTGGCGCTGGCGTTTCAAAGGCCGCTACAAAAGCGGGGCTAAAACCCCCTACCGAAACGGCTTAATGCGCTGGCACCATCAGTTAGGCCTGGTGTTTGGCCTAGCGGCGTTCACTTGGGTACTCAGCGGCCTGTTTTCCATGAACCCCTGGAATCTGTTTAATGCCCCGGGTACCGGAGTGAACCTAAAAGCCTACGCCGGAGGCGAACTGGAAGCCCGGCACTTTCCCTTACCAGCCGCAGACGCCTTAACACGCTTTAAGGAAACAGGCTTCACGCCCTGCGAGCTGCAATGGCACTTAATTGACGGCAAGGGCTATTACCTAGCCTTCAACAACGCGGGCGAAAGCAGGTTGCTGTTTGCGGAAAAAGGCAGCCGCCCGTTCGCCCGCTTTGACACCGTACCCTTGCAAGCCGCCGCCAAACAGATGTTCCCAAGCAGCCAGAAAGTCTTAGCGCAAACCCTAACGGACTATGATTTTTACTACTACCCCCGCGCACCGCACACCATGACCGGGCATATCGAAAAACGCCTGCCTTTGTTGCGCTTGAAATTTGACGACGCCCACAGCACCTGGCTGCACATTGACCCATACACCGGCATACCGGCCAAACTGGATGCTTACCAAAGGACCAGCCGTTGGCTTTTTGCCTTACTGCACAGCTGGGATTGGCTGCCCCTGCTAAACAGCAGGCCGCTGTGGGATATTTTACTGGTCACTTTTAGCATCGGCGGGGCGGGGATAAGCGTATCCGGTATCGTGCTTGCCGCCCGAAGGCTACGCGTCAAGCGCACTACCCGGCACCAAAGCAGATAACCCCGATGCCGGTTTCTTGTGAAAACTGACGCGGCATTCATCAAGCGACTCGTCGAGCGCAGCACATTGACTGAAAATCTTCATCCCCACGGGTGTGGGGAACGCAACTCCATTAAACCCGCAAAGGGCAATCTCCCCTTTTACGGTGTTATTGCCCCTAAAACGACTAGAGGTAATAACTCCTGTCAAAACAATCAAAATTCATCACTTACGTCGTCCATCGTGTCCAAGCAGGCGTTATAGCCACCAATAAGGATACGGCAATACTCTCAGCAAAACAGGCACTTGATCATGGCTCAATGTGGGATGGCACCCAAGAAATGCCCTGGTTAATGAACTTGTTTTCCTCATATTTTTCACGCATCATGGAAAATCTAATAGGAACGCAATTACAAGACCCGTTTCAGAGGGCGTTAAATGTCACTGCAACCCGACTGCTATCTTTCAGAAGGCCTACCAATGTCAGAGGAAGAGTATCTTGCGACCGAACCCTACTCTGAAATCCGACGTGAGTATATTGACGGGTATGCTTATGCCATGTCCGGTGCAAGCTCTAACCACAACTTACTTGCAGGTAATCTGTTTGGACATTTTTGGAACCATTTAAGAGGCAAGGCATGTTCAGCGTTTATGTCCGATATGAAAGTGCCTTTGAAGTTGGTCGCAGGCAACAACTATGTCTACCCTGATTTGGTGGTGGATTGTGATAAAACCGGTGAAAACCGTTACTCGGCGGGAAATCCGATATTGATCGTGGAAGTGTTGTCCGGGTCGACAAGAAAACTAGACCAAACGACAAAGCTCTTGCGTTACATCAACCTGCCGTCATTGCAGGAATATATCATGGTTGAACAAGATATTGTCCTGATAACCATCCTCCGCAAAAGTAACCATTGGCAACCGGAAAATTATTATTTTGGCGATCCAGTCACTTTTGAATCCATTGGGCTTACGCTTTCTGTCGAAGATATTTATGAACGTGTGGACAACAATGAGCTGGCTGGCCATTTGCAATACAAACAGATGCCCAAAGAGACTGTCGCTGTAGATACGGTAAACGAACCGTTATCTTCAGCCGAGGCATAACAAAAGGATAGGTGTTTAGAAATGCTTTTCCGATGATAAAAGACATGCTTCTCTGTTTTTTGTCGGTTCATCCCCACGGGTGTGGGGAAC